>JBMNQG010000056.1:0-11331 GCA_050944015.1 Oscillospiraceae bacterium
CCGGGCAATCGTATCCGGGCATTTGCCACGGCTCCGGGGTGACATAGGAGTCCACAGGAGCCCCCATCTGTATGCCCCGGCAGAACTTTTTGAGGTTCTCGGCGGTTTTCAGCTCAATCATCTGTATAATATCCGAGCGTCTTTCAAAGGGCCCAGGCGAGGTCTTATACCCCAGCTCTCCCATTAGTTCCGCGCAGAATACCGCAGTTTTGAGTGCCTGGGCCACCGTATGGGGGGCCATAAAAAAGCCCTGATATAAAAGACGGTTATTCCCCAGGGTGGGGCCGCATTCTCCCCCAATTCCCGGTGTGGTCAGACGCATGGCCGCCCGCTCCACTAAATCGGCCCTTCCCGCCACATACCCTCCGGTGGGGGCAAACCCCCCGCCGGGGTTTTTAATAAGCGAACCGGCTATAAGGTCTGCCCCCACATGGGTGGGCTCCAAAACATCCACAAATTCCCCGTAGCAGTTGTCCACAATAATTGCGGCCGAGGGGTTTACCCTTTTTACGTTTACTATGATTTCGTCAATTTCCTCTATTAAAAGAGCCCGTCTTTGGGAATATCCCCGGGAACGCTGAATAAAAACAGCCTTTACTTTAGAATTTGCCGCAGCGGAGGAAATCGCTTCAAAATCCGGCCCGCCGTCCGGATCCAGATCCACCTGGGCGTAGTTTACTCCGTAACGCTTCAGGCTGCCCGGGTAGCCGCCCGATATTCCAATCACGCCCCGAAGGGTGTCGTATGGCGCGCCGGTTACGGACAGCAGCGTGTCCCCGGGCTCGACCGCGGCAAAAAGAGCGCAGGATATGGCGTGAGTGCCGTTTACAAAGCCTATGCGCACAAGCGCGGCTTCAGCCCCGAAAACCTGGGCGTATATCTTATCCAGCGTATCCCTGCCGTGGTCATCGTAGCCGTATCCGGTAGTGCCGACAAAGCAGGAATCGGAGACGCGGTTATCATGGAAAGCCTCCAGAACACGCTTGGTGTTTATCTGCGCCCTCCGGTCAATTTCCGCAAAAGGCTCCGATAATCGGGCCTGAGCTTTCTCTGAAAGCTCAAATATCCGCTGCGAGATTTCAATCATTTGCAACTTCCTCCAAAAACAGCCGGGCAAGCTCCAGCATGTCATCAAAATCTTTTATTTTAGCAATACAGGCGTGGGAATGAATATTCCTTACCGCACAAGCCAGAGCCCCCGTACGCACGCCCTCGCGGCTGCGCTGTATGGCGGAAGCATCCGTTCCTCCGGTTATGCGGCCCTTGGTCTGCCATTTTATGTGGTTATCGTCGGCAAGTCTGGCAAGCATTTTAAAGAGGCCTCTGTCATATATGGTCCCGTGGTCCATAAAGGGGATTACGATGCCCCCGTTAAGACTGCATATCTGCTTTCCCTCGTCAACTCCGGGCAGGTCGGCGGCCGTAGTGCCTTCCAGCACCAGGGCCAGGTCCGGTCTCAGCTTATACGCCGCCACATTGGCCCCCCGGGTGCCCACCTCCTCCTGCACCGTAAAGGCAAACCAGGTGTCGCAGGGCAGCTCCTCCTCCAGAAGCTTCAGCATTACGGCGCAGCCTACCCTGTCGTCAAGGGCTTTTGCCTTAAGACAGCCATCGCCAAACTCGGCAATTACATCGTCAAACGCGACCACATCGCCCAGGGCAACCTGTTTTTCCGCCTCGGCCTTGCTTCTTGCCCCGATATCAATATACATATCGCCGACCTTGGGAACGGTCTTTTTCTCGTCCTTGTCCAAAAGATGAAAAGCCTTGATGCCGATAAAACCGGGAATGCGGTCATGACCAACATACACGCGCTTTCCTATGACAACACGGCGGTCTATCCCGCCGATAAAATCAAACTTCAAATATCCCTCATCGTCTATGCCTGTGACGATAAGGCCTACCTCGTCCATGTGGGCGCAGAGCATAAGCCTTTTGCCGGGCTCTACCCTGCCCTTTTTGAATACCAGAAGGTTTTCTATGGAATCGGTAATAATCTCACTGGCAAAGGGCATGGCCCTCTCCAGAATATAGTCGCGCACTTCGTCCTCACAGCCGGAAACGCCGCTTAAATAGCAAAGGGTTTTTACCGTGTCAAGCATAACTTCGCTCCTCTCCCAGCCTTAAGGTAAATTCCGTCAGTAGCCTGACTATGGCTTCAGCGTCGTCGACGTTCATCATCTCCACGGGGCTGTGCATGTATTTTACCGGCAGCGACACCAGACCGGTAGGCACGCCGCTCCGGGAGATTTGTATGACCCAGCCGTCAGTGCCGCTGCTGCTGGGCAGGACCTCCACCTGATAAGGTATTGACTTGTCCTTTGCTGTTTCAATGAGCAGTTCCGTGACAAACCTGTTCATATTGGGTCCTACGCCAATTGCGGCTCCCTTGCCCATGGGCAGGGTCTTCTCCTTCTTGGCGTCGGGGGTGTGGGCGTGGGTCACATCTACGGCAATTGCGTAATCCGGCCGGATGCTGTAGGTTCCAGTAATGGCTCCCCGGGTGCCCACCTCCTCCTGGGTGCTGATAAGGCAGTAAAGGTCCAGGTTTAAATCCCTGTCCTTCAGGTTCTCCATAGTCTTGATAATTATTGCAACGCAGGCTCTGTCGTCCAGCGCCTTTCCGCAGAGCATGGAGCTTCCCAGGGTTTCGCAGCCCCCGGCAAACACGGCGGCCGTTCCCAGAGGTATGCGGGCGGCGGCCTGTTCCTGAGACATGCCCACATCTATAAACAGATTGTCCGTTTCAATCGCTTTATCCATTTCCTCCGGCGCGAGGGCATGAGGCGGCATGGTGTCGATGACTCCGACAACCGGCTCCTCGGTCAGACTCCTGACCTCTCTTGCCGGCAGCATTCGGGGGTCTATACCCCCCAAAGTGGCAAAGCGCAGGAAACCCTTTTCGATACCGGTTACAATAAGGCCCACTTCGTCCATATGGGCATCCAGCATCAGACGCTTGGCGTCGGGTTTGCCGCATTTCTTCACAGCAATCAGGTTGCCCATAGGATCTTCTCTCATTTCATCCACGTATGGCTCCAACAGCTCCCGCACCAACTTTCTGGCCTGGTCCTCGAAACCCGATGGCGCCGCTAAAGAGCACAGAGCCTTTATCATTTCTGTCAGATTCATATCCTACTCCAATCTAAGTACAATTTCTCTGAATACATCGCCCCGGTGGGCGAAATTGCGGAACTTATCGAAAGACGAGCAGGCAGGCGAAAGAAGAACAATGTCCCCCTCTTCTGCCGCTTCGTGGGCCGTCAGGACCGCTTCCCCGAAATCCTCACAAACTGTTATTGGCAGTTTGAAAGGTTCGTATTCAAGATCCGCTTCCACGGCGGCCTTTATCTTCTGAGCGGTATCTCCCGTGAGAATTAAGGCCTTTACCCGGCGGACAATCTCACGGGCAAGTTCGTCAAAGGGGATGTTTTTGTCATAGCCACCCGCTATAAGTATGGGCTTTGTCGTAAAGGAGCGTAGCCCCGCTATGGTTCTGGTGGGGCTGGTAGCAATGGAATCGTTGCAGTATGTGACGCCCCTCAGCTTTCTGATGACCTCAAGCCTGTGGGCTACTCCCCCGTAGGTTCTGGCTACCCGGCGGCAGACTCTGGTGGAGACCAGGCCCTCCGTGGCTGCAAAGGCGGCCATATAGTTTTCAATGTTGTGGACTCCGGGTAGCAGGATTTCCGTCTCCGGGATAATGGAGCTGACCTGATAGTACCTGGAGAGATAGATCATGCCGTCCCTGGAAAAAACGCCGTTTTCCATTGATTCCCGGCGGCTGAAGAATCTAACCTTTGCCCTGGATTCACCGGCAAAACCTGCGGTGATATTGTTGTCCAGGTTGAGTACCAGCGTATTGTCGTCTTCCTGTTCAAGAAAAATTCTTTTCTTGGCGTTAACATAGTCCTCAAAGTCAGGATGCACGTCCAGATGATTTGGAGAAATGTTGGTTATAACAGCCACGTTGGGCCGGCATTTCATGCTGTGAAGCTGAAAGGAGCTGAGCTCCAGCACAACGATGTCCTCCGGCGCAATATTGGGAATCTCCGTCAACAGGGGTTTCCCTATGTTCCCTCCTAGATGGACTTTATAGCCTTCGGCCTTCAAAAGCTCGGCAATTATAGAACAGGTTGTGGTCTTTCCGTCGCTTCCTGTAACTGCTATGGTGCGGCAGGGACAGAGGGAAAAAAACGCTTCCATCTCAGAGGTGATAATGCAGCCCCTCTCCCGGGCAGCCATAAGCTCCGGCTTATAGGGGTGTACGCCGGGCGTCCTGAAAATCACGTCGAAATCCAGGTCCCGGAGATAATCCGGGCCAAGGCGCAAAACGGCCCCCATGCTCTCCAGCCTGGCGGCCGCTTCTCCCAACTGTTCTCTGGTGCGCCTATCGCAGGCAGTGACGGAGCAGCCGCCTGCAAGCAGACATTCTATAAGGGGGGTATTGCTAACGCCTATGCCTACGACGGCAACGCGTTTGCCGCGCAGATTATCTATATATTCGTTTAACGTCATGAAAATCACCTCTTGATTAATAGATTATATAACCAATAAAGGTAGATTTCAACAATAATCAGTCGTATCGCTTTTTTCACATTTCGCATTTTTCTTAAAACATTTACCCGTTATGCCGGTTATTCATTCCATTGACAACTGATTTTCTGTGTTGTAATATATTCATGCGAGTAAGTCGAACAGCCGCGCACACAAGTCGAAAGGCTGTGTGTGAGGAAAGTCCGGGCTCCACAGGGCAAGGATAGCGGGTAACGCCCGCCGAAGGCGACTTCAGGAAAAGTGCAACAGAGATATACCGCCTTGTCGTCTTGCTACGACGACGGGGTAAGGGTGGAAAGGTGAGGTAAGAGCTCACCCGCCGGCTGGAGACAGACCGGCGCTGTAAACTCTATCCGGAGCAACACCGTGGAGGGGAACACAGGCTTGCCCGGCCTCCTCGAGGAGGTGGCTAGAGCGTATCGGCAACGATGCGTCGAGATAGATGGCTGTTTAAGACAGAATCCGGCTTACAGACTTGCTCGCATAATATAGAATTAGAAAAGGAACCGTTTAAGAAAAACGGTTCCTTTTTTATGTGCCAGGCTATTTATGGTTGGGGCTAAGCGGCATATGCCACCGGCTGTGGTCGGTATGCAGTTTATGCTGAACACGCTCCATCATGGGCTTGTCGCTGTAGTATTCATACATCTGGCGCACTTCGGGATTTTCATGGGAAAAGCGCAGGGACGAGGCTCTGTCAATGCCGTAAAGGCTCTCCCCTCGCTCCAAGGCCTTCTCCTGACCGGGGGTAATGGGCTGTCCACCGCCGCCCGCACAGCCTCCGGGACAGCTCATGACCTCAACAAAGTCGTACTGAACTTCTCCCGTCCTCAGAGCTTCGATTAGCTTTCGGGCATTGCCAAGCCCGCTGACTACCGCAACGCGGATAGGATCGCCCTTAATAAAGTATGTGGCCTCACGCCAGCCGTTTCTGCCCCGAACATCGGAAAACGCCTCCACGGTGGGGTTTTCCCCGGTTATGAGGTAGTATACGGACCGCAGGGCAGCCTCCATTACTCCGCCGGCAGCGCCGAAAATTACTCCGGCTCCGGACCCTATTCCCGCGAAGTCGTCAAACTCCTCTTCCTCCAGCTGCGTGGGAAGTATATGCTCCGCCTTTATCATCCGATCTATCTCCCGCGTGGTAAGAACGCAGTCCACATCGGGCATTCCGTTATCGTCTCTCATGGTGGGCAAATCGCATTCGCTTTTTTTGGCAACGCAGGGCATTACCGACACGCAGAAAATCTTTGAGGGGTCAACCTGGAGCAACTCCGCCAGATAGGTCTTTGCCACTGCTCCAAACATCTGTTGAGGAGATTTGGCGGTGGAAAGTTGATCCACCATATCAGGGTAGTGGGATTTTACAAACCGCACCCAGCCGGGGCAGCAGGAAGTGAACAGCGGGCGTCTGCGCTTATCCTTCCCGGTGAGGATTCTAACAAATTCGCTGCCCTCCTCCATAATCGTCAGGTCGGCGCTGAAAGTAGTATCGAAAACATAATCAAAGCCCATTTTTCTGAAAGCCGCCACCAGCCGTTTGACGTTGGCAAATTCCCGATTAAGCCCAAGCGTTTCGCCCCAGGCTACCCGAACGGCGGGGGCAATCTGAACAACGGTTATCCTGTCGGGGTCAGCGAGAGCCTCAAAAACCCTGTCGGTGTCATCCCTTACCCTCAACGCCCCCACGGGGCAATGAGTTATGCACTGGCCGCAGAGAGAGCAGTCAGACTCAGATATGGAGCGCCCGCCGGAAACACCTACCGTAGTCCTGCCGCCGCTGTTAATGGAATCCCAAACCCCTATGTTCTGAACATTGTTGCAATACTGGATGCAGCGCATGCATTTGATGCACTTTGATTCATGTCGTATCAGAGGGAAGCTCTTGTTCCAATTCCCTTTCGGCACATCCTTTTTGTAGTTGTTATAGATAATCCCCAAATCATTTGCCACTGTCTGGAGGACACAGTTGCCGCTCCGGACACAGGAAGCACATTGGGTGTCGTGCTGGGAGAGTATAAGTTCCACATTTACTCTGCGGGTTTCCCTGGCCTGGGGACTGTTGGTATGTATCACCATACCCTCTTTGACCGCTGTGTTGCAGGATGTGACAAGACGGCCATAGCCTTCAACCTCCACTACGCAGACTCGGCAGGCTCCGATATCGTTGACTTCTTTAAGATAGCAGAGGGTGGGCAGGAAAACGCCTACGCTCTGGGCTGCATGAAGTATGGTAGTTCCCTCGGGAACCTTTACCGGCCTGCCATCTATGGTCACGTTTATAATTTTCCCGGTGTCGTTTTTACTCACCATTTTCTCCTCCTGTCAGCCCAATATGTGCCGTAGCCGTAATGGTCACAGCGCAGACAGCGCGAAGCCTCTAGACAGGCCGCCTCGCCGCTCAGAGGCTCCTCTATCATTTCAAAATCCTGTTTACGCACGGCGGCCTCACGCTCTACCATATTTGCCCTTCCCCAGGCCTCGGTTTTAATCATACCGGGTGCGGGAATATCCACATCGGCCTTGATGGGGTGATGGAAACCCAGGTATTCATCAATGTTTGCTGCCGCCACTTTGCCTGCTGCAATGGCTTTAATAACCGTGGCGGGACCGGTAACGCAGTCCCCTCCTGCAAATATGCCCGGATGGTCCAAAACGGAACTGTCCCCTCCGGCGCATATGGCATCCCGGTCCAGAGGTATTCTGGCCTTGCCGAAATTCTCCGACTCTATGGCCTGCCCAATGGCAACTATTATCAGGTCACAGGGTATTCGATGGCGGGGTTCTGCGGCGTCAATTGGCAGGGGCCTACCGTCCACTATGGGACCGGCAAGCTGAGGCTGCACCCATAGGGCTTTGATGTTCCCTTCCGCGTTGCGTTCGATACTGTGGGGGGCGCACAGGGTTATCAGGTCGCACCCCTCGGCGATGGCGCCTTCCACCTCCTCAGGGAGGGCGGTCATATCCTGCTGGCGCCTCCGATAAACAATGTTTACGCGCCTTGCACCCAAGCGCATGGCGCTCCTGGCGGCATCCATGGCCACATTGCCGCCGCCGATAACATTGACGGTCTTGCCGGCAAAGTCCCTATGCACGCCTTCGCCAAGGTCACGAAGCATTTCAATGGCGGGGATCACACCTGGCCCTTTCGTTCCTGGAATCTGCAGCTTCTTGTCCGTATGGGCGCCAATGGAGATAAAGATGGCATCATATTCCTTCCTAAGGGTATCAATGCTGACGTCCCGGCCAACTTCCATACCGGTATGAACTTTAATTCCCGTATCCAGAATCGCCCTTATATCATTGTCCAGTTTATCGGAAGGCAGGCGGTACCTGGGTATTCCGTAGCGGAGCATGCCTCCCAACTGCCCCCGCTTTTCAAAAACCTCCACAGTGTGTCCCATCAGGGCAAGATAGTATGCGGCGGTAAGTCCTGCCGGCCCCGCACCGATGATAGCCACCCGCTTGCCGGTTTCAGGGTACTTCTTTGGAGGCGGCACATATCCTGCATTATCGGCGGCAAATCGCTTTAATCCTCTTATATTGATAGCGTCATCCAAAATATGCCTGCGGCATTTGGCCTCGCAGGGGTGTTCGCATACATAGCCGCATACGGTGGGGAAAGGATTGTCCCTGCGAATGAGCCTTATGGCATCCGCATATTGACCTTCCGCAATCAAGGCTATATAACCGGGTATCTCCACTCCCGCGGGGCAAAGAGATATGCAGGGAGCCCCCTGCTCGCACTGCACGCTGCAGCGTTTATCCCTAACGTGCGCTATGTAGTCCTCCCTAAATCCCTCTAGTCCTCTGAGAACCATCTCCGCCGCCCCGAAGCCTATGGCACAGTCGGCTGAGGCGTAAATGGACCTTGCGGTTTTTTCAATGAGAGCAACCGTCGCATTTGTGGCATTGCCGTCCAATACGTCTTCCAGCATGTCAATTAATTGGCCCAGCCCTATGCGGCACGGCACGCACTTGCCGCAGGACTGGGCATGGCAGAGTTTTAAAAACGCCGTTACCATGTCAACCGGGCAAAGTAGAGATGCGCCTGAGGCCACTCTCCTCAGCACTATACCATACAGCTCCCGGAGCACCTTCTCCGTCTGGCTCTCCGGAGGCATTATCAGCCTGCTCAATCAGCATTTCTCCTTTCAATCATCGCCGAACGTCAAACTATTAACAATATTCGTTAAAATAATAACATATGCGATTATAAAAAACAATGCAAATAACAGCAAAAAATTCTTAATAATAACTGTCTATTTGTTTATGTTTTGACGAAATATTTACTTCAAGCTCAGAGAAGCCCTCTTTGAGCAGCGAAGCTATGACCGGGGTTACCACGTTTTCCGTACAGAAATGCCCCGCGTCAACAAGGTTTATGCCGTAATCCCTTGCGGCCAGAAACTGGTCGTATTTTACGTCCGCCGTCACAAAGGTATCGCAGCCGGCGGAAGCCGCCAGCGGCAGGTCTCCTCCTCCCGAACCGCCGCAAACTGCAAGCTTGAAAACCGGACGTCCCGCGCTGTAATACCGCAGGCCGGCTGCATTGAGGGCAGATTTAACCCTGGCCAGAAAACTGTCGAACTCTACCGGGCTGTCCATCTCCCCGATTCTGCTTATACCGTAGGGCTTGCCTTCGGGCGTAAGGCCGCTATGGTTCAAAAGGCCGGTTACCCTGCCCCCAAGGATGGTCATGAGGGCGTCGTTGACGCCGCCTTCCACCGCGTCAAGGTTCGTGTGCATGCAAATGGCGGATATGCCGGCGGAAATCAGTCCGATAATTTTGCGCCCTGTTAGGTCCTCGTCGGTTACTTTTTTCAGGTCGAAAAACAAGGGATGATGTGATACTATTAGCTCCGCACCCCACTCAGCCGCCTCTGAGATTACTTCCCGCGTTATATCCAAAGAAACCAGAGCCCTGGTAACGGGCATGTCGGTTATGCCTACAAGCAGGCCCACGTTGTCAAAATCCATTTTAAGGTGAGCGGGTACCCGGTTTTCAAAATAATCACGTATCATCTTTACTGTCGGCATTAATCGTCCTTCCCTTCCCTTTTTGCTATGAGCCTTTTTTTCATTATATCAAAACCGGCCGAGGCTGCTTTAAGCTTCTCCAGCCTGGACATATCCTCTGCCCGCCTGGACCGCTGGAGGCCTCCTATGGCCCGGGCGGTCTTTGACGCAAGCAGCTCCAAATAATCCTCAAATAAAGGGTCACCGCATATAAGCTCCCACCTGCCCGTGTAAAGCTCCGCCTCCGTCAGGGGCGGCTGCTGTCCCCCTGAAGCGAGGATTATGGGGTAAATCACCCCGGCGTCCTTGACAAGCTTTTCGCCATAAATGGCATATCCGTTATCGTTAAGCCAGAGCCTCAAAAGCTCCGGCTTGGTCATGGGCTGCAGAATCATCCTGCGTCCCTCGCCTCGGGTCCATGGCGCCTCTTTGAGGATATTCCTGATTGTCTCCCCGCCCATGCCCGCTATTATGACGGTGTCCGTTTCCTCCGGCGGGCAGTCCCTCAGCCCGTCGCAAAGCAAAAATTTTATCCTGTCCTCCACACCGGCTCTCCTTGCGGACAGCACCGCCTTCTCCAGGGGATCCGGTTTAATGTCAGTGGCGATAACGGACGCCGCCACCTGCCGCTGAACAAGCCAAACCGGCACATAGCCGTGGTCAGTGCCCACATCGGCTACTTTCGCACCTTTAGGTACCAGAGAGGCTATGGCCGAAAGCCGGGGCGAAAGGGAGAAAGTCTCCATAAGCATCTCTCCAAAAAGCTGCATTTGGCCTTATAAAGCAAGAGCGGGGGCAAACGCCCCCGCCTGCGGCCTCATTCATTCGTTCTCGGCAATGAACTTGTTGAGTCTTTCAACAAACTCATCAGCGTCCACGCCGTGGGCGGCGCAGGCCTGTTCGACATTTTCACCGCTGGCCATGGCGCATCCCATGCAATGCATTCCTATGCCCTGGAACAGAGGCATGGTATAAGGAGCATTTCTCATAATATCGGCAATAATTGTTTCTTTTGTAACTTGAAACATAAGATAACCTCCACTTCTAGTTAGAATTATTATATCCGCAATACAGATAAAATTCAACACCGAAATACAAAAAAACAGCGGGACGGTTTATCGCGTCCCGCTGTTTTTCATACTTGTTTGGTAGGCTTAGTTTCCTACGGCGCTGATAGACTCCTCTTTGATCTTGGCAAAGCACTCACTGCAATACACGGGCCTATCTGACTTGGGCTGGAAGGGCACGCGGGCCTCGCCGCCGCAGGCTGCACAGACAGCCGTGTGATACTCACGAGGACCACGGGCGGCGTTCCTGCGGGCATCCCGACAGCTCTTGCAGCGCTGGGGTTCGTTCTGGAATCCACGAGCCGCATAGAACTCCTGCTCGCCGGCGCTGAACAAGAATTCAGTTCCACATTCCTTGCACACTAAGGTTTTGTCTTGGTACATTTTGAATCCTCTCTTTTGCTAAAATCTTTACCCAGTCGGGCATATATGCGTTCAGCTAAACGCTGATATCGCCAAGGTTAAGGCATCGGGCCAGTTTGCGCCGTATACGCTGTATGGCATTGTCGACAGATTTTTGAGACCTGCCGACATACTCGGCCATTTCCTTATAAGAAAGGCCATCAAGATAAAGGCTCAATATATCAGCCTCAAATCGGGATAAAAACCGTGAATAGTTGAGAATCATTTCCTTAACGCTCTCTCTGGCCAGAACCTGCTCCTCAGGGATACGCCGGAATACTTCCGG
>JBMNQG010000057.1:0-11274 GCA_050944015.1 Oscillospiraceae bacterium
CCGTCGATTTTATGGCGGTATCCTCCTACGGCAACAGGTCCGTTACTTCCGGCGCCGTTGAGATAACAAAGGACCTCAGTCAGGATATAGAGAACAGGCATATCATTGTAGTTGAGGATATACTTGACAGTGGCCTTACGCTTAATTATCTGGTAAACTATCTGCGGGTAAGAAAACCCGCCTCCATAACTCTTGTTACGCTGCTGGATAAGCCTGCCCGCCGCCGTGTCCCCATAAAGGTGGACTATTCGGGCTTTGAGATACCCGGCGCTTTTGTGGTCGGTTACGGCCTCGACTACGCGGAAAGGTATAGGAATCTGCCGTTTATTGGCATACTTAAACCTGAAATCTATAGCGACTAAACCAGGTTGCATTTATTGCAGCCATTGCACATAATATGGTTGTCCCAAAATTAAGGATGTGATTTTTGTTGAAGCATAACAGAAACAGGGCTCGGGACGTAGGCTTCTACGCCCTGATACTTGTGATATTACTTGCGACTGTCTTTTCCCTGACCTCTCAGAATGAGCCGGCGACTCTGCTTTATTCCGACGTTGTCGAGCTCTTCAAGCAGGAAAAGGTGGAATCCTTCAGGACGGAGGGTAACACGCTTATCCTGAATCTGAGAGAGTCTTGGAACGACAGTAAAACCGTTACCTACGAAATGTACAACTTTAATGTCTTTTATAACGATTTGAACGAACTTATAATGGACCAGAATGAACGCGGCATTATAAAAGAGTACGATTACGATGAAGGCTTTATAATGCCCGTTTGGGTATCATTTTTGCCGTACCTGGGCGTAATCATCATTTTCGGAGTGCTTTGGTATGTAATGATGAACAAGGCCACGGGGGCAGGCGGCGCTGCCGGAGCCATGAAGTTCGGCAAGGCCCGCACCAGGCTGGGCAGCGACGAGAAAAAGAAGTTTACGTTTGCCGATGTGGCGGGAGCCGAGGAGGAGAAGGCGGAGCTTCAGGAGATTGTGGACTACCTGAAGAACCCCTCGGCCTATACCGCTATGGGAGCCCGTATCCCTAAGGGCGTGCTGCTTGTGGGACCTCCGGGCACAGGTAAGACCCTCATTGCCAAGGCAGTGGCCGGCGAGGCCGGCGTTCAATTTTTGTCCATATCCGGCTCCGACTTTGTGGAGCTGTATGTCGGCGTGGGCGCTGCCCGTGTACGCGACCTCTTTGAGCAGGCGAAGAAGGTGGCACCCGCCATTATATTTATAGACGAGATAGACGCGGTTGGACGCCAGAGAGGCGCTGGCCTGGGCGGCGGGCACGACGAGCGGGAGCAGACCCTCAACCAGCTGCTGGTTGAGATGGACGGCTTCGGCACCAACGAGGGCGTTATTGTCATTGCCGCCACCAACCGTAAGGATATACTGGACAATGCTCTCCTGCGGCCCGGGCGTTTCGACAGGCAGGTTTATGTTGGCCTGCCCGACATCAAGGGCAGGGAGGCCATATTGAAGGTTCACGCCCGTGGAAAGCCTTTGGGGGACGACGTGGACCTCAACAGCATTGCTAGGGGCACGCCCGGCTTTACCGGCGCGGATTTGGAAAACCTGCTGAACGAGGCGGCCCTTCTGGCCGTACGCCGCAAGAAGCGCTTTATAACCATGGCCGAAATCGAAGAGGCCACCCTGAAGGTCATGGCCGGTCCCGAAAAGAAGAGCCGCGTCATTACCGAAAAGGAACGCAGGCTCACCGCATACCACGAGGCTGGCCACGCGGTTGTCTCCAGATACCTTGATCATGTGGACCCTGTACACCACATCACCATCATACCCAGAGGCCCCGCCGGCGGCATGACAATCTTCAGGCCCCAGGAGGACAAGAATTTCATTTCCCGCAAGGAGATGTTCGAGAGAATTGTATCCTCCCTGGGCGGCCGCATAGCGGAAAAGCTGATGCTGGACGACATTTCCACCGGCGCCGCCGGGGATATCCAGCAGGCTACGTCCCTGGCCCGTTCCATGGTTACAAAATACGGCATGAGCGACAGGCTTGGACCCATCTCCTTTGATTCCTCGGAGCACAGCATTTTTATTGGCAGGGACTTTTCCCAGATGAAGAGCTATTCCGAGGAAACCGCCGCCCTCATAGACGATGAAGTTAAGCGCATATTTGACGAGGCCAGCCGTGTCTGCGAAGAAATACTGACCGAACATAGGGACAAACTTATCGCCGTGGCCGAGTATCTGCTTGAAAACGAGACCATGGACGGCGATGTGTTCGAATACTTCTGCGAGCACGGGGTATTTCCCGAAAAGGGCGGCAAGCCCGCTGAGGAGCTGAAAGCCGCTCCCGAGACGCTGCCGGAGAGCACAATCATTGAATCTGATTCTAGCTTTGAAGCCGGTCAGGAAGCCGACGAAAAAAGCGGGGAATAAAATATATTTTAAAAAGAGCGTAAGGAGTTCAGCTAATGGACTCCTTACTCTTGCGAAAGGAATAATTGCATTTACATTGAGACTTGGAATAGACCTAAACGCACCTAAGAGGGGTGGTTCAAAGTTCGCGGTTGACAGCCAAACAACGCCTGCCAGTTATACTATTGCATAGAAATAGAAGCGTATTATTGAGCTATAAAGCAATCCTAACATATCAAATATTAATGGAATGACAGCAATATTATTGATAGGATGGATGTAAGGTGAATGATATTAAAGAGTTAATTGGCAAAGTTGGAAGTTTTGAAATTCTGACTGAGAGCACATCCATTAGTTTTGACGGAACAATTATAGATAATGGAAAGAATATAGTAGTTTATGGCAGAATCGATGTTGAGAAGGCGCGTTCTTTAGATTATTGGAAGAAGTATAGAATCATTGGAGATGTAAATTCTGTTGAGATTACTTTGATTGATGCTTCAATATTATGTTCTCAGAGAATAGATGATAGATTATCAGCTACATTGAAAGCCGAACCTCCAGAAATAATTATTGGTAGGAAAATTATAGATGATGGTTCCATCAGAATTGCTTCTATGGAATTACCGGAAATAACATGGTTTTTCTCTGAACCAGCCTTTGAAGAAGTAATTGATTTCAATAAAGAATCGCCTGTATTGTTGAAATACTGTTTTCCTGATGATATAACAGTAAATGACGAATTGGGAACACTTGTGATTTCACGCTGTTTGAAGTATTCCCCCATGAAGGCAAAAGTCGAATATACATCTGTACCAGTATTGATGTATAAGTTCAATGAACCGGTATCAATAAATACTGCTCGTAAGCAAATGGCAAAGGCTAGGAATTTGTTTCTCTTTTTCGCAGATGGATATTTGCCATTGAATGATATTGATTTCGAGGACGAAGAAGAAACAGGCGAGAATTATTCACCCTTCTGCCGTTTCAAGTTAATTTTTAATTTTGCAGAAGAGTGCAAGGTGATTGATGAACCATTTTTTGTTACAACCAGTTTGGTTAGGACGGACATGCAGTCAATATGGGATAAGTGGGGCGAACTTTATTCACACAGGTTTATTTCCGCGATTTATTACGAGGTTATTCGCAATCGTGCGACATGGATAAACATGTTTTTAAACTTTACACAGGCAATAGAATTATTTGAAAATACATATCGTTCTGATTATTTAAAGAAAAACAAAAATGGAGATCCTTACTTTGAGGAATGCATCCGTGATGCTTTAACTCAGTTAAATGCCGAATTATCACTATCTTATGATCAAATTAAGAATGTAGTAACCAAGATTAAAAATGCACGGCACTTTTTTACCCACTATAGCGGAAGACGTACTGAGCCCACTTACCATGAAGTGTTTGCGATGTGCCGTGTTTTACATCTAACTTTTTTGGGGTTAATATATAAGCAACTGGGAATACCCGATAAGGCTATTACTGAAGCAAAAGAACGTAGGGGGTATTCTGTTTTTGATAAAGATATATCGATTATTTTGCGACAGCCAGTAGACAATGTAGATTATATGGCTTTTTTTTAATGGCGAATAAAAATAAACGAAAGGCAAAAAGCCTTGGTTATTCAGGCTTTTTGAAAAGGTACAAAACAATATGAAACTTGGCATAGTTGGGCTTCCGAATGTCGGGAAGAGCACCCTTTTCAACGCCATTACGAACGCCGGCGCGGAGTCGGCCAACTATCCGTTCTGCACCATAGAGCCCAACGTGGGCGTGGTGAATGTACCGGATGAACGGCTTGACTTTTTGGCTCAGCTTTACTCGCCCAAGAAGTACACACCGGCCGTTATTGAATTTGTTGACATAGCGGGACTGGTGCGGGGCGCCTCCAAAGGCGAGGGTCTGGGCAACAAATTTCTATCCAACATACGCATGACGGACGCCATCATACACGTGGTGCGCTGTTTTGACGATGAGAACATAATACACGTGGAGGGGAAAACAGATCCCCTCCGGGATATTGAGACCGTAAACCTGGAGCTTGTTATCGCCGATATGGAGATGGTGGCCCGCCGCATAGAAAGGGCTAAAAAGGCCGGAAAAGGGGACAAGAAGTTCCTGCATGAGGCGGAGGTGCTGGAAAGACTCCTTGAGCATTTGGACGCAGGGCAGCCCGCCAGAAGTTTTAAATGTGACGAGGAGGAAAGGAAGATTATAGCTGCCTCCGACCTTTTGACTTTAAAGCCCGTGATTTACGCCGCCAACGTAGACGACGAAAGTTTCGCGTCCGGCCTTGAAAACAACCAATATTATATGGACGTGGCGGAACTGGCGGAACGGGAGGCCGCCCAGGTGCTGCCTATCTGCGCCAAGCTGGAGCAGGAGATAGGCGAGCTGCCTCCCGAAGAAAAGGCGGTGTTCCTGGAGGAAATGGGAATACCGGAATCCGGCCTCAACCGGCTCATAAAGTGCTCCTACAGCCTTCTGGGGCTTATCTCCTTCCTCACCGCCGGCCCGGAAGAAGTGAGGGCCTGGACAATAAAGAAGGGCACCAGAGCTCCCCAGGCGGCGGGAAAAATACATTCCGACATGGAAAGAGGCTTCATACGGGCAGAAATAGTCGCCTTTGATGACCTTAAGGCCTGCGGAAGCATGGCGGCCGCCCGGGAAAAAGGGCTGGTCCGCTCCGAGGGCAAAGATTACGTAATGCAGGACGGGGACGTGACCCTGTTCAGATTCAACGTGTAGGCTGCCGAAACCGCATACGGCGCAATTGACAATAAAGGAGACAGGATATGAAGCGCATTGACCTGCTGGACGCCTGGCGTTCCCTGGCCATATTATGCATGCTGGTTTATCACTTCCTGTATGACCTTACGGTTTTCGGCTTCATGGAGACGGAGAAGTTTGAATCACCGGGGCTGGACGCCCTGCAGCTTTTCATATGCTGCAGCTTCATACTCGTCTCGGGCATATCCTCCCGTTTTTCCAGGAACAATGTGGGCCGGGGACTTATTGTTCTTTGCGCCGGACTGCTGGTTATGCTGGGGGCATATGTGGCGGGAGAACCCATACTCTTCGGGATACTGCAGTTTTTGGGCGTGGCCACGATTATCTATGGCCTTGCAGGAAAATACATCGAGAGGCTGAACAGGAACATTGCAGCCCCCCTGTTTTTGGTTCTGTTTGCCGTCACCTGGGTGTGGACGGAAAATACGCTGGTCGAAGCCACCTGGCTTTGGCCTTTGGGATTTATACATAGGGATTTCTACTCCGCCGACTACTTTCCCCTGATGCCCTGGTTTTTCCTGTTTCTTTTCGGGACCTGGGTTGGGGGAATAATTAAGGAGCTAAAGGAAGCAAGTTGGCTGCATACCCCCCTGCACCCGGCCCTCACCTGGCCGGGGCGGCACAGCCTTTTAATCTACCTGCTGCACCAGCCGGTGCTGTATGGGATATGCTGGGCGGCCTCCGAGCTGTTATGATTTGAGCCCCATGCCGATGCGGTATAATAGCCTTGACAGGCGGGCACAATGGTGTTAATATTGCTTCATCTAAATATTAGCAGCGATACAGGCTATGACGGGGATTGTGCGCCCTGCGCAGTACAGAGAGGCCGGGCCATGGCTGAAAGCCCGCCCGTAACGCGCTAGGCCCACTGACCACCCCTGAGCCGGCAGGCCGAAATCAAGTAAGTCTGCCCGTCTGGCGCCCGTTAAAGCGCCATAAAGCGGCAATCTATGATTGCAAGCAGGGTGGAACCGTGTAAATAATGCACCCCTGACGTTGGTCAGGGGTTTTTGTTTTATAAAGAGCTTTTTACAGACAGGCATATTACAGGGAGGAAGCAAAATGGAAGAGAAAAAATATACATTCGAAAATCCTGACTACAAGCTCAGGTACAGGCACACCACTTCACACATTCTGGCCCAGGCGGTAAAAAGGCTGTATCCCGAAACCAAGCTGGCCATCGGGCCCGCCATTGAGGACGGATTCTATTACGACTTTGACAGCGACATTCCCTTTACTCCAGAGATACTGGAGCAGATTGAGGCGGAAATGCGGAAAATCTGCAAGGAAAAGCTGAAGCTGGAGTATTTCGAGCTGCCCCGGGAGGAAGCCATAAAGTTCATGGAGGAGCGGGGAGAGCCCTACAAGGTGGAGCTGATAAACGACCTGCCTGAAGACGCGGTCATCAGCTTCTACAAGCAGGGCGAGTTCGTGGACCTTTGCGCCGGCCCTCATTTGGATTCCACGGGAAGGGTTAAGCACAACGCCCTGAAGCTAACAAGCTGTACGGGGGCGTACTGGCGCGGCGACTCAAAGAACAAGATGCTGCAGCGCATATACGGCACCTGCTCCCCCTCGAAGGCCGAGCTGGAAGAATATCTTGCCCGCTTGGAAGAGGCCAAAAAGCGAGACCACAGGAAGTTGGGCAAGGAGCTGGACCTTTTCGCCATATTTGAGGAAGGCCCCGGTTTTCCCTTCTTCTTCCCCAAGGGCATGATTCTTCGCAACGAGCTGGAAAGCTTCTGGAGAAAGGAGCACAGAAAGGCAGGGTACGTGGAGATACGCACCCCCCTTATCCTCAATGAGGAGCTTTGGCACCGCTCCGGCCACTGGGACCACTATAAGGATAACATGTACTTTACAAAAATTGACGATGAGGACTACGCCATAAAGCCCATGAACTGCCCCGGCGGGATGCTGGCCTATAAGCGGCGCATGTGGTCCTACAAGGACCTGCCCCTGCGAATGGCGGAGATGGGCATAGTACACCGCCACGAGCTTTCAGGCGCTCTCCACGGCCTTATGAGGGTGCGCTGCTTCACTCAGGACGACGCCCACATCTTCATGACGCCCGAGCAGATTCCCCAGGAGATTCTGGGAGTAATAGACCTTATCGACAGGATTTACAAGGTGTTCGGGTTCGAGTACCGCGTGGAGCTCTCCACACGGCCCGATAACTTCATGGGCGAGATAGCCCAGTGGGACATTGCCGAGAAGGCTCTGGAGGACGCCCTGATTACAAGAGGCATCAACTACACTATTAACCCCGGTGACGGAGCTTTCTACGGCCCCAAGATAGACTTCCACCTGGTGGACAGCATAGGCCGTACCTGGCAGTGCGGAACCCTGCAGCTTGATTTCCAGATGCCGGAACGCTTTGAGCTGGAATATATAGGCCCCGACGGAGAAAAGCACCGCCCGGTCATGATACACCGAACGGTTTTCGGCAGCATGGAAAGATTTATCGGCATACTTACCGAGCACTACGCCGGAGCCTTCCCCACATGGCTGGCACCCGTTCAGGTAAGGGTCATGCCCATCACAGACCGCACCAGGGAATACGCCCAGCGGGTTGCCGATAAGCTGGAAGATTACGTCAGGGTGGAGACCGATTTCCGCAATGAAAAAATAGGCTACAAAATCAGGGAGGCCCAGGTTCAGAAAATACCCTACATGCTGATAGTGGGCGATAAGGAAGCCGCGGAAGGCACCGTCGCCGTCCGCACCCGCTACGGCGGCGACATGGGCGCCATGAAGCTGGAGGATTTTATTTCAAAAATAACTGAGGAAATCAAAAGCTTCAGCAACTAAACCCGGCGGGACTCCAAAGCATATAAGCAAAAATTAGCAGAATATCATATACAACCCTTTCGTAGACTATTATTGAGTTTTTCAATAGTTCTCTGCGAAGGGGTTTTTCTAATGAAAAACAAAAAAAGGCTGTGTCTTGCACTTGCGGTAGTTTTTGTTATCAACATCCTTATTATCTGCATAACTCAAAATGCCGGCGCAGTCACGTACAAGCGCGGCTCCACTGGCAGCGGCGTAAGAGAAATACAGACCAAACTGAAAAACTGGGGATATTATTTTGGAAATGTAGACGGCATTTACGGCAGCAAAACGGAAGAGGCGGTCAAGCACTTTCAAAGGAAGAACGGCCTGACCGTTGACGGGAAGGCGGGACCCCAGACACTGAAGGCAATGGGCATTTCTTCGGGGAATTCCGCCTCCGGGAGCAATTCTGGAGACTTGGCGCTGTTGGCCCGCCTTATATCCGCTGAGGCCCGAAGCGAACCCTACAACGGGCAGGTGGCCGTGGGAGCCGTGGTGCTTAACAGGGTGAAACACCCGTCCTTTCCCAATACCTTGGCGGGCGTAATTTACCAGCCGGGTGCCTTCACCTGCATAAGCGACGGGCAGTTCAACGAACCCGTAGAGGACATTTGCTACAAGGCGGCCAGGGACGCCTTAAACGGCGTGGACCCCACCGGCGGGGCGATCTACTATTTTAATCCCGCCAAGGCCACAAGCGCCTGGATTTGGTCCAGGCGAGTCCTTGTGGTTATAGGCAAGCACAGATTCTGCGCATAGAGAAAAACAGCAAAAATGCCATACTTCCCTGTTGCATAATTTTGCCTCCTTAGTTATAATAATCCCATAAAAGCCTGAAAATGAGGGCTTAATAAATAACAGGGAGGAATTATAGTGGCATTTTGCGGACACTGCGGAGCCTATGTAGCCACCGACAGCAAGTTTTGCCCATCCTGCGGCAAAGCCATAGACTCTGACGCCGACCAGCAGCAGACTTACCAGCACCCGGTTCAAGTCGAAACTGGTGACGACAAACTGATTTGCATCCTTTGTTATTTTGGTATTTTGCTGCTTATCCCCTATCTCACGAGACCCAATTCTCAATTTGTAAAGTATCACTCGAACCAGGGGCTAGTGCTGCTGCTTCTGGCCATTGCCTGCAGCATTGTGTCGATTATCCCCATACTTGGCTGGATAATCTCCTTTGTTGTGGGGATATTCTGCTTCATATGCTGGGTCATTGGCATAATAAACGTGGTTAAGGGAGAAATGAAGCCCCTGCCCCTCATAGGTAAAATTACAATACTTAAGTAATTGCGTGTGCGTAGCAGATTTATAGAGAAAGCCCCGCGGGCAATTCCGCGGGGCTTTCCTTTATTCCATCGGGCAAATCTCCTTGCCCACACGGGTAATCTCGTATGGGGTGGTCTGATACACATAATAGTTCAGCCAGTTGGTGTACAAAAGCTGGGCATGGGCGCGCCAGGTGATCATAGGCTCCCTGGTGGGGTCGTTGTTGGGGAAGTAGTTTTCGGGAACATCGATTTTCAGTCCCAATTTCAGGTCCCTTTGATACTCCAAGGCCAGGGTGTTGGCGTCGTATTCCGGGTGGCCGGTCACGAAAAACTGCCGGCTGTCCACGGATTTTACCATGTAAACCCCGGCCTTTTCGGATACGGCCATCAGCTCCAGTTCAGGCACCTTCAGTATGTCCTCTGCCAATACCTCCGTGTACCGGGAGTGGGACACATAAAAGCGGGCGTCAAAACCCCGGAAGATGGGGGATTTGGGCTTCAGAGCATAGTGCTCATATACCCCCGATAGCTTTTTGGGCAGGCTGTATTTCTTTATGCCGTAATGATAGAACAGGGCAGCCTGCGCACCCCAGCAGATATGGAAGGTGCAGTGGACGTGTGACTTGGTCCACTCCATAATTTCGCACAGCTCCGGCCAGTAGTCCACATCGGTAAAGTCCAGGTTCTCTACAGGTGCGCCGGTAATAATCATGCCGTCGTAGTAGTTGTCGCGAACCTCGTCCAAACTGATGTAGAAGGCTTTAAGATGCTCCTCGTCCACGTGCTTCGCCTTGTGGCTGATGGTGCGCAGCAGGTGGACCTCAATTTGCAGGGGCGTGTTGGACAGTTGCCTGAGGAGCTGGGCCTCCGTCACGATTTTTGTGGGCATCAGGTTGAGTATCAGCAGCTTCAAAGGACGGATATCTTGGTGAATTGCCCGGTATTCCGTCATTACAAAGATGTTTTCTTCCTGTAGTATTGACTTTGCGGGTAGTGCGTCGGGAATCTTAATGGGCATACGCGCTAATTCCTTTCTATGAAAAGATTACTGAAATATTACGAAAACTAATATAACAAGTCCGCAGGACGTGCATGTCGCGGCAAATCACAAATTGCCGATAATATATCCCCAAATGGCCGCGCTTATTCTGGCGTTTGCTATTAAAAGAGTACTGCGCGCGGCCCGCGTCTGTTTGCGGGAACACTCCTTGAAGGGAAACTGTAAAGTATAGGACAGCATATTCCATAACATACGCCGAACCAATATATCAGAAAGGTGCTTGCTTCCGCCAGCACCATTGCGGAGAATCCGGCAGAGCTGCGCAGGTCTCAAAAGCCGTGAGGGAATTTACGCGTTTCATTACCATGTCCGCATGTAAAGTTACAGAGGGGGGGACAAAGTGGCGGCGGTTGTATAAAATAATATGCCGTTGGGCATATCATAACGTGCGATAAAAAAGCGAATACTTGCCCTGACTCGCCAGGGAGATACCAGTATTCCGCTGATTAACAGGCACAGGGATGACACAAGATAAAGCAGGCCGGAGGCAGGGCCGAACCTTTCCGGAAAAAGCGGTGGTCATAATATTAATGGCAAGATTATAGCAGAAGTAAAAGAACAAGACAATATTTAAAAAACCTTGTTAATCCTCTGGTATATTGTTATCAACACGTATAATGCGAATAATAGAATAATAATATAATAAACAATAAATGCAGCAATGCAGCGATTAGCAGTGTTTTAGGCGGAAAAGCTGTTATTAACATTAAATATTTGCGTTTTCTGCCATAATTGAGACTTGACTTCAGTGTATTTGAAAGCAAAAATTTGGGCAAGAATAAATTATCGAAAAAACTCAAAAAAGGGGGTTGACAATGGGGGGTTATAGGTGGTATATTAATCGAGCGTCTGACGGCGAGCCTTTGTGAAGAGGAAAGCAAGGGCTGAAAAAAGGCACTTGACAAGGGCATGAAAAGCTGTTAGAA
>JBMNQG010000058.1:0-10799 GCA_050944015.1 Oscillospiraceae bacterium
GAGCGAAAAGGATTAAAAATAAAATATTAAGGGATACGAGTTTCGTATCCCTTAATTATTGGAAGCGGCCTTAGACCATGGGTTTCAGGTCGGGGCTGATGATGAGGGTTGCCTCGGTAGCGGCCTGAATTTCCTCGATGGTGAACTCGGGGTTGTACTCGGTGAGCACAAGGCCCTTGTCCGTGACCTTAATGACTCCCATTTCGGTGACTATCAGATTGACGCACTTGACGGCAGTGTATGGGAGAGTGCACTTTTTCAGAATTTTGGGCTTGCCTTTGGCGGTATGTTCCATGGCAACAATAACGTTCTTTGCGCCTACCAGCAGGTCCATGGCGCCGCCCATGCCGGGCATCTTCTTGCCGGGGATGATCCAGTTGGAGAGGGAGCCTTCCTCGTCAACTTCCAGGCCGCCAAGGACGGTGGCGTCAACGTGTCCGCCGCGAATCATGCCAAAGGAAACGGAGGAATCAATAAATGCGCCGCCAGGAGCAATGGCGGAGGGGGAACCGCCGGCGTCTACCACGTGGATGGGGTCCTTATTCTCCTCTGTAACCGTTCCGGTTCCGACTATTCCGTTCTCGGCCTGGAGTATGACGCGTACTCCCTCGGGCAGGTAGTTGGGAACCAGGGTGGGCAGGCCGATGCCCAGGTTTACCACGTCGCCGTCCTTCAGTTCCTTTGCAACGCGCTTGGCAATAAAGCTCTTGATTTCAGACTTATCCATTATACTTACCTCCCTCGACTACATAGTCCACGAAAATTCCGGAAGTACGGACATCTTCGGGAGCAATTTCGCCGATTTCCACCACCATTTCAGCCTCTGCTATAACGGTATCGGCGGCTGTAGCCATAACGATGTTGAAGTTGCTGGTGTTGCCCTTGTACCAGACGTTTCCAGCCTTATCTATTTTATGGCCGGCTATGACAGCAAAGTCGGCGCGCAGAGGAGCCATGAGCAGGTAGTCGCGACCGTTAATGGTCTGCTTGCCCAGGCAGTAGGGGTTCTGCTCGACTATTGTGCCAACACCTGTGGGAGTGAGAACACCGCCCAGACCGCTGCCGCCGGCACGAATCACCTCAGCAAAGGAGCCTTGGGGGATAAGAACAACCTCAAGAGTGCCTTCCTGCATGGACTGAACAGCAACCTCGGGGTTCAGACCAACGTGGGTAGCAATAAGCTTCTTAATCTGCCTGTTGTGAACCAGTTTTGCTATTCCGTAGTATTCCTCGCCCAGAGGGCCGCCGGGCATGGCGGCGTCGTTGCAGATAACGGTTAAATCCTTCTTTCCACTCTTGGAAAGGGCGTCAATGAACTTATGGGCGTTTCCACAACCCATAAAACCGCCGAACATAATGCTGGCCCCGTCCGGTATAAGGGCCACAGCTTCGTCGACAGAAACAAATTTTGCCATTAACTTTTCCTCCAAATCAATATATAGGTGGCCGGGCGCTGGAGAAAAAATATGTCTTTATTCAGCGCCCGGCTTTTCTCCATTAAATATTAGACCTTCTGCCAGATGGTGGCAACGCCCATACCGCCGCCAATGCACATGGTGGCCAGGCCCTTATTGGCGTCTTCGCGTCTCTTCATCTCGTAAAGCAGAGTGCAGATAATGCGCGCGCCGGAAGCGCCGATGGGATGGCCCAGGGCGATTGCTCCGCCGTTAACGTTAACCTTGTCCATATCAAAGCCAAGGTCGCGGGCAACGGCAAGGGACTGGGCGGCGAAGGCTTCGTTGGCCTCAACAAGGTCGATATCCTTCATCTCGAGCCCGGCCTTTTTCAGAGCCTCAAGGGTGGCGGGGACGGGGCCGACGCCCATGATTCTGGGATCCACGCCGCCCTGGCCCCAGCTTACCAGCTTGGCCATGGGCTTGAGGCCGTACTTCTCGACCGCTTCGGCGGAAGCAAGGATTATGGCCGCGGCGCCGTCGTTGATTCCGGAAGCGTTGCCTGCGGTGACACGTCCGCCGTCGGGCTTGAAGGCGGGACGCAACTTGGCCAGAGCCTCAGGAGTGGTGCCGTGACGGGGGAACTCGTCCTTGTTGAACATGACGGTTTCCTTCTTGACCTTGATAGGCACGGGGACGATTTCCTCGTCAAACTTGCCGGCTTTTTGGGCGGCCTCGGTCTTCTGCTGGGAAGCCAAAGCAAAGGCGTCCAGCTCCTCGCGGGTGATGCCCCACTCGTCGCAGACGTTCTCCGCAGTGATGCCCATGTGGTAGTCGTGGTAGATATCCCACAATCCGTCGTGAACCATGGAGTCTATTATCTTACCATCGAACATGCGGGCACCCCAGCGGGCGGAAGGAATGATATAGGGGGCAGACGACATGTTTTCGGTTCCGCCGGCCACAATGATGTCGGCGTCGCCGCAGGAAATTGCACGGGCGCCCTCAATGACGGCCTTCATGCTGGAACCGCAGACCATTCCCACTGTGAAGGCGGGAACCTCAATGGGGATACCGGCGCCCAGAGAAACCTGGCGGGCAACGTTCTGGCCCAGTCCGGCAGTGAGAACGCAGCCGAAAACGACCTCGTCCACATTCTCGGGAGCAACGCCGGCGCGCTGGAGGGCTTCCTTGACTACGAGTGCACCAAGCTTCGATGCGGGGGTATCCTTCAGGCTGCCGCCAAAAGAACCAATAGGTGTGCGGCAGCAACTAATAGCGTATACCTCTCTCATTTAAAATTACCTCCAATTAACCCGGTCAAATCCGGGTGATAATAGATTAACAGAAAATTAACAGTTAGTCGTCAAATATTATATACCCCTAGATTAAAAAAATCAATAATTCTGGGGAAAAATCTAAATTTTTAAATGAAGAACTTGACAATCGCGCCATTATACAGTACCATATCTGTGTTAGTACGGATAGTACAGTTGCCCTTTTGCAATTTTTGCGCTTTGTGAGGTGATGCGTGAGTGATCAATATAAACTACCGGAATCCCAGCCCCATCTACGAGCAGGTTAAGGATTCAATAAGGCGGCTGATAATAACGGGAGTGATTGCTCCTGGAGAGAAGCTGACTTCGGTCAGGGAGCTAGCGGCTCAGCTTGCCATCAATCCTAACACCATACAGCGGGCATACCGGGAGCTGGAAGCCGAGGGCTATATATATTCGGTGCCGGGCAAGGGCAGCTTTGCCGCGGAACGTCGAGAAATTGATGGAAGCCGGAAGCAGAAGCTGCTAAAGCAGTTTGATGATATAGCTTTGGAGCTTATTTTTCTGCATGTTACGGTGGATGAGCTAAAAAGCAGGCTTGACAGTATCAAAAATAATAGAAATTAACAAATCACCCCTCTCCTGAGATATAAGGAATCGGTTTAAGGAGGTAAAAACACGTGATTCAGGTAAAAGATGTCGTCAAGACTTTTGATGGTTTCAGAGCCTTAGACGGGCTCAGTATCCATGTTCCACGCGGGGCGATTTACGGCCTTGTCGGCCCCAATGGCGCCGGGAAGACCACTATAATTCGTCATATTACCGGAATTTACCGCCAGGATTCCGGTCAGGTGCTTGTGGATGGAAGCCCTGTATACGAAAATCCCGCTGTAAAGAGCCGGATTGCCTATATACCTGACGATATATATTATTTTCTTCAAGCATCCATAAGGGACATGATGAAGTTTTACAAGGGCATGTTTCCCCGTTTTGACCAGGGGCGTTTTGAGAAGCTCCGTGAGGTTTTTGAACTGGACGAGAACCGTCCCATGCGCCGCCTGAGCCGGGGCATGCAGAAGCAGGCGGCCTTCTGGCTGGCTGTTTCCTGCAGGCCGGACGTGCTGATTCTGGATGAGCCTGTGGACGGCCTTGACCCGGTAATGCGCCGGCAGGTCTGGAGCCTAGTCATGGCCGACGTGGCGGAGCATGGCACCACGGTTCTGGTGTCTTCTCACAATCTTCGGGAACTGGAGGATGTGTGCGACCATGTGGGAATAATGAACGGGGGCAAGCTCCTGCTGGAGCGCAGCCTTTCCGCCCTGCAGGACAATATAGTAAAGGTGCAGTTGGCCATGCCCGACGGGGCAAGTTTACCCGGGGATTTGCAAATCCTGCATAAGAGCAATACCGGCCGCCTGCAGACCCTTATTGTAAGGGGCAGGGCCGAGGATGTCACAAACCGGCTGGCCGCCGTCTCTCCGCTGTTTATGGATATTATTCCCCTTAGCCTGGAGGAAATCTTCATCTACGAATTGGGAGGAGCCAACTATGCAATCAAAGATATCATTCTTTAATAAAACGCTGTTCAAGAACACGGTTTCCCGATTCCTGCCCCTGTGGGCAGCCTATGCCATAATCTGGATCTTGGTTTTCCCCGTTTCCCTCCACAGCAGGCTTTCTTCAATTTACGAGTACAGCATAACCGATATTTACTATAACGTTCAATCACTTGTGCTGGACATGGGATTTGGCGGCGGGGTTATAATGTCCCTGGTTTTCAGCGCCTTTACCGCCATGGCGGTTTTCAGCTACATCTACTCCTCCAAGAGCGCCGGCATGATGGCGTCGCTACCCATCCGACGGGAGGCCGCGTTCCTGACCGTGTTCAGCGCAGGGCTTTGCTGCCTGCTGGCCTCCAATGTGCTGGTTTTCCTTATCGCCATGGCTGTGGAGGCCGCCCACGGTGTACTGAGCATTAAGTTTCTCCTGCAGTGGCTGGCCCTGGTCTCTATGTGCAACGTGTTTTTCTACGGCTTTGCCAGCCTTTGCGCCATGCTGACGGGACAAATACTGGTGCTTCCCGTTGTATACGCAGTTTTAAATTTCACCTCAGTAGTTGTTGAGTTTATAATCCGCAACCTTCTGGACGCCTTTGTTTTCGGCATGAGCGCGGGTTCAGGCCTGCTTTTCAGTTTTCTTTCTCCCGTCTATTATCTGCTGGCCAATACGTCGGTGGACGCCATATACAATCCCGCCTCCATTGAACCCATTATCATGGGATATAAATACAACGGCTGGGTGCCTATGATAATATACTGTTTGGTGGGACTCATATGCGTGGGGGCGGCTTTGCTGCTGTACCGGCGGCGCCATATGGAGACGGCCTCCGACATTGTGGCCGTCAGGGTTTTAAAGCCCGTCTTCAAGTATTGCTTAGCCTTCGGCTGTGCCCTATGCATAGGAACCTGGATTTTTTATTCCATTTTCTATCGCGGGGCGCTGGTTCTTAACGTTTTTCCTCTGTTAATATTCATGCTTTTCGGTGGGTTTATCGGCTACTTTGCCGCGGAAATGCTGATAAAAAAGAGCTTTCGCGTTTGGCGGGGCACCTGGAAGGGCTTTATAATCTTCTCCACTGTTATTGTGCTGCTCACCTATGCCTGGGAGCTTGACCTATTTGGCTATGAAAGGCGGATTCCCGACCTGGAAAAAGTGGAGTTTGTACGCATAGAATCGACAGGCGAACATTCCGAACTCCATGACAGGGCCAACATAGAGCAGGTCATAGACCTCCACGGCAGCATAGTGGAAAATAAAGCCCATCATGAAGCCGCCGGCAGTAATTGGAACATCATGCGGAATTGGGTAAGAATTTACTACCACATGGAAAATGGCTCCATCATGAGCAGAGCCTATACGCTGTCAGCCTCCGACGAGGAAATAAACGACCCGGGTTCCGATATTATGGTCCTCAACGATATTTTTAACAGTCAGGAGGCCATCAGGAGCAGGAAGGAAACCGAGATTCCCGTCAACGAACTGACCATAACCAACGCCAGCGTATACGCCTCAACAATTACCGATAATAATGCCGCCGGCGAAGGAGAACTTGAACAAACGGTTACTCAGGTCACCTACCAGCTGACCGACAAGGAGGCTATGGAGCTGTATTACGACTGCATCCTGCCGGATATTGCCGACGGAACCCTGGGCAGAGTCTGGCTGGTGCAGAATGACGACTACTACAGCACCGTTTACGACTGCCACATTGAAATAAGCCTGGCCATGCGCAATCCCGACGGGACCTACTCCAACGAATACTTTTACACGGTGCCCACGGTAGATTCCGTACGAACCAATGACTGGCTCTCCAGTCGGGGCATTGGACTTTTCCTGAGTGGCGAAATATATGAGGCGCTTGGCCAAGAAAAAATTAAAGAATGGAAGTGAGGAGCTTAATCAAGCTCCTCACTTTTTTATTTTGCATTCTCCAGCTATTGAAAAATCCGTTTAAAAGTCGTAAAATCACACCAGACTAAAAACGGAGGCAATTATGTACTACAATGCAGGAAAATGCGATATTGCCGTCATAGGCGCCGGACACGCGGGAATTGAGGCGGCCCTTGCCGCCGCGCGTCTGGGGCTTGATACAATATGCTTTACAATAAACATGGACAGCGTGGGAAACATGCCCTGCAACCCGGCCATTGGCGGCACCGGCAAGGGCCACCTAGTCCGGGAGCTGGACGCCCTCGGAGGGGAGATGGCCAGGGCTGCAGACAAGGCCTGCATACAGTACCGTATGCTGAACCGGGGAAAGGGTCCCGCCGTCCATTCCCTGCGGGCTCAGGCCGACCGCAAGCTTTATCAGGCCGCTATGAAACATACCCTGGAAAAGCAGGAGAACCTCCGGCTCAAACAGGCGGAAATCACTGAAATCGGCGTTGAAAATGGCCATGTTGCCTATGTGCGCACCCATACCGGGGCCACCTACGCCTGCCGGGCAATTATTATCTGCTCGGGCACATATCTCGACAGCCGGGTGATTATCGGAGATGTACTCATTAACAGTGGCCCCGACGGTTTGGCCTCCGCCAAAAAGCTTAGGGACTGTCTTGCAAACATGGGACTTTCCCTCCGGCGCTTTAAAACCGGCACCCCGCCCAGAATAAACGCCCGGACTGTGGACTTTTCAAAAATGGAAATCCAGCCGGGAGACGCAGAGCCGCAGTCTTTCTCCTTTGAAACGGAAAAAGCGCCGGAAAACCGGGCGGTCTGCTATCTTACCTACACCACCCAGGAAACTCACCGTATTTTAAGGGAAAATCTCCACCGCAGCCCCCTGTACTCCGGTGTTATAGTGGGAGTGGGGGCCCGGTACTGCCCTTCCATCGAGGACAAGATAGTGAAATTCCCGGATAAGCCCCGTCACCAGCTTTTTATAGAGCCCATGGGCCTGAACACCGAAGAACTGTACGTCCAGGGCCTTTCATCCTCAATGCCCGAGGAGGTGCAGATACAGGTCCTGCACTCCATACCGGGTCTGGAGAAGGCGGAAATGATGAGGCCCGCATACGCCATAGAATACGAATGCCTGGACCCTACGGAGCTTTACCCCACCCTGGAGTGCAAAAAAATTGCCGGCCTTTACGGCGCCGGGCAGTTTAACGGCACCAGCGGCTATGAGGAGGCCGCGGTCCAGGGCTTTGTGGCCGGAGTGAACGCCGCCCTTAAGCTGCTGGGCAGGGAAGAGATGATCCTGCGCCGCAGCGACGGCTATATAGGTACGCTTATTGACGACCTGGTGACCAAGAGCACAAACGAACCCTACCGCATGATGACCTCCCGCTCGGAGTACAGGCTCTTGCACCGGCAGGACAACGCGGACCTGCGCCTGACCCATATCGGATACCGGATAGGGCTCGTCAGCAAGGAACGCTACGAAAAAGTCCTGGCCAAGTACGAGGTCGTTGAAAAGGAGATAAGGCGGCTGGAGAGCAGTTATCTGACCCCCACGCCGGAACTTAACGCCTTTCTGGAAGGCAGCGGCACAAGCCCCGCCGCCACCGGCATAAGCCTGGCCGCCCTCCTGCGCCGACCCCAGGTGGATTATGAAAGCCTTGGGCCCTTTGACCCGGCGCGGCCGGAGCTGCCTCCCGCCGTTACCGAGCAAGTGGAGATATCCATTAAATACGAAGGCTATATCAAGAGGCAGCAAAAGCAGATAGAGGAATTTTCCAAGATGGAAGACAGGAAACTGCCAAAGGACATAGACTATTACAAGATTTCCGGCCTGCGCACCGAGGCTAGGCAGAAACTATCCAAAATACGCCCTGATAATTTCGGCCAGGCCAGCCGCATCTCGGGAGTATCCCCGGCGGATATTGCGGCTTTGATGATATATCTTGGCCATTAGTTTCCGGAACTGAGCAGGCGTATGCCCAATTCTGGAGGTAAATTTATGAGCAAGAAGATAGTTCTCGGCATGTCCGGCGGGGTGGACTCCACCGTATCCGCCCGGCTGCTTCAGAATGCCGGCTATGAGGTCTATGGCCTTTTCATGGACATAGGCACTCCAAACGGGGCCGGGGATGCCCGCACCGCCGCAGAGGAAGTGGGCGTTCCCTTGAAGGTGTTGGATATAAGCTCGGAGCTGGAGCAGAAAGTCTGCACCCCCTTTGTCCAGGCCTACCTGCGGGGGGAGACTCCGAATCCCTGCATAATGTGCAATCCCCTTGTGAAGTTTAAGTCCCTGCTGGAGTACGCCCGGGAGATAGGGGCGGAGCATGTCGCCACCGGCCACTACGCCAGGGTCCGGGACGGAAGGCTCTACAAGGGCACGCCCAAAAACGACCAGAGCTATATGCTCTGCCGTGTGACCAGGGAGCAGCTCCGGCACCTGGTGCTGCCCCTTGGGGACTTTGAAAAAACCCAGACACGCGCCCTGGCCGCGGAAATGGGCCTTAAGGTCGCCGCCAAGCCGGACAGCATGGAAATATGCTTCATACAGGACGGGGACTATGCCGCTTTTATAGAATCCCGCGGTCAGGCCCCGGGGCCGGGCAATTTTGTTGACGAGGAGGGCAACGTCCTGGGCCGCCACCGGGGGATACACCGCTATACCATCGGACAGCGCCGGGGGCTGGGCATCTCCCTTGGCCAGCGGGTCTTTGTGTCCGCCATACGTCCCGAAACGAACGAGGTGGTAATCTCCGACGGGGACGGCCTGTATGCCATGGAAATCCGAGCCGTGGACATGAACTGGCAGGTTCCCGAAATCCCCGCCGCTCCTTTCAGGGCGGGAGTGCGGGTGCGCCATTCCCGCTTTGAAACCCCCGCCGTTGTGACCCCCGAAGAGGGAGGCTGCAGCGTTAAAATCGTGTTTGAAAAACCTGTCAGGGCGCCCACGCCCGGTCAGTCGGCCGTCCTCTACGACGGGGACATGGTGATGGGCGGAGGCTATATAGTATGAAATCAGGGGCTGCCCCAGGCAGCCCCTTTTTGTTTGGCGGAATTTTGAAATTAACGTAACCGGCGGATTTACTTTGCCAGGAACAATGGCTGCAGCTGTTTGCCTTCCATTGCGGACTCCACCGTGGCCTCAATCAGGTCGAAATCGGCCATCAGGGAGTTGGGTTTTTTCTTCGGGTCGTCCTGATAGAAGGGCACAAAATAGATATTCTTCCGCCCCAGAAGTATGCCAATATTTGCCGCATTTCCCGAAAGCCCGTCGTTCGTGGAAATTGCCAGTACTACAGGCCGCTCATTTCGCAGGTGGGCCTTGCAGGCCATGGTGACGCAGCTGTCTGTTATGCCCCTCGCTATTTTGGCAATGGTGTTTCCCGTGCATGGGGCAATTACAAGGGCATCAAGCAGCTGCTGGGGGCCAATAGGTTCCGCATCCACTATGCTGGTTATAACGGGTTTTCCCGTGAGCTCCTCCAGCCTTGAAATAAAATTTTCCGCCTTTCCAAAACGGCTGTCCGTTTTGGAGGCAGTTTCCGACATAATAGGAGTCAGGTCATATATTTCTCCAAGCCTGCTCACCGACTCCATGATTTTATCGTATGTACAGTACGAGCCGCAAAGAGCCAGCCCGACCCTCAGCTTATTTTTCATGGCTCCTCCTGTTCCTCCAATATGTTGTAAATGGTGTCACGAATTATGGCTCCTGCGCTTTCCGGCGCCACCTCTCCCGGCAGGCTCAATGCCCAGATGGCTCTCACTCCCAGACGGGAGGCGGCGGCAAAGTCCATGCCCCCGGGTTTTGATGCCAGGTCCAGACACAGGGCGTCGTCACGGAGTTCCATCAGGCGTTCTTCCGTGAGCACCAGCGCCGGCACGGTATTTACCACAACGTCAAAATCTGAGAGATGACCCTCCAGGGCACGAGTGTCCAGGGCAGAGCACCCGCCGGCCGTTATCCAGGCCATGTCCCCGGGATTTCTTGCGGACACAGAGACCTTAGCCCCCAGGGCGTGAAGCCTGCTTGATAGCATCTTGCCCAGCCGTCCGTAGCCTATCACCAGTATCCTACTGCCCCAGATTGTCACCGGGGTCTCCTGCATGATTATCCCTATTGCCCCTTCCGCCGTTGCAACCGCGTTGAAAACCGCCAATTCCTCTCTCTTGAAGTAGTCAACCATCCGAAGGCCCAGTTGCTCTCCCAGGGCCAGCGTCTCGGGTTCCAGTATTCCGCCACAGACCAGGGTTCCCGGCTCGATGGTCTCAAGAATCTCCTTGATTTCATATTCTCCGGCGGACAAGGGCGAGTTTAGAAAGCCCCGCTGGCCCATAACCGGCAGGGGCAGTACCACGCAGTCGGCCCCCCATGCAGCCTCTTCCGGGCTGCCGGCACAGTATATGTCCCGGGAACACTCTCCCTTATCCAGGGCAAAGGAGCAGACATCATGGCCGTCGGACACAAGCAGACTGCAGAGCCGAGCAATTCTCATATCCCCGCCAATGACCGCAAATTTCATATGACCACTCCCTATGCAATGATATAATATGGTATATTATTTCTATTCATAATATGGCCGAAATAGCTTGCGGGTGATTATCGTATTATGTATAATTGGGTAAAATAGACGTCAAAATTGCCGGAAGAGGGCAAAAGTGCCACCGG
>JBMNQG010000059.1:0-10694 GCA_050944015.1 Oscillospiraceae bacterium
AAATAATTGTCAATCCCTGCGCCTTGAGCTTCGCTATGATATCGAAAAGTATGTCAACCTCCGCCACGGTCAGCGGGGCGGTGGGCTCGTCAAGGACAAGCACTTTAAGGGGCCGGGAGATAACGCGCACTATTTCCACTATCTGCTGGTACGCGGGGGAAAGCTCCCCCACCTCCGTATCCGGGTCAATCTCTATATTGAACTGGCCCAAAAGCTCAATGGATTTGCTGCGCATTTCATGCTTGTTGACCGTCAGGCGGCCTCCCGGCCAGTGGCCGAGAAAGATGTTCTCCATCACCGATAAGGAGGGCACCAGGTTGTTTTCCTGGTAGACTACCCCAATACCCAGTCCCAGGGCGGTATGGGGGTCGAATTCGACATGCTTCTTCCCGCAGAAATAAATGCTCCCCCGGCTGGGCCTTTCCGCTCCGGACAGGATTTTTATAAGCGTCGACTTGCCTGCGCCGTTGGCCCCCATAAGGGCGTGCACTTCTCCCTGCCTGAAGGAGATGGAAACGTTGTCGAGGGCGGTGACGCCTGGGTAATACTTCGTTATGTTTTCAAAACGGAGATAGTCTTCCATCCTTTAAGCACCTGCCTTTATTAAAAAACCTGCGCAGAATGTCTATCCGCGGCAGGTTTTATTCTGCTGCCTCTATCCCTTATAAAACTCGCTTATGTTCTCTGAGGTAACGATGGTGTAGTTGGTGGTTATCGGCTGGGGTGTTTCGCCTTTAATTGCGGCAATGGTGGCAAGGCCACACTGGTAACCTATGTTGTAAATGTCCGTGGTTATGGTGCCCCTGAAGACTCCGCCCTGGGCGATAAGGGCAAAGGAATCGTCGTTTCCGCCGGCGCCGATAAGGCATACGTCGTCCCTATCGTAGCCCAAAGACCTGAGAGTCTCGGTGGCGATGGTGTCGTCCAGCTGGTTATAGAAAAGCTGAACGTCGGGGTTGGCCTGGACAATGTTCTCGATAAGAGCCATGACTTCGGAGGAGTCGTTGGACTTCTGGATGCTTACGATTTCAGCTTCGGGGAGCTCCTCTTCGATAGCCTGGATGAGGCCCTTGAGAATACGACCGTTGCGGGAATCCTCCGCTTCGTTGGGGGCGATTATGGCAACCTTGATTTTTCCGTCGGTGTTGGCTTTGCCCCAGTCTATACCGGGCTGTGCAAGAGTGCGGCCGGTCTGAACTTCATCCTCCGCGACCCGGAGGTTGGCGGGGCAGTTGTTGTCGTTGGCGGTGATAATGACGCCCTGGTTCATTGCCTTTTGGGTGGCGTCTGCTACGCCGTTGCCGTCAACGGGGAATACGACGATGCCCTTTACGCCGGAGGTGACAAAGTTTTCTATGGCGGTAATCTGCGCCTCAAGCTGAACGTTGGGGTCGTCAATGGTGCAGGTCCAGCCCAGCTCCTCAGCTGCGGCCTTTACTCCCAGGGCGAAATCATTGCAGAAGGGGGACTGGGCGGTAGGGATGGTCACTGCGATTGCGCCTGTTTCCTCTTGGGGTTCCGCCGGTGCGCTGGTTTCGGGTTCCGCCGTGCTTTGGGCTTCCTCGTCGGGGGCTTTGGCCTCGCTGCCCTTTGAATTGCCGGAGCATGCGGCAAGGGAAAATACGAGTATCAACGCCAGGGAAAGGGAAAGGATCTTTTTCATTTTGATTCTCCTTTACACTAAAATGTCTTTTCCTCATTTGAAAATTCCACTTTTACCTGCCTGTAAAAATTATAAAATGCCTGTATGCCGTGGTCAATGAGACTAACCTCACATTATGTGGATTATTTTTAGATGTTGCGTTTATTTATCTTGTTAAGGAAACAAATATGTGGTATTATTTTTTAAACAAGCTAGCAAAATTACCAGATACGGGACGATGAACTGTGGAAAAATTATATATCAAAATCGGTCGAAAACCTTCGGCCTCCCGGTTTAGGGACATAGTCCTGCGGATGAGAAAACAGCTGGTCAGGGACATAGCCAACAGGGTCAGCCTTCAGGGAGAGACGGTGGAGGAACTCAATCGGTACTACTGTTTTCATTTGAAGCCCTACGCGTACAACATACTTGTGCTAAGGGTCATATCAAGGCAGAAGGACGCAAGGGAACTTTTGCCCGTTCTGAAAAGGGCGGAAAGGCGCATGCGGGCCGACCTGAGACCGGTTTTCAACGAGCTTGAAACCGCAATTGTGGACGGGCGCATAGTCTGCCTTTTCAATATTACGACTCACCGGGACTCCCCCGAGACTGAGGCGTTTAAGCTTGCCATCAGCCGCTTTTTTGCGGAAATAAGCACCTCTCCGGAGTTTTTCGGCTACGACTTCATTATGGGCGAGGGGATTACCGCCGAATCCGTCAGGGATTTGGACAATTGCTTCATGTCCGCCATTCAGGCCATGGAATTCGGAATTGTATATGGCTTAAACAAGAAATACGACAGCTACGAGCTCGTCCAGGCGTATGGCAACATCATGTCCATACTCACCACAGAAAGACGGACCAGGATAAAGCATTACATAGAGACGCTGGACAGGGAAAGGATGAAGGAGCTTCTTGACGACCTGTTTGCAATAAGCCAGGAGGAGCTGACCAGGAGCCCCGGGCTTGCCTACCTTCTTCCCCACAAGGTCCTTGACTTGTGCTCGTCGGCCATAAACGAGCTGACTCTCCCTTCCCAGGAGTTTTCGCAAATCATGGACGAGCAGCGCAAAAAGATAGACGACTGCCTGTTCCTGGACGAAATCAAAAGGATTACGTGGGAGGCGGTTCTGGCCGTTTTCGGCTGGTACGAGAAGACCCTTTCTACGGGAAGCTCGGTGACAGTAAGCAGCGTCAAGGCTTATATGCACAGGAACTTCAGCAGAAGGCTGACTCTTATGGAGATGGCCGAACACGTCCGGCTCAATCCCCAGTATCTCAGCGTCCTTTTTAAGAAGGAGACGGGCAAATCCATTGTTGACTACCTTACGGATATACGGATCGACAGGGCGAAAGCCCTTTTGAGGGACACCAATATTTCCATACTGGAGATTGCGGGAGCGGTTGGCTACATGGATGCCCGCTATTTCAGCCGCGTTTTCAAGCAGCGGGTGGGCCTTCGCCCCACGGAATACCGGAAAACGGCACTAAAAGCCGAGGAAATAAGTTAACGCGCCGGATGTAAAATTCAGGAAATTGGAGGATGCGCACATGAAATACGGTTTTGGCGTTGACGTGGGGGGAACCACCGTAAAAATCGGCTTTTTTGACGTTGAAGGAAACCTCCTGCACAGGTGGGCCATTCCCACCAATACCGCGGACGGGGGAGCGCATATCCTCAGGGAGATAACAGGCAGCCTTGAAAGCCGCTTGACCGCCAGCGGCATAAAAAGGTCCGATGTCATCGGCGTGGGGCTCGGGGTTCCCGGTCCTGTGGGCGACGACGGGACCGTCTACAAGTGCGTGAACCTGGGCTGGGGCGTGTTCAATGTGGAAGAGGCCCTGAAGGAGCTTACCGGCCTGCGTGTAAAGGTCACCAACGACGCCAACGCCGCCGCCCTGGGCGAAATGTGGAAGGGAGGCGGAATGGGCCATACCAGGCTGGTCATGGTCACCCTTGGAACCGGCGTAGGTGGCGGGATTGTCCTGGACGGCAGGGTGCTGAACGGCGCTCACGGGGCCGCGGGGGAGATAGGCCACATTCCCGTAAGGCGGGACGGGAACCGTATCTGCGGCTGCGGAAAGCGAAACTGCCTTGAAACATATGCCTCCGGCGCCGGGATTGCCAGAACCGCCAGGGAACGAATTGCCGGATACGGGGGGGAAAGCTCCCTTGCCGCCGTTTCCGAAATCACGGCCAGGGACGTATTCGAGCATGCCGCCCGCGGGGACAATCTGGCAAGGGAACTTGTTGAGGAGCTGGGTTCCGATTTGGGAGAGGCGCTGGCCGTCGTTGCCTGCGTGTGCGACCCGGAAATTTTCATACTTGGGGGAGGGGTGTCTCATGGCGGGCAAATGCTGCTGGACACAGTGCGCAGGCACTACCTGGAAAACGCCTTCCACGCCTGCAGGGACACGAAATTAGCCCTGGCGAAACTGGGCGGGGACGCCGGAATATACGGCGCCATGAGGCTTCTGCTATAGGAAAAGGCTCCAAGCCGCTGAAGCGCAGGCGGCTTGGAGCATTTTTGAATTTCAATTTCTATTTCAGATTGCCGAGCTTTTTCCAGAAGGGAAGGAACACCAGAGCGATTATCATTGCGCAGAAATCCGCAATCGGCGTGGCGCAGACAATTCCCGCCGCGCCGGACGGCCCGTTCAGCAGGAACATGAAGGGGATGTCCAAACCGCCCTTTCTGAGCAGGGAGAGGAGCAGCGGCTGAAACTTTTTTCCCACGGACTGAAAGATTGTAATCACAATCAGCGTGACGGATATGCAGGGGCCTGTTGATGCAGATGACGCGCTGGAATTTCTGCCCGTAAACGACGGTGGCGGCGTTGTCGATAAACGCCTTAACAATGGGCTGGGCGCAGGTGAAAAGCAGCAGCGCGCACGCTGCGGCCACGCTGAAGCTCAGCGTGAAGGTAGACGCTTACACGTTTTTTGGCAGAAAAACACCCCGGCGGAAAATCTTCCGCCGGGGCTGTTTGTGTTTTAGTTTACGAGCTATTTGGCCTCGGCTTTTTGCCGGGCGACCCAGGCTTCAAATTCTTCCCTGGAAGTGAAATCCACGGGAACAATATCGAATGTTTTGGGCTCCTCTATGCCGTTTAGAACCCGCAGGCCGCCCTCCGCCAATGCCTCCATTTCCTTTTCGCCGGGGACTATTTCCACGGGGGCAAGGAAGCTGACCCGCTCCGTGATAAGGTCCGTCAGCAGCCTGCTGTGGGCGCCGCCGCCGGTGAGTATTATCCGGTCGATTTTCCCGTGCAGAACGGGCGCCAGCTCGCCTATGCCCTTGGCTATCTGGTATGCCATGGCGTAAAACACCTTTTTGGCCAGCTCGTCTCCGGCTTCAATCATTGCAGTGACTTTCCGGAGGTCCTGGGTGCCCAGGTAGGCGATAACGCCGCCCTGGCCGATGAGCTTTCTTTTCATTTCGTCATAAGTATATTTGCCTGAATAGCACAGCTTGGCCATGAAGCGGGTGGGAATCCTGCCGGCCCTCTGGGGGGACATGGGCCCCATGTCGTCGTACACGCTGTCTATAATCTTTCCCTCGCAGTGGGCGTTTATGGAAATGCCGCCGCCCAGGTGAGCCACGATAAAGCGGCATTTTTCGTATTCCTTGTCCAGCTTCTTGGCCACGTCCCTTGCCACCTTCCGGGTGTTGAGGACATGGCTGACGGGAATAATCTCCACTTCCGGCAGGCCGGTCATTTTGGCTTCGGGAATAAACTCGTCGGTGCCGGGGGCGTCGTAAATAATAACCGGGATATTGTACTGGTCGCCGATTTCCTTTCCTATCATGCAGGCCAGGTTTGATACGTGCTGGGCCAGCGGGGCGTAGGTCAAAACGTCCACCATGTAGTCGTCGACCCGGTAGGCGCCGCCTTTAATGGGAGGCAGGCTGCCGCCCCTGGCCACGATAATGTCAAATTTCTTGGGGTCTATCTGGTGCTTCTCAAGAAAGTCAAGGATGCTCTGCTTTCTCATTTCCAGCTGGTCTATGGCCCTTTTATACTTGGATATGTCGGCAGCGTCGTAAGACAGCTCTTCCTTGACAAGCATTTTGTCGTCTTCAAACAGGGCTATTTTTGTGGATGTGGAGCCCGGATTAATTGCAAAAATCAGTTTGCCCATAAATTAACTCCTTTCAGCAACAGGCGGCTGCGGTAACCAGAGACAGGTATTTTCCTACGGTGTCGGTGCTGCGGGAGGTGAGGACAATGGGAACCTTGGCGCCCACTATTATTCCCGCCATGTTGGCGCCGGCGGAATAGTGCCAGGCCTTGATGAGGATGTTGCCCGTGTTCATCTGGGGCACTATGATAAGGTCGAAGTCCCCGCACCAGGGGCAGTCTACGCCCTTCGTCTTAGCCGACTCCGCGCTCATTACCAGGTCGTAGGAAAGGGGGCCGGCCAGGTCGCAGCCGGGGATTTCGCCCTTTTCCCACATTTCCACCAGCTTGATTGCGTCAACCGTGTCCTGCATCTTGGGGTTGCAGACTTCCACTGCGCAGAGAATGGCCACCTTGGGCCTGTCGTAGCCGATGCTTCTCAGGGCGCGAACCGCGTTGTTGATAATCGCCTTTTTTTCCTCCAGCGTGGGGTTGATGACAACGGCGGCGTCGGACAGGGCAATAAGCTTGTGGTAGCTGGGTATGTCCGCCAGGTTGAAGTGGCTCATGATGCCGCCTACGTTCAGGTTGTTCTTCCTGTCGACTATGGGCCTGAGAAAGTCCTTGGTTTCCATGAGGCCCTTCATAAGGAAGTCCCCGTCCCCGGCGTTTATCACGTCCACGGCCTTTTGGCTGGGGCACGTCCCCTCGGGGGCGTCTACGATTTCGTAGTCCTCGGAGATGTACCCGTATTTCCTAAGCATTTCGCGGATTTTTTCCTTTTCGCCCACCAGCACGGGATAGACAATGCCCTGCTTCTGGGCGCCGAAAACCGCTTCGAAGATGTGGTCCTCGTATGCGGCGGCGACCACCACCCGCTTGGGCTTTTCAAAAGCCTTGACTTTGGCGATAATAGTTTCAAAATCCTTGAATACCATATGAACTCCTCCAATGCAAATCGCTATAATGTTTTTTTTAGTTGTTTATGGTCCAATCCGTCGAGCTCTGCGGCTTTCGGATTGATTGTTTCCATGTAAAGGCGTCCGCGGTTTCTTTTATTATGACCCCCGGGGCGCCGCATGATTGACTTTACAAATGCCTATACGAAATATACAATAATAATTGTAAGGTTTGTAGTTACAATGTTTGAGAGCAAGAGGGGCGGTAAGATGCTTATTCCTGCAGTCCTTGTGACGGAAAAGGCAAAAAAGTACGGGGGGGTTGTCCAGAACCTTGAGGGCGTCGGCGGCGTTTCGGGTCTCCGCCTGTGGGACGGGGGAGCGCCCGCCGACGGGTACGTTTACGTGGGGCGTGCCTTGCCGGGGGACGTTCCCGGCGTTCTGTTTCAGGACCAGGCCGGGCTGAGCGGCTTTTTTAATGAGACCTTGCAGCTTGTGGGCAGGCTTCAGATGTGGAGCGTCCAAATCGAACTGGCCGCCAGGCAGGGCTGCGACGTGCAGACCCTTCTGGACATCACTGAAGAGGCGTTTCGCAATCCGGTTCTGGTGGCGGACCCGTCCATGAAGCGGATAGCCTGTACCAAAAACACGCCCACCCGGGACCGCTTTTTCAACGAGTTCCGGGAGCTGGGCTACCCCACGCCTGAAACCTATGCCAGGCTGGACAAGGAGCATTACTATTCGCCGGAATACTACTCCGGCAGGCCGGTGCGGATGACCACCGTTGAGGAGCCGCCGGTGGAGGTAATTTTACAGGCGATACGGATAAACAACAAGCTGATAGCCACGGCCTTCATGCTCCTGGAAAACACGAAATACTTTCCGGGGCTGGAATACGTCTTTTCCCATCTGGTGGAAAACATACGAAAATGCCTGCCGGAAAAGGAGTACGCCGAAAATTCGCCAAACCTGAAGCAGTATTCTTTCCTGCTCCGGGACATTATCAAAGGGAAGAAGCTTTCCGCCGCGGAAATCGACGCCAGGCTGCAGTACTCGAAATATCCCAACAGGATGGGCTTCAACACGGTGGTGGTGTCCTTTACGGAAAGGCGCCCCTCAAAGCTGGAGTATATTTGCAGAATATTTTCGGAGCTTTTCCTGGACAGCAGCCCTATCGTCCATGACGGCTGTATTGTGGCCACCATTTCCCTGGGGGCGGACAAGCACGCCTGTTTTTCGCAGAACGGCGGCGTGCTGGGCTGCCTTTCCGACTACCTGGCAAACACCGGTGGAATCTGCGGCATAAGCAATTGCGTTGAAAACCTGGCCTCGCTGAAAAAAGGCTACGAGCAGGCCAAAAGCGCCATAAGGCTGGGCACTGGGCTAAGGGAAAAAGCCCGCTGGCTTGCGGCCGATTCCCTGAGCGACGCCTGCCCCAACATTTACTGGTACTGCGATTATGCCGAATATGACGTCATATACCGGGCGGCGGCGGGGGGCCAGAGCCTCCGGGACCTTTGCTGGCCGGCGCTTCTGGAGCTAAAGAGGCAGGACGAGCAGCGGCAGAACGAAAACCTCCGGACCCTCTTCGTTTACCTGACCAACAACCAGAATTTTACGGATTCGGCAAAAGCCCTGTTTATCCACCGCAACAGCATGATTTATCGCATCGAGAGAATCTGCGAGCTGATAGGGGTTCAGGAAATATCCCAGGCCCTTGCTTCCAGGCTTTTGTTTTCATATAAGGTGCTTGACGTCATGTCGCTTACGGGCGAATCTTCTTAACTATATTAATTATACAAGGACTTTTTTACGGAAAACAGGTTGAATCGTACGAATCTGTATGAGAAAAAAGAGGTTGTTATTGTAATATTTGTAGATAGAAAAGCAGGAAAGGGTTGCGAGAATAAAAAGGCCTGGAAGTAGGGTATTCCGGGTCATTTTATACGCTGAGCCGCTGCCAGGCGGCCTTTCGCAGCCGCCCAGGCTTCAAATTCTTCCCTGGTTTTAAAGTCGGGCGGGACCACATCGTATGTCTTGGGCTGCTCGATGCCGTTTAGGACCCGCAGGCCGCCCTCCGCCAGGGCCTCCATCTCCTTTTCGCCGGGGACTATTTCCACAGGGGCAAGGAAGCTGACCCTCTCCGTGATAAGGTCCGTCAGCAGCCGTCTGTGGGCGGCCCCGACGGTGAGTATTATCCGGTCAATTTTCCCATGCAGAACGGGCGCCAGCTCGCCTATGCCCTTGGCTATCTGGTACGCCATTGCGTAAAACACCTTTTTGGCCAGCTCGTCTCCGGCTTCAATCATTGCGGCGACTTCCCGGAGGTCCTGGGTGCCCAGGTAGGCGATTACGCCGCCCTGGCCCACAATCTTTTTGTACATTTCTTCGTAGGTGTATTTGCCTGAATAGCACAGCTTGGCCATGAAGCGGGTGGGAATCCTGCCGGCCCGCTGGGGGGACATGGGCCCCATGTCGTCGAAAACGCAGTCGATAATTCTTCCGCCGCAGTGGGCGTTAATAGAAATGCCGCCGCCCAGGTGAGCCACGATAAAGCGGCATTTTTCATATTCCTTGCCCAGCTTTCTGGCTACGTCCCTTGCCACCTTACGGGTGTTGAGGACATGGCTTGTGGGGATAATCTCCACCTCCGGCAGGCCGGTCATTTTGGCTTCGGGATTAAGCTCGTCGGTGCCGGGTGCGTCGTAAATAATAACCGGTATGTTGTAAGGGGCGGCAATCTCCCGGGCTATCATGCAGGCCAGGTTTGAAGCGTGCTGAACCATGGGGGCGTAGGCCAGAACGTCAATCATTAAGTCGTTGACCCAGTAGGCGCCGCCCTCAACCGGCGGCAGTGTGCCTCCCCTGGCCACGATGATATCGAACATTTTGGGGTCGATGCCGTGCTTTTCCAGAAAGGCATAAATGCTCCGCTTTCGCATTTCCAGCTGGTCAAGGGCTCTTTCATACTTCGATATCTCGGCCGCATCGTAAGACAGCTCTTCCTTGACGAGAATTTCGTCGTCTTCAAACAGAGCCGCCTTTGTGGATGTGGAGCCTGTGTTTATTACAAAAATATGTTTGCCCATATATTCTCCTTTCAGCGCGTGAAAGGCGCTGCGTAAATTCCTCCAAATACAGGACCTGAACAAAAAATTCTAGCATTTCATTGATTAAACTTATGATATGGGATAACAATATATAATGTATATATCAAATCGTTAAAATATTAACTAATTTCAGGAGGAAGCCCATGGTATTAGAGAATAAGGTAGCTATAGTAACCGGCGCCAGCTCAGGAATGGGCAGAGAAATTGCCGCGGCTTTTGCGCGGAATGGAGCCAAGGTCCTGGCGGTAGCAAGAAGGCTAAATAAGCTGGAAGAGCTTGCAAAAGAGACCCAGGGCTTTGCGGGCGAGATTATCCCATACGAGGGGGATATGATGGAAAAAGACCAGGTTGAGGGCATGATAGACGAAGCCGTAAGGAGATTTGGACGCCTGGACATACTCGTAAACAACGCCGGTATTATGGACGATTTCAGCCCTGTGGGTAATTTCAGCGACATAATGTTTGAAAAGGTAATGAAGTTGAACCTGGTGGCCCCGGCCTATTCCATGAGAAAGGCTGTTAAGATTTTCGGGAATCAGGGAGGCGGAGTGATAATCAACGTTGCTTCCATTGGCGGCCTTTTCGGCGCCAGGGCCGGCGCAGTCTATACCGCTTCCAAGCACGGGCTTATAGGGCTTACCAAAAACACCGCTTTTATGTACAGAAGCAAGAATATCCGGTGTAATGCCATTTGCCCCGGCTCCATAAAGACCGAGGTGGCAAGCGGCGAGTTTATGCAGAAGATAAACAAAGCCGGCATGGATGTGGCCATGCAAGGAATCAGCCTTGTCGACAGTCCCGGCGAGGTGGACCAGATAGCAGAGGTGGCAGTATTTTTGGCATCCGACGCTTCCTCCTATATAACAGGCCAGTGCATAGTCGTGGACGGCGGCTGGACTTCATATTAAGCGGCATAAGTGA
>JBMNQG010000060.1:0-10679 GCA_050944015.1 Oscillospiraceae bacterium
TCTCTGGACCACGAGAACGAAATCATCATCTTCACGCACATCGGCGACAACTGGATGATAGAGTCCGACGCCAACGGATGGGAAACATATAATAAGCTGCCCAGGGAGCGCTTCGAGCACCAGTACTTTGACGACATGAACCTCATCAAGAACATGGTATTCGATCTGGACGTTCCCACAATCGGCGCTATTCCCGGCCCCGGCTTCCACTGGGATTCCGCAATGCTGTGCGACGTCACCATCTGCACCGAGGACACCAAAATTGAAGTCCCCCACGCACAGGGCGGCCTTGTTCCCGGTGACGGCATGGGCCTCATGTGCCAGCACTTCCTTGGCACCAAGCGCGGCAACTACTACATGATGACCAGCCGCCAGTTCACCGCCCAGCAGATGCTGGATTGGGGCATGGTGAGCGAAGTCGTTCCCAAGGGCAAGGCTGTCGAGCGCGCATGGGAAATCGCCCGCATGTGGAAGACCATGCCTTACGAGAACCGCTGCATCATGTCCGACCTGGCCAAGCGTCCTCTCCAGAGGCTGTTTGTGCAAGACCTGAAGCTCCACACCGTCAGCGAGCAGTACGGCTCCATGATCCGCATAGCCGCCGGCGAGCTGGGCGACGAGCTGTCTCCTCAGCAGGACGAGAAGTATATCAGCCGCGTCAACGACTGGAGATATGCGACCCGCGACATGGAAGCTCCTCAGACCGCCGAGTCCTGGAGAACCATGCCTCTCAAGGCGAGAGAGTGGTGGGAGAAGGTCAAGAGAGGCGAAATCGAAAATCCCTACGTCTTCGAGCACAGCAACGAACCCGACTGGTACGAGTTTTAATCTCCAACATCAGGCTCAACGTATTCTTTACGTTGAGCCTTTTTTTATGCCTTTTTTGGTTGTCCAACGGCAAGTATATCGCCGCAACTCTTCTCCGCGGAGTTCTACGGCAATGGAAATCTGTGGGGCAGAATCTATGCCGTTGACCGCGCCATTATAAAATACCTCCGTTTGATTTACGTAGGATAGTGTTTTGCATTAAAAAAGATACCAGCTCTCTTTTCGAGGAGGAGCTGGTATCTTTTTTCCGGCACACACTTTGCAGCGCGGCGTTTTTCATCGTTGCCTGTCCTGAGTTTCGACATAATTGTCCGCCAAATTGTGATATAAAATTGCCTGCACCGATAGAAAAGGCGAAAACCCGTTTACGGCTTGTTGAATACGAAAGGGTGGTGGCAGCGTAATGAAAAGACGTTTAACTACAATTCTGCCCGCGGTTATTCTTACACTGGGGATGCTGGCCGGATGCGCGTCCAACGCGGCCCTCAGTTTAAATGAAGCCAACGGAGCAAAAGCTTTGTCCAGCAGGCAAACAAAGGGCAGCGAAAGTGAAGCCGACGCAATGTATCAGCGGCTGGTCGGCCTAAATGAGAGCGACGTGGTTTTGATAGTAGACGGCCAGGAGGCCACGGCAGGATATTTCTGCTATTGGATTAACTACATAATTAAAAATTATTTCGGCGATGAAATAGACTGGACTCAGGAAGCAAACGGGCAGATAATAACCGACTACATAAAAAACGTGGTAAAAGATGTTGTGGCAACACAGTTGATTGCCGAAAGGGTGGCCAGGTCAAAAGGCATACAGCTAACTTATGAGGACCTGGCAAATATCGAAACGGAAATCGACTACTATATAAACCACTACGGTCAGGTCGCTTTTTCAGAGGCCGTGGAAAACGGCATCATTAACGAAAGCGACTTTACCAGTGAAGAGAAGGAAGAATGGATAAAAAACGCGGGAGAAAAGAAGTTCAAAGACGTACTGACCTCAATGGCCACCACCCTGCAAGGCTATCGAGAGGTTTGCAAAGGCGAACTCTATTCAAAATATCTGGTGGACCTTCTCTTTTACAATGGCGGCGCACTTGAGCCCACCGCCGAAGACATTGAGGCTTACATACGGCAAAACAGCATTTTCTGCGCTAAGCAGATTTTCATTTCCGCTGTGGACCAGGAAGGCAACCCCCTGCCTGAAAATGAAAAGGAAAATGCGCTTGAAAGGGCTGAAAGGCTGCTTGAGCAGATAAAGAGCAGCGAGGACCCACTAGCCACCTTCGATTCACTGATGAACGAGTTTAGTGAAGACCAGGGCCTCTCCGCGTACCCGAACGGATACGTCTACACCAAAGGTAGCATGATAGACGAATTTGAAAACGCGGTTGAAGCACTGGATGAAGGCGAAATAAGCGATATAGTCGAGTCCCAGTACGGCTACCACATCATTCTCAGGCTGTCCGCGGACAACGACAACACCCGCGCTAGTTATATCCAGACCTGTTATGAAAACCTTCTAAGCAACTGGCTTATAGCGGCGGTTATTGAAGAAACCGAGGCTTTCGCCTCGATAGACATACAAAAGTTTTGCGAGGAACTCGCATCCATCCAAGCCGAACTCAAGCTTGAAAGTTAGAAATATCCTCAGGCGCCTTTTTTAAGGCGGCCTGAGGATATTTTTTTATTGGACAAGTTGCGACAACATAACCAAACTTTTTCATTTATTATTATATCAGAACCATCAATATGCACAAAAGGGAGGTATATCATGAGAAAGCGAAAAACCATTCTGAGCTTTATGCTAGTCCTTTCCCTGCTTTTTTCCATTTTATCCTCTGGCTTCATAGCGTTGGCGGAAGAGGGACCACCGGATCCTCCGGGGCCGCCGCCTACCCCCACGCATGATTACGACAGCAGCGCGGAAGCAATAACACACGAATTTTCAGGAAGCTTGACCATTGAAAGCGTAGAATACGAAGACCCCTTCGCAACTGACAGCCAGCTTGCATCCTCGGTTAAAAAAATAGCGCTGGCAAATAAAGAAGACATCGTAGTTGACCACACATCATACAACGCCACTCTTACGGTTGACGGCGTCGAATACGACATCGAGCCGGGAACGTATACCGGCAATGAAATTGTTATCACCCTCACCCACAAGGCCGAGCCCATGACCGACTTTTCCAAGTTTGACGGTCAGAATGTCAACATCACCTATTACACCAGGGCGGCGGCCGTCATAGCCAATGGCACCCTGCAAAGGGGCTACTCCGTACTCAGTGCTTTAATAGGCGGCGAGACGAAAGACGACGAATCTGACGGCGTAACAGTCAACTCCCTGGGCGGCTTCTTCAGCGGCTACTACATAATCGACTCTACCTATAAAATCTCAAACCTCAACATGACTCTTAACGGCAAGGGCGGAGACGATTTCAAAGGCTGGGGCGCCGGCATAGTGGTCACCAATGATGCCGACGTTACTCTCAAGAACTCATACATAGACACCACCGGCACCATCCGCACCGCCATCTGGGTTGGCGGAACCAACAGCAAACTGACTGCGGACAACGTTGTTGTGGTCGCCCATAACGAGGAGGGTGCCACTCCTTATTCCCCCAACGACAACTACGCGGTTCCCATGATGGAGCAGGTCCCCTTCGCTCTGGGGCTGGTGGGAAACATCAGGGCCACCAACGTGCTGGGTTCAGGTTCTGCCACGTTCAGAAACTCCATCATAGTATCTAACGGCTGGGGCGCTCTGTCCACCGACTCAGGCATGGCCGGAACCACGGCTCTGAACGTGTCCGACACCCTTGCCGGCATAGGTTACCTTGAAGTAGCCCAGCCAGGCAAATACTACACCGCCAAAAAGACGGTGAGCGGCGTTGAATACGGCTTTACCATCGGCCAGCTGGGCGTTGACTCCGGCTACGTTGCCTATGCGGACGCCGGTGTAACCGACGTATTTGAAAATGTCGAGTTCTATTCCCCCGACTATATCGGCATAATCGCCTCCAACAAGTCCGCCATGCGCTTTAAAGACAGCTACGGCTATTCCAACCGCATCGGCTTCCTTATCCACCAGAGCAGCGGCACCGCTGAAAACGGCGGCGGGCTGTACATAGAAGGCGGCGAATTTGATGTAGCGGACACCTTTGTGCTCGTCAGGGGCGGCAAGGTGGCGCAAAGCTACACATATACCAACGTGGAGGTTGACGGAGCCGACATCAACATCTTCGGCGACAACGCCCAAAGCGGAGTTCTGTTCAAGCTGACGCAGAACGACGACGCAGGCAGCCCGGGCGTTACCGAATACACCATAGAAGACCTAAGTTACGATGAGATCAGGGAATTGACCCCCGAGAGAACCGTAGAGCCCACCACAGTTACCTTTAAGAACATGACGGTGAAAGGGGATATTTACAACTCCGTTGCCACTGTTGAGCAGGACCTTAACGTAACTCTTGAAAACATGAACATTACCGGCAACATATCTTCCTCCTACGCCTATCATGTGGACGAAAACGGAAAGCCGGTACAGTGCCCCTATACCATTAAGTCCTCCGTACCCGGCGACCAACTGTACCTCAACCGCATCGTAAACGTCCCCACTCCCGCAATCCGCAACAAAGTCGAGCTCACTTTAAAGGATACTTTCTGGACCCTTACTGGTACCGCGTACCTCTCCAAGCTCGTGATTGACGATAAGTCCGAAATAAGGAGTGCCTACGGGTATGAGCCGGCTATGTTTGTCAACGGCCAGAAAACGGAGATAGAACCCGGAACTTATGAAGGCAGCATAGTTTTAATTAATGAATACGTGGTAGACCACAAGCAAGACCTGACCCTGCCTGCGGAAATCACCTTCACAGGGGATGCCACAAGCTATACCAGGCGTCCAGACAAGGATTACAGCGTAGGTTACTTTATCAGCGGCGGCAGCGTCATTGCCGAGAAGTCTCTGCTGGCCGGCGTGGACAACGAGATTGATAGCCTTGATCTGGACCTGGAAGCCTACGGCAAGAGCTTCAACCCCGTAATCGCGACGGGCGAAAGAACAAACCTGACTCTAACCGGTAAAGTCAGGATTTACGACGAGGGCGACGGCTCAAAGGCCTCCGACTTCAGCGGCCAGGGCGCAGTTCTCATAGCATCCAAAAAAGCAAAGGTAAACGTAACCGATATGGATATCATCACCGACGGTTTCGTCCGCGCCGCCTTCATAGTCGACGATTATTCCCAGATTATTGTCAGGAACTCCAACGTCACGGCAATGGGCGCAAATCCGTTGACCGAAGCATATGAAGGCTATGTAAACAGCGCCAACCAGAACATCATGCTGTCTCCTCCGTGGGTCCTCGGAATACAGGGCGGAGCGCGCACCGCCAACATTCTGGGCAATAAATCAACGCTTACGGTCATTGACTCCACCATTTCGTCCGGCGGATGGGGCGTTCTTTCCACCGACGCCTGTACCGATGTGGTGCTGAACATGGTTGACTCCACCATTTCCATCCTGCCCAAGTCCCAGGGCGGCATGTACTCCGGCCCCTTCTCCTACGGCGAAAAGTATGGTTCCGGATACGGCACGTACATAATCGGAAACGCGAAGGAATACTTCTACGGAACCACATTCACCGGTACCACTTACGCGTCCATTCTCACCGGAGGCCATGGCTATTACATGTCCTCCAATGGCGACATTGAGCTTAAGGACGCCGAAGGAAATGTAATCGAAACTGTAAAGGGCAAAGGCAGGGTAACCACCATCAATTCCGTGTTCGGCTTCATGGCGCACAATTCCGGCTCCATTAACGTACTGGACGGCACGGTAGTAAATTCGGAAGAAGCCACGTTCCTGTACAAGGCCGGCAATGTGGACTTCGTAGCCGATAACGGTGTCCTGAACCCCAAATCCGGAATCATCCTCCAGATGATTGACAACGACGACACCACGGTAGGTGCGCAAATGGGCAGCGGCGGCCCGGTATTTAACACCGAGTTCAAAGAAGATGAGGGCTGGCCCTCTGAAAATGGCAACGTAACGCCCAAAGTGCCTGATGATTCCAGTTCCGGCGAAAATCCCGGCGGCGAGAATCCCGGCGGAGACCAACCCGGTGAACCCGGCGGACCCGGCGGACCCGGCGGACCTGGCGGACCTGGTGGCCCCGGTGGACCTGGCGGACCTGGTGGACCCGCCGGCCCCAACACCGTCACGCTGACTCTTAATAATGGCAATTACAAGGGCAACGTCTATAACGGAACTGGTTATTACAATCAGAGCGGCGACGCCCTCATGGTCACCATAGGCGAGGGCGCTTCCCTCAGCGGCGCCATAGCCCTGACCGAGACCAGGCACGTGGACGAAAGGGGCAGGCAGAACACCTACTTCACCATCAACGAATACTATTATCTCGGCCACGTGGAAAACAGGCTCTACAACAATGGCAGCAGCACCATAAGCGTTGAGCTGAAGGACGGCGCCGCCTGGACAGTCACCGGCACATCCCTCATCAACAAGCTTGTGGTCGGGGACGACTGCTCCGTCAAGGCTCCTGCCGGCTACGCCCTCGTTATGACCGTGGACGGCGTTGAAACGCAGATTAAACCCGGCAACACCTATGAAGGCGAAATCAAGATTTCACTCAAAAGCATTGGAACCGGAGGAACAACGGTTAAGACCTACACTATAACCGCCACGGCCGGAGCCGGCGGAACCATTAACCCCGGCACCCAGACTGTGGAAAGAGGCAAAAGCGTCACCTTCACAATCAAGGCATATGAAGGGTATAGAATTGCCGACGTACTGGTGGATGGGAAGAGCGTGGGCGCCGTATCAAGCTACACCTTTACGAACGTCCAGGCCGACCATACCATCAAGGTTGAATTTGAAAAATTCTCCGCCTGGACCAACCCGTTCACGGATGTAAAGAGCGGCGACTGGTTCTACGAGGCTGTGGCGTTCGTGGCGGAGCGGGGCCTGTTTAAAGGCACCTCCGACACCACTTTCGACCCCAACGGCAACATGTCAAGAGCCATGCTCGTCACTGTGCTGTACAGGCTGGCAGGCAGCCCCGGCGCCGGCAGCAGCACCTTCAGCGACGTGCCCGCCGGACTGTGGTACTCCGAGGCTGTGTCCTGGGCCGCAGACAACGGAATTATAAGCGGAATTGGCAATAATATGTTCGACCCCAACGGCAGCGTAACCCGCGAGCAGATTGCTGTGATGCTTTATAACTTTGCCGCTCATCTCGGCCTGGATACTACCCAGTCGAGCAGCATGTCGCAATTCAAGGATGCCGGCAGCGTCTCCGGCTGGGCCGAAAGAGCCATGAGCTGGGCTGTTGAGGTTGGCCTTTTCCAGGGCGACGATAACGGCTATCTGAACCCGGGCGCCCCCGCGACGAGAGCCCAGGTAGCCCAGATACTCATGAGATTCATAACAAATCTTATGATAAGTTAACAGCGCAGCTAAACAAGGACACCGGCTCCCAAAAGCCGGTGTCTTTGTTATACGCTTTTTAGTTTGTTTCAGAATTTTTCAGCAAGAAACTTCCTGAATTCACCAAGATTATACTTTAATTCGCCTGTCGACTTGAGTTTTTTATTTTCAAAAATATTCTGTCCTCAAAAACTTTAAGACATTGTGAACATTACTTAATAGTTCTCCATAATAAAAACCGCCAGAGGTATTTAAACCAATGGCGGTTTGTAAACTTGTAATCTTGAAGAAACCGCTGTAAATGTACAGCAAATTATCTCTTGGAGAATTGGGGAGCCTTTCTGGCCGCCTTGAGGCCGTACTTTTTGCGCTCCTTCATTCTGGGGTCGCGGGTGAGGTAACCTGCCGCCTTCAGAGGCGCGCGGTATGTTTCGTCCAGCTGCAGAAGGGCGCGGGCAATGCCGTGGCGGATGGCGCCGGCCTGTCCGGTAACGCCGCCGCCGGTAACGGTGGTAACGATGTCCACCTTATCCGTGGTTCCTGTGACTACCAGGGGCTGGCGTACAATGACTTTCAGCGTCTCCAGGCCGAAGTAATCATCGATATCCCGACCGTTAATGGTTATTTTTCCGGTTCCGCCGGGGAAGAGGTGAACACGGGCCACGGAAGTCTTTCTACGGCCTGTGCCATACAGATAGGGCTTTTTGCTCTGATATGTTGCCATTATAATTTACCTCCTTCTTAGCGGTCCCAGACCTGGGGCTGTTGGGCCTGGTGTTTGTGCTCTGGTCCCCGGTAGACCTTGAGACGGCGAAGCTGGTTCCTTCCAAGGGAATTCTTCTGAAGCATGCCTTTGACAGCCAGACGCATGGCAAACTCGGGTTTATTAGCCATCAGGTGCTTGTACTGGATTTCCTTAAGTCCGCCGGGATACCCGGAGTGGGTGCGGTAGTACTTCTGCAGCAGCTTTCTGCCGGTGAGCACCGCCTTCTCCGCGTTGAGAATAATGACAAAATCGCCGCAATCCACATGAGGGGTAAAGTCAACTTTATGTTTTCCTCTAAGCAGATCGGCGGCAAGGGCAGCCGTTTTGCCCAAGGGCTTGCCGGCTGCATCAAGAATGTACCATTTGCGAACAACGGTATCGTTTTTCGCCATTGTTGTGGACATGTTTTAGCCTCCAATTATATTTTTTGTTTGTTGGGAAAATATTCTCAAAAGCATTTTTCTCGAATTATCGGTCAAATAAGCCCAATAAACCGAAAAACGCTGAAAAGCTTTGACAAATATTTATAGTGCCGTTAGAATGGGTAAGGTCGTTTGCGCTTTATCTTTATAACATAGTCGAATTGGCATGTCAACACCTTTTTTATTTACAATGTGACAACCTCTCTTATTCTCCGTTTTTCTCTTTAATCCTCTTGTTTGCTCGATATTGATTTTAAATTTTTTTGGAGCTACCTATGGACGCTTTAAAGGAATTGAATGAATTTTCAGGTATTATCAGACGCTGCGTAGACGATTATTCAATGATTGATGAAAACGACGCCATTGCCGTGGGAGTGTCAGGGGGCAAGGACTCCCTGCTTCTCTTGTGCGCCCTGAGACACCTGCAAAGTTATTACCCCCGGAAATTCCATCTGGAGGCCATAACTCTGGACCTGGGCTATGAAGGCACGGATTTTTCACCCATCTCCCGCCTGTGCCGGGAGCTGGACGTGCCATACACGATTATAAAAACCGACATAAAAGAGATAGTATTCGACGTGCGCAAGGAGTCCAATCCCTGCTCTTTGTGCTCCAAAATGCGTAGAGGCGCCCTGAACAACGCTATTAAAGCCAGGGGCATATCCAAACTGGCTCTTGGGCATCATTTTGACGACGTGGTGGAGACTTTTTTGATGTCCCTGCTCTATGAGGGCAGAATCAGCTGCTTCAGGCCCAAGACCTGGATGAGCAGGGCGGAAGTCTGGCAGATAAGGCCCATGCTATATGCCGGCGAACAGCGCATATCAAACCTTGCGGCGAAGTTGAATCTGCCGGTAATTCACAGCCCCTGTCCCATGGACAAGAGCAGCAAACGCTATAAAGTAAAGCAATTAATAAAGACCCTCCAGGCCGATTATCCCGATTTAAAAACCAAGATTTTCGGCGCCATCCAGCGGCTTCCCCTGGACGGCTGGGGTCCTCAGGAGGATAAGGAATGAGAACACAGAACCTTACAACCGGCAACGTCACAAAGACCCTGATTAATTTTTCCCTTCCCTTCCTGCTGGCAAACCTGCTGCAGACCCTGTACGGCATTGTGGACATGCTGGTGGTGGGCCGTTTTTCGGACGCCGCCGCCCTGGCCGCCGTATCCATCGGCAGCCTCCTTATGGGCACCATTAACATGGTGGTGATAGGCCTTAGCGCCGGCGGCACGGTGCTTATCGGCCAGTACTGGGGCGCAAAGCGTCGGGACGAGGCCAGGGACACGGTCTCCACAATGTTCACCCTTTACTGGCTGATTTCCCTGGGCATTACCGGGCTCATGCTCCTGCTAGCCGAACCCGTACTCCGCCTTATGAGCACTCCCCAGGAATCTTATCTGGGCGCGCTGCACTACACTCAAATCTGCCTGGCAGGGCTGATATTTACCACAGGTTACAACGCACTGTCCTCCGTGCTCCGGGGAATGGGCGACTCCAAGAACCCCCTGCTTTTTGTGCTCATAGCCTGCATTTGCAACATCATAGGCGACGTGGTTTTGATTGCAGGTTTCGGTATGGGGGCGGAAGGCGCCGCCATTGCCACCACCGCCTCCCAGGGCATCAGCATGATACTGGGGATCATCTATCTTAAGAGGAAGGACTTCTTCTTTGACTTCAAACCCCGCAGTTTTACATTAAAAAAGGACAAGTCCATCGCTCTTTTAAAGGTGGGCATTCCAATCGCCCTTCAGGAGGGCCTGGTCATGCTTTCCTTCATCTTCCTTGAGGCCATAATTAATAAGATGGGGTACATAGCCACGGCCGCCGCGGGAGTGGCGGACAGGGTGTTCATGGTGGCGGTTATTCCCTCCACGGCCTTTTCCGCGGCGATTTCCTCCATGGTGGCCCAAAACATTGGGGCCGGCCTTACAGACCGGGTCAGGAAGTGCCTTCGCATCGGCCTTGTCATCTCCTTTTCCATAGGCGTGCTCACCTTTATTGTAATGGCCCTGATTCCCGGGGCGGTTATTAACCTCTTCACTCCCGACAGGGACGTTATTGATACCGCCGTGGAATACCTGCGCAGCTATAAGTACGAATACCTGCTGTGCAGCCTGGTATTCTGCCTGAACGGCTTCATCAACGGCACAGGACACACAAGGTTCACCCTGTACAACAATATCGCCTCCACCTTTGCCGTTAGAGTTCCCCTGGTGTAC
>JBMNQG010000061.1:0-10131 GCA_050944015.1 Oscillospiraceae bacterium
CGTATTCCCCTGCCGGCAGGGAGAAGTCCTCATACACCCTGGTCGGGTAGTATTCCCGGCCAAGCGTCACGGACACGCGGCAGTCAATGCCCCGGCTCTCAAGAAACCGCCTGGTGTTCTCCTCAAGCTGGGGCAAAAATCGCTCTATTGCCGCTCTTGCATCCTCAACGCTGTCCCTGCCTTCAAGGACAGGCTGCAGGCTGGCCAGAACCTGGTCCCGGACCTCCAGCTTTAAAGCCTGGTCCTTCTGGGAATCTGAAGACGCGATTACGTGAAGCCTTATCATCTTGTCCGCCAGCTCCCGCTGCTCCCTCTGGGCCCACATTCCGGCACACAGGGAAAGGCACAGGGCCAGCAGCAGGGCAAGCTCCCATTTTTTTAATTTGTTGTTCCTTGTTTTCATCATAAAAAAATACCGCCTTACTATGTAACTCCCAGTCATAGTATGGACGGTATTTTGCCTTTTTAAACAGCTTCAAGTCGATTTATAGGTTTTGTCAGAAAACAATCCTTGTATTCATTCTTTAACTCCCGATAGGCTTCCTCCGCTTTTTCAATGCTGTCAAAAATTCCAAAAACCGCGGAGCCGGTGCCGCTCATCGTCACTCCCAGGGCGTCGTAGTTCAAAAGCTGGCTCTTGATAAGGTGGATGGCCTCGTACTGCCGGGGCATCACGTCCTCAAAAACATTGTACATGCGGACTGCTATGCCCCGCAAATCCCCATTTTCCAGAGCCTTAACCAGGCCCTCCGTGTCCGGCCTGCAGCGGGTTTTATGGGAGTCGTACCTTTCAAAAACTTCCGGCGTTGAAAGGGAAAAGGCGGGCTTGCATATGACGATGTGGCACTCCGGCATGGGCGGCAGGTCGGTCAGGACCTCGCCTTTTCCCTCCGCCAGCACCGTGCCGCCCGCCACGCAGAACGGCACGTCGGAGCCCAGCTTTTCCGCTATCTTCTCAAGCTGCCTTCGGCTAAGCCCCGCGCCGGTGAGGGCGTTCAGCCCCCGCAGCACGGCAGCTCCGTCGCTGGAGCCGCCTCCCAGCCCCGAAGCAACTGGAATGCGCTTGAAAATGCGGATGTCCGCCCCAGCCCCCGTCATGCCCGTTTCCGCAAAAAACGCCTTGGCGGCCTTTACCGCAATGTTCCGCTCGTCATTTGGAAGATAGGGCAGGTTAGACTGGGCCTTCACTTCCCCGTCGGCGGTCAGGGCAATGGATACGTCGTCCCACAGCTGTACGCTCTGCATGACCATTTTCATTCTGTGGTAGCCGTTGTCCATTTTGCCCAGCACGTCCAGGGACAGATTCAGCTTTGCATATGCACAGGTTTGAATTTCCATAGTTCTCACGTCGATTTACCAAAGTCTTAAAGCTCAAACAACAGGGGCATAAGGTCTGTGCCGGTCTCCAGGCGCATTCCCCTTCCGCCGTTCCTTTCGGTGTAGGGCAGGCCGCTTCCATCCCGGCAGCGGCTGTCGTAAAGGACGAAGGGCACCGGGTTACCGTCATGCAGCAGGGATTCGGTGAGGGTTTTGTGGTCGGAGAGTATGAGCATGCGGAAGTCCTCTCCCGACTCCTCCAGTCCTTTCAGAAGCGGGGCTACAATCCGGCTGTCCAGCCACTCGATGGCCTGGAGTTTTCCCTTCAGGTCCCCGTTGTGGGTGCACTCGTCCGGGGCTTCCAGGTGCACGGCCACAAAATCGTGGTCCTTCAGCGCCTCCAGGGCGCCTTGCACCTTGCCTTCATAGTTGGTTTCAAGCTCGCCGGTGGCCCCGGGTATATGTATCACGTCAAGGCCAATCAGCCTGGCTATGCCGTGGCAGAGGGGGACGGCGCTTATAATGGCGCCGCTGCGGCCGTACTGCTCCTTAAAGCTGGGCAGCTGGGCGGCGGTTCCCTCGGCCCAGAACCAGATGGAGTTGGCGGGCAGCTTTCCCTGCGCCCTGCGCTCCTCGTTTATGGGGTGGCGCTCCAGAATCTCGTTGGCCTTTGCCATAATCTCAATCAGGACGTCGCCGACAGGATGGCCTGCGGGCAGGTTGTCCCCCACCCTCTCGTTTATGTGGTCGTGGGGAGGTATCAGCGTCAGGCCGGAAATATCCGTCGCTTCCATCACCACAATGTGACGGTAGGAATTTGCGGGATATATCCTCATGCCCGCCTTTTCCGCAAGCTTTGAAAACTCCGGATTGGCAAACAGGTAGTTGACAAGCTCCAATGCCTCCTTGCCGCCGATTCCGCCGGCGCTGTGGGACACTATGGTCCTGTCCATAAAGTCCCCGCTTTCCGAAATAGTCATATTGTTGCAGCGGAACGCCGAGTCTCCGGGGTTTAAGAAAATACCCTGGGCCGCCGCCTCCAAAGGAGCCCGGCCGGAGTAATATTTATTAGGAGAACAACCAAAAATAGACATAATGGCCACGTCGCTTCCAGGCTGGAACCCGACGGGGCAGTTTCTCACATTGCCCAACACGCCCCTGGCGGCAAGCCTGTCTATGGTAGGAATGCTGGCATGTTCCAGCGGGGTTTTGCCATTTAGAGCCGCAAGGGGATTGTCCGCCATGCCATCTCCGATAACGAGTATATATTTCATAGTCAGCCTTTCCTTCCTGTTTTTTCTGAATCCAATACTTGATTTTTTTAGACAATGTATTATACCCTATATAAAAATATTTTTAAAGTCGAATTTGATAAAATCGGCAGGTTGACCCATGCAACAATATTATCAAAAATGCAGGATAAAAATCCTAAACTTTCGTCTCTTTACACTTTGACAATACGGTATAAAATGCTATTATTTATAAATCATCTTTTTTTCATCTGCCAGAGGACAAATCCTGCGAAAGGAGGATGAAAATGACTCCTACTGAAATACTCCATGAAATTGTCGAGGCTGAACATCAGGCACAAGAAATATACAACGAAGCGCTCCGCCGCAAGGAGGGCTTTTCTGCCTATTTAGAGGCAAAAAGGGAAAAACTTCGAAAAGCCTATTTTGAAAAGGCGGATGAGGCGATTGAAAAGGCAAGGAAGGAACTTCAAGCTTCCGCAAATGAAGAAATCGCTGATCTGGACAGGAAGCTGGAATCCGACCTGGACTCCGCCCGCAGGGCCTTTGCCGCCAACAAAGAAAAGTATGTGGCTCAAATATTCAACATGGTGGTAGGGAGACATGCTGAAATCCCTAAATAAATACAGCGCCGTTGCCACGAAAGTCTGCGCTCTGAAAGGCAAAATGCTCAGCGAGGCGGACTGGCAGAAGCTGTGCGCGATGACCTCAATTCAGGACGTGGTGGCATATCTGAAAGCCGCTCCAAGCTGGAAAACGGCCATGTCCCGCCCCTTCGGATTCCGAGTCAGTGGCCATTCTTAAAAAATCCCGCTGGAAAGCGTATTTTGAGAGCTTTGAAACTTTGGGGATAGACGCCATTACGAGCGGGCGCTGGAGGCATTCTGCAAAAAGCTTATAAGCAGCCCCACGCCCAGCCTGTGCATCCCTCATGCGTATTTGACCCTTAAGGAAATTGAATGCCACAAGCTTATACGCTTAATCGAGGCGATAAAATACGGCATAGACCCTCAAAGCGTGATTTAAACCTGCCTGAAAAGGAGGGAAGCTATCTTGTCTGTCGAAAAACTGGTCCTGGCCACCATATCGGGGCCTTTGGATATGGTCGACACCGCCATACAATGTTTCGTAATCAACAGGGATTTCCACCCCATTAACGCCGTTGAGGCAATGGGCAAGGTCAAGGTCATTAATCCCTTTGATACCAATAACCCTTACAGGGGCCTGCTGCAGGAGGCCTGCCGGCTTTTGGAGGATTTGGGGATACCTCTTGACTACCGGCCATTTGAGCAGGAAAACATTGATATTTCAATTTGCGAGGATTACCTGTCCAAAACGGCTTCCGAAATTAGCCGTCTGCGCAGCGAAAGGGAAGAATGCGTAAAACTGGCCGAAAAGCAGGAGGCCATATTCCACCAGCTTGACCATATAAAAGGCGTCAAGGAAAGGTTAAGCGATCTTCTCAACATGAAGTATGTCAAGTTCCGCTACGGCCGCCTCCCCTCACAAAGCTCTGCAGGGGCGAAAAGGACTGGCTGCCCAAATCCATAGGCATGTTTTTTGTAGAAGGGTTTTTCGAGCTGTTTGAAACCGTCCTGGCCTATGTGTCCAACACCGTGTCCTTCCTGCGGGTGGGCGCATTCGCCATCAGCCACGCCGGCATGATGATGGTTGTTTTCCTCCTGGCTGAAACAGCAAACGGCGGAAGCAACATCATTGCCGTTATCATAGGCAACATCATCGTCATGGGCATAGAGGCCGTTCTGGTCTGCATTCAGGTCATGCGTCTGCATTTTTACGAGATGTTCGGCCGTTTCTACACCGGCGCCTTCTCCCTGGGCGGGCTCAGAGTCACATGCAAGGCGCAGGGGCGCCGGGTGGACGCCAGTTTTGACACGGCATTGGAGGAGCTGATAGGCCACTTTTCCGAACTCACCGGCATTAAGGTGGATAACTAGCTACTATCTCTTTTCTCCCAAAAGGAGGCACATATGGATACCAAATACTATATCCACGCCCTCCCGCCTTGCGGGTTTTTACGAGCGGGCGGGCATGATGAAGACCCTGTCCGGCGATGTGGGCTCAATAACCGTCATAGGCGCCGTATCCCCCCAGGGGGGCGACTTCTCCGAGCCCGTCACCCAGAACACCAAGAGGTTTTCCGCTGCTTCTGGGCTCTGGACCGCTCCCTGGCCTACGCCCGCCACTTCCCATCAATCAACTGGACAAACTCCTATTCCGAATACTTCAACGACTTGGTGCCCTTGGTATGAGGAAAACTTCGGCCGGGGCTTTACCGAAATGCGCCGCCGCGTCCTTAATATCCTCAACGAGGAGACATCCCTGATGGAGATTGTAAAGCTCATAGGCGCGGACATTCTCCCCGACAATCAAAAGCTTATACTTAAGGTGGCCAGGGTCATACGCCAGGGATTCCTGCAGCAGAACGCCTTCCACAAACACGACACCTACATGAAACCGGAACATCAGATGTCCATGCTTGAGGTTATTCTGCATCTTTACGACAGCGCAAAACAGCTCATCGACAGGAACATACCCGTCAGCAGGCTGGTTTCCGCAGGCATATTCAGTTCGCTGTATAAGATGAAGTACGATTTGGGCGAAGGGGCAACAAAGGAGCAGTTCACCAACATGGTGGACAGCACCGTCAAGGCGATTCTTGAGGAATACCAGGATTAGGCAGAACCGAGGTGAACAGTTATGAGAATAGAATACACCGGCCTGTCGGAAATGCGGGGCTCCCTTATAGCCCTTGAAGGCGTTACGGGGATCACCTATGACGAGGTGGCGGAAATCAGCCTGGAGGACGGAAGTCACCGCTACGGCAGAGTTATACTCATAGACGGCGACAAGGTGGTGCTCCAGGTCTTTGAAGGCACCGAGGGAATAGACATGGAGACGGTGAATACCCATTTCACCGGGAAACCCGTAACCATTGCCCTTTCCAAGGAAATCCTGGGCCGCATGTTTGACGGGGCGGGAAGGCCCCTGGACGGCATGAGGGAGGTCTTTCCCGACGAGCGCCGGGACATTAACGGCTCTCCCATAAATCCCGTCTCCCGCCAATACCCAAGAAGCTGCATCCTGACGGGCATAAGCGCCATTGACGCCGCCGCCACCCTGATTCGGGGGCAGAAACTGCCCATCTTCTCAGGCGCGGGCATGGCCCACAACGAACTGGCCGCCCAGATTGTCCGGCAGGCCAGGGTTTTGGGTGACAGCGAGGAATTTGCCATAGTCTTCTGCGCCATGGGCGCCAAAAACGACACCGCCGAGTTTTTCAAGAAAGACTTTCAGGAGTCCGGCGCCCAGGGCCGCGTCGTAACCTTCCTTAACCTGGCCTCGGACCCGATTATAGAGCGAATACTTGCCCCGCGCTGCGCTCTGACCGCCGCCGAGTACCTGGCCTTTAAGCATGGCTACCATGTCCTTGTGATTATGACGGACATGACCGCCTACTGCGAGGCGCTGCGGGAATTTTCCTCCTCCAAGGGAGAAATCCCTTCCAGAAAGGGCTATCCCAGTTATATGTACTCCGACCTGGCCTCCCTCTACGAGCGGGCCGGCATGATAAAGGGACTGCCCGGCAGCGTTACCCAGATGCCCCTTCTCACCATGCCCGGCGACGACATAAGCCACCCCATCCCCGACCTGACGGGATATATTACGGAAGGCCAGATTGTCTTGAGCCGCGAGCTGGAGCAGAAGGGAATATATCCGCCTATTGCAATTCTGCCCTCCCTGTCGAGGCTTATGAAGGACGGCGTAGGCGAGGGCTACACCCGGGAAGACCACGCCGAGCTTTCAAACCAGCTCTTTGCTTCCTATTCCGCTGTCAGCGATGCCCGAAGCCTGGCCTCCGTCATAGACGAGGACGAGCTGAAGGAGGTGTAGGTATGGCTGAAGCCGCCCCCACAAAGGGCAATCTCATGGCTGCAAAACGCTCCCGCCAGCTGGCGGAAAGCGGATACATGCTCATGGATAAGAAACGGAACATCCTTGTCCGGGAGCTTATGGCTCTCATAGACCAGGCAGCCGACATTCAAAGCCGTATCGACAGCACCTTTGAAGAAGCATACAATTCCCTGAAATACGCAAACATTTCCCTGGGAAACATTGAGCATATAGCGGAGTCCATACCGGTGGACGAAAGCGTGAACCTGCGCTACAGGAGCATAATGGGAGTGGAAATCCCCACCGTCGTCTCCGACGACACCAGGCTGGACTCCCTTCCCTACGGCCTTGCCAACACCAGTTCCGCACTGGACGAGGCCTACATCAAATTCGCAACGGCAAAAAGGCTCATCAGGGACCTGGCGCAGACCGAAAACGCCATTTACCGCCTAGCCTACTCCGTAAGAAAGACGCAAAAGCGCGCCAGCGCACTGAAAAACATCGTAATTCCCACTCTTGACGCCACCATATCAAGAATAAGCGACGCCCTGGAAGAAAAGGAGCGGGAAGAATTCATAAGGCTCAAGGTTATAAAGGCGCAAAAGGGCAGGCAGCAGGATTAAAACAATCAGTTAAGTATAAAAAAAATAGGCTGAAAGTCAAAAGACCTCATAGCCTGTTCCTGTTAAATCTTATTGCCTTACAAACGGCCTGCTTCAGCCGTTGTACGCCCTGCGGAAACATTCTTCAATAAGGGCCTTTTCCTTGACTCCCTCGTAAAGCTTTTCCCGTCCAATGTAGTAGGTCGGCACATAATAATAGTCGTATTCAGCCGCAACCGAAGGCTCTTTCTTCTCGTCTATCATTTTCAGGGACACCTGCCTGTACTCCGGGTGCTCCTCAAAAATCTCCTCATGCCATCTCAGCGCCTGCTGGCAGAAGGGGCAGCCCTTAAAATAAAACATAGTAAGTTCTTTCATCCCTAATCCCTTGTCCTTTGTATAAATTATTTTTGAGAGCAACTTTTTTGTTAATTTTTTGAATTTTAACCCAAATTTATGCTTGCGTCAACCCTTGTTATGGAGTATACTTACACTCACATATAAATTATTATGGCTCAAAAGTCAGATGGTATGCCGCCCTTGTCATAAAAGCGCGAAAAGGCAGTCATCCGCAAATTAAATAAAGGAGGTACACATATGTCGTTTGTCGAGCTTAGTTCAAAGAAATTTACCGAGGCCCTTGCCTCAAAATCTGCGGTACCGGGCGGCGGTGGTGCCTCTGCCCTTGTTGGAGCTGTGGGCGTTGCCCTTGGAAGCATGGTCGGAAACCTTACCGTCGGCAAGAAGAAATACGCCGACGTCGAGGGTGAAATATACGCAATTATCGGCAGGGCCGAGCAAATCAGGCTGGAACTGATGCAGCTTATAGATGAGGACGCCGCTGCCTTCGAGCCCCTGTCCAAGGCATACGGCATCCCCAAAGACGACCCGTCCCGGGCGCAGGTCATGGAAGACGCCCTGAAGCTCGCATGTTCCGTACCTTTGAAGATTATGCAGACCGTGTGCAAGGCCATTGATCTCCACAAGGAGCTTGCGGAAAAGGGCAGCGCGCTGGCCATTTCCGACGTGGGAGTGGGCGTGGCCTGCTGCAAGGCGGCCCTTCAGGGCGCCAGCCTCAATATTTTTATCAATACCAAGTTCATGCAGGACAGAACATATGCAGATTCGCTGGAGGCCGAGGCCGACAAAATGCTTTCTGAATACTGCGACCTGACAGACAGGATTTACGCAAAGGTCATGGGGCAAATAAGAAATAAATAAAGCAGACTGGCCGCCACATGAAGTGGCGGCCTTATCTGAACTAAGAGCTGCCTAAAGGGGCAGCTCTCCTTTTATCTGCTATTCCTCGTCTTCGTCTTCCTCGTCTTCGTCATCTTCAAATTCGCATTCGCACTCGTCCTCGTCCAGCTCGAACTCCAGGGTTTCCCCGCAGTTGGGGCATTTAATGGCGCCCAGCTCCAGGACTTCTTCGTCTATGGTTATCTCATTTTCGCAGGCGGGGCAGCAGACTTCAAAGAAAACAGGCTCGTCATCGTCATGGTCGCAGCAGCATTCGTCTTCGTCATCATCATAATCGCCATATACGATGTCTTCAACTTCCGCCAGGTCGTCGCTTATCTCGTCAATTTCCTCGCCAAGGTCAAGTGCGTTTTCCTCCAAATCCTCAATACTCAAAGCCATATCCTCCAGAATATCAATGATGGTGGAAAACAGCTTTCCCTCTTTGGTCTCGGTATCAATCTGCATGCCCTCAGCCAGTCCCTTTAGATATGCTACCTTTTCAGATATGGTCATGATAACGCCTCCTCTTTCGTATTATGTTCAATTCAATATATTTTAACCCTTCGCCCTCTCAAGGTATTCGCCGGTGCGGGTGTCGATACGGATGCGCTCGCCGGTGTTGATAAACAAAGGCACCTTAACTTGTGCGCCCGTTTCAAGGGTGGCGGGCTTGGTGGCGTTGGTGGCGGTATTGCCTGCAAAACCGGGCTCGGTCTCAATAACCTCAAGCTCTACAAAAGTGGGAGGGTCAACAGCAAATACCTTGCCCTTGTAGGAACTGACGGTGCACATCATGTTTTCCTTTACAAAACGGAAATTGTCTCCAAGAACGCTCTTGTCTATCGGAACAAGCTCATAAGTCTCGGTATCCATAAAATAATAGAGATCGCCGTCACTGTAGCTGTATTCCATGCTCTTGCGGTCAATCTGGGCGTTTTCAAATTTTTCCGAGGGGCTGAAGGAGGTTTCAATCACTGCGCCGGTAATAACGTTTTTCATCTTTGTACGCACGAAGGCGGCGCCTTTTCCGGGCTTAACATGCTGAAACTCCACAACCTGCATAACCTGTCCGTCCCATTCGAAGGTTACGCCGTTTTTAAAATCTCCTGCTGAAATCATAATAGGTGTCCTCCTATGTCAAAAATCGAATGAATGTATTAGCAAATAATTTTACACTATAATTACGTTTTTTGGCAAGAAACTTTTTAAAGTATTATCAATTCTTTGGGGGCTTTTGTAATATTTTCTGCTCCCTGGCCCGTCAGATACAGTGTATCCTCTATTCTTACACCAAATTTACTGGGTATGTATATGCCCGGTTCCGCGGATATGACAGCCCCTTCCGGCATTTCAGCCTTGGCTTTCGGCGCGGCATTGGGAGTTTCGTGGACTTCCAGCCCCAGGCTGTGCCCAAAGCTGTGGCCGAAATAACTACCGTATCCCGCCTCTTCTATAACCTTACGGGCGGCGGAGTCTATTTCTTCGCCGGGCACTCCGGCCCTTGCGGCGGATATGCCCGCCTCCTGTGCCGCCAGCACCACTTCATATATACGCCGCATTTCGCCGCTGGCGCCGCCCACGGCCACGGTCCGGGTCATGTCGCTGCAATAGCCGTTTTTTACACAACCGAAATCCATGGTAACAAAATCGCCTTTTTGTATCACCTCATCGCCGGGTGCGCCGTGGGGCATGCTGCTCTTTTTGCCCGCAACCACAATGGGGTCGAAGGAGTTGCCTTCCCCGCCGTATTTCAGCATGCGGTAGGTCAGCTCCGCGGCAATCTCCCGCTCGGTGAGGCCAGGCTT
>JBMNQG010000062.1:0-9916 GCA_050944015.1 Oscillospiraceae bacterium
CAGTTTTTTGCGAAAAAGCCGAAATTGCAAGGATACTTCAGAACCTATAACCGCCATGCATAAATCTCGGGGATTTATGAATTCATTGAATTAGTTTATTTAATTTATAATTAATAATTATATTATTTTAACCGAACTTAACTGGCATTCCAATTGAGCTTGTCAAGGCGGACGCCCCCACTCCCGACGCGGCCACCGCTGAAGTTGAGCGCCTGATTAACGTTGAGAAGGTCAACGCTATCATGGGCTCTTATTCCAGCGGAATTGCTTATGCCGGCAGCGCCGTGGCTGAAAAATACAAGGTTGTCTGGTGGGAAAACAGCGGCGTTGCAGACAACATTACTCAGCGCGGCTTTAAGTATCTGTTTAGATTCGGCATAACGGGCTCGAACCTCGGCGAGAGCCAGGCAAGAATTATTAATGAACTGGTTGCTGAAAAGCTGGGTGTCGATCCCAAGGAATTGAAAATCGCTCTTATCTATGAAGACAGCGCATATGGAACCAGCGTTGCTGACGGCATGCAAGCAGAGGCCGAGAAGCTGGGTCTTAACATTGTTTTGAGAGAAGGCTACAGCAACAAGACCACTGACCTGTCGTCACTTATCCTCAAAATGAAGCAGGCCGGCGCCAACGTCGTGGCCCCCACCTTCTATGTGGCCGACGGTTTGCTGCTGTTCAGGCAGATGAAGGAACTGGGCTATCAGCCCGATGCCGTGGTTTGCGGTGCGAACTCAGTACAAGACCTCAAGGAAGTTCTGGGCGACGGCATTAACGGCCTCATCCATGCCGACATAACTGTTGCCAGGACTAATGAAAAAGCGGCCAAAGGCCTTGCGGCATACGTTGAAGAATACAAGAGCAGATACAACCAGGAGCTTTGGTCCGCGCACTCCATCCGTACATATGCTGGCGCTATGGTGTTCTTTGAAGCCCTTAAGTCGGCGAAGAGCTTCTCTTTAGATGACATCGCCGAAGCCTGCAGGGCAATAGATATACCTCTTTACGAAACAGCAACAGGCTGGGGCTGTAAGTTTGACGAGACCGGCCAGAATACAAGGGCTCTTTCCTTCGGTTGCGTCTGGTATGAGGGCAACCCTGTTTCCTGCTGGCCCAAAGAAGCAGCTGTTGAGGGCGTAGACTTCACCCTTCCCTGGAGATACTAGCCGTAAATTGCTTTTTCGCAGGCACTTTGTAAAGTTGTAGTAAATTGCATTTGGGTGGATTACTATCCACCCAATGCAATATGACAGGGCTTCTTTGATATTTTCCAAAGCAGCTTATGTAAATTTGGAACAGGGGTGTCTTAATGGAGATCGCATTGCAATTAATTGTAAACGGTCTTTTGATAGGCGGGGTTTATGCACTGATAAGCGTCGGCCTGACGCTTATATTCGGTGTTATGAATATCATCAACTTCGCCCACGGGGACTTTTTGATGATAGCCATGTACATGGTTTACTGGATAAACAGATTATTGGGCATGGATCCGTATGTGGCCCTTATAATAGTCGTTCCAATAATGTTCCTTATAGGGCTGGGAATCTACAAGCTGAACCTGAATCCTATTATTGGCAAGCAGGAACTGCTGACTATCCTGATGACTGTCGGCATAATGATATTCCTTCAAAACCTGGCTTTGATGCTGTTCAACGCAGATGTGCGTGGCCTGAGTATACCATACAGCTACAGTACCATTGGAACCGAATATGTAAGAATGGGCGTGACCAAGGTTGCTTCCTTCGCTCTGGCTATTATTGCAGCAATATTCCTCCTTTTGCTGCTGGACAAGACCTGGATTGGAAAGTCCATTAAAGCCACGTCTCAGAATGCTGAAGCTGCGAAACTAATGGGAATTGACACCAGGAAAACCTACATGATAGCTTTTGCCATTGGCATAGCCACCGTAGGTGCGGCCGGAGTCGCTCTTGCGCCCATTTACTCCATACATCCTCATGTAGGCGCACAGTTTGGCACCCTCTCCTTCGTCGTTGTTGTCCTGGGAGGTCTGGGAAACGTTACCGGCGCAGTTGTGGGAGGCCTTATCATCGGACTTATCAGCGCGGCGAGCAGTTTCTTTTTGCCAAGCGGCTATACGGAGGCAGTATACCTTTTCATCTTCCTCCTTGTGCTGCTGTTCAAGCCTAACGGCTTATTTGGTAGGACGCGGGCAGGAGGTGGAAGGTAATGGCGCATCTGAAAAGCCTCTTTGACAATCGTGCGAAACTGATTATCGCCATAGTGCTTCTGGCAATTGTACTTGCCCTTGCCATACCATCTATAATGGGTAATCAGTTCGTTATGAACATGATTGTCATGATATTTATATACGCAACCCTTGCGAGCGCGTGGAATATTATCGGCGGATATGCCGGCCAGCTTTCCCTGGGGCACGCCTCATTCTTCGGCATTGGCGCTTATTCCGTCGTATTGCTGAACATCAACTATGGTATTTCCCCCTGGCTGGGCATGATAGTAGGAATAGTGCTGCCCATAATCGCAGCCATTATTATCGGCTGGCCATGCTTCCGGCTCAGAGGTCCTTTCTTCTGCCTGGCAACGATTGCCGTCGGCGAGGTTCTGCGAGTGCTGGCAATAAACCTCACAGACCTGACCTTCGGCGCCGTGGGTGTCAGCGTGCCAATGACTAAATACGGCTTTTCCAATATGCTTTTCAGCGGCAAATGGGTTTACATGATAATCACAGCCATTATATTGGCGCTGGTTCTTTACGTCACATACAAATTGGAAAGGTCAAGGCTTGGCTACTATCTCGTGGCAATCAGAGAAGACCAGGACGCCGCAGCCAGTCTGGGCGTTAACGAAAGAAGCTCCAAAATTATCAGCTTTGCCATCAGCGCCATTTTTACTGCAGTAAGCGGTTCAATCTACGCCCAGTTCATCCTTTACATAGATCCTGCCAGCGTGTTTGCTTCCAATATATCTCTGCAGATGGTGGTAATGTCGGTTATCGGCGGGCTGGGCACATTATGGGGACCAATGCTGGGCGCTCTGCTTATGGTGCCGATGAACGAGTTGATCAGAGCTTACTTCGGCGGTACCATGCACGGTCTTAACCTGCTGATATATTCGGTGCTGCTCATTATCGTAATACTTATTATACCTAGGGGCATATATCCTACACTGGTTGACTGGGTTAAAAAGTATGAAAAAACTAAAAAAGACAGCGTGAAAGCGGGGGAGCAGACAAATGGGTAATATACTTGAAGTAAAGAATCTTACTAAGTTATTCGGTGGACTCCCCGCTGTAAATGATGTCTCCTTTGACGTGGGAGAAAAAGAAATACTCGGTCTTATAGGTCCCAACGGGGCAGGCAAAACCACGCTTTTCAACCTGATTTCAGGCTATCACACCATAACTAAGGGCAGCATTTTCTTCAATGGCATTAAGATTAGCGGTATGCTGCCTGATAAAATCTGCAAGATGGGAATTGCAAGAACCTTTCAGGTTGTAAAGCCCTTCGGACATATGACAACCGTTGAAAATGTCATGGTCGGAGCCTTCTGCCGCTATAAGAACCCTGAGATGGCCAGGAAAAAAGCCATGGAAGTCATAAACTTTGTGGGATTGGCCAACCGTGCCGATATGGTTGCCAGAAGCCTTACCATACCGACCGTAAAAGGCTGGAGATGGCACGGGCCCTTGCAACGGAGCCCAAGATCCTGCTGCTCGACGAGGTAATGGCCGGTATGAGGCCAAGCGAACTGGAAGACACACTGGAATTGATAAGGAAAATCAGAGATTCCGGCGTAACAATCATTGTTGTTGAGCATATAATGCGCGCCATAATGCAAATCAGCGAAAGAATAATTGTTCTGGATCACGGTGTATTGATAGCCAGCGGAACTCCGGTCGAGGTCGCAAATAACCCGGTAGTTATTGAGTCCTACCTTGGAAAGGAGACTTCCTCCTATGCTTAAAATAGAGAACTTAAAAGCCGGTTATGGCGATATAACCGTACTTAACGGAATATCTATTGAAATCAATCAGGGAGAAATAGTTTCATTGGTAGGCGCAAATGCCGCCGGTAAAACGACCTTGATAAACACTATCTCAGGTCTCATTAGGCAGAGCGAAGGCGAGATTTCCTTCGAGGGCACCAGGATTGACAATCTGGATCCAAAAGACAGGGTGGCCATGGGAATTGTGCAGATACCTGAAGGCAGAAAGCTCTTTCCCCAGATGACGGTTGAGGATAACCTTATATTGGGCGCCTTCGTTAAGGAAAGACGGGTCAACTATAAGGCCAATCTGGAAAAAGTCTATACGCTCTATCCCCGGCTGAAGGAAAGACGCAGGCAGATGGCAGGTTCCTTGAGCGGCGGCGAGCAGCAAATGGTCGCCATAGGCAGAGGGTTAATGGCGGAGCCAAAACTGCTGATGCTGGATGAGCCCTCACTTGGCCTGGCGCCTATCATTGTTTTTGAAATGATGGAAACAATACGCTCTATAAGCGAAGAAGGCACAACCATATTCCTGGTGGAACAGAACGTCAACCATGCGCTGAAACTGGCTGAACGCGCGTATGTCCTGGAAAACGGCAGTATCGTTCTTGAAGGCACCGGCGAAGAGCTGCTTAATGACGAGCACGTTAAGAAGGCTTACTTGGGCATGTAACCCCTGCGCCGAAGGCAGAGATATAGAATTGAGCCCCGCCATATTGGCAATGCAATTATTCCAAACGGGGTTGTAGCAAGGATAACTTAAAAAAACAGAGCCGAAGTGGCTGCGAAAAGCGGACACAGCGGCTCTGTTTTTTGGGAATGCTTATATACCCTTTTATTCCGGGGCGGGTTAATTCAATACATGGTTTAGGGGAGGCAGCAAGCTTTCGTTTTGCTGCCTCCCCGGGTTTTTCATCAGTATTCACTCACCTGGACCTGAAACGGGCGAGGAATTCCTTTGTCCTTTCGTTTTTGGGATTCAAGAAAATATTGGCGGGGGTGCCCTCTTCGCAGATGACGCCGTCCGACATAAAGACCACATGGTTTGATACGTCCCTGGCGAAAGCCATCTCGTGGGTGACCACAATCATGGTCATTCCCTCGGAGACAAGGGCCTTCATAACGTCCAGAACCTCTCCAACCAGCTCCGGGTCCAGGGCGCTTGTAGGCTCGTCGAAAAGCAGCACCTCCGGCTCCATGGCCAGGGCCCGGGCAATGGCGACCCTCTGCTTCTGGCCGCCCGAAAGCTGACGGGGCTTGGCGTTGATGTAGGGGGCCATACCCACCTTGTCCAGATATTTCAGGGCGTTGACCCTGGCTTCCTCCGGCGATTTTTTCAGCACCTTGGTCTGGCCTATCATGCAGTTGCCCAGCACGTTCATGTTGTTGAAAAGGTTGAAACTCTGGAACACCATGCCCACCTTGGCCCGGTAGGCGGAGGCGTTGATGTTGCCCCCGATTATGTCCTCCCCGTGGAAAAGTATCTGCCCGCTGGTAGGGGTTTCCAGAAGGTTGATGCAGCGCAGAAGGGTGGATTTGCCGGAGCCCGACGCGCCTATAATGCTGGTGACGTCGCCTGCATGCACGGTAAAATCAATGTCCTTCAAAACCACATTGTTTCCAAAGGCCTTGGAAAGATGCCTTACCTCAAGCACGGCGCTCATTTCCCCACCCCCTTCTTTCCGTTGGGAAATCTCAGCAGCCCGCTGGTGTGGGCCAGTGTATCCGTTATGGCCAGGTCGAAGGTATCGGGCCCGTCCAGCTTGCTCTCCCACCAGCGCAGCAGGTAGGCGGAAACCAGCGTCATCGTCAGGTAAATCGCCATGACAACGCTCGCCGACTCAAAATAAGTGTACTGGTTGCTGGACACAACCTTATGGTAATAGAACAGATCGGGGAAGCTGATTATGGACAAAACGGAGGTATCCTTGATGTTGATTATGAAGTTGTTTCCTATCTGGGGGATAATGTTCCGCAAAGTCTGGGGGAAGATTACGTACAGCATGGTCTGGAAATGAGTCATGCCGATTGCCATGGAGCCTTCCGACTGGCCAGTGTCTATGGAAAGGATGCCGCCTCGGACTGTTTCAGCCATATATGCTCCGGTATTAATGGACACCACGATGAACGAAGCGGTCAAAACGCCCCATTTTATGCCTAAATAGTGGCCTCCGTAATATATGAACACCGCCTGCACTATCATGGGGGTGCCACGAAACACCTCCACATAGGCCCGAAGCACGGCTTTAATGGCCCCTATGGCAATCCGCTTTATTTTGGGATCCCGGCTGGAGACTGAAATGGTCTGCACAACGCCCACGGCAAACCCGATGAGGCAGCCCACTGCGGTTCCCAAAAGGGCCAGCACAAAGGTATACCCCGCTCCCCGCAGATACGAAGCGCCGTACAACCCCAGTATTCTTATTACTTCATCAATAAATTTCACAGCCGCTCGCTCGCTTTCGTAAAATCAAGCAGGGCGCAGAAACACGGTGCGCCCTGCGGTCATATTCAGTTTAGCCCTGGTTCATGGGCTGAAGCTTGATGGCCTCGTTCATCATGTTTTTGTAGTCGTCGGGAGTATATCCGTCCAGAATCTTGTTTATCGCATCCAGCAGCTCGCTGTTGCCTTTCTGTACCGACATGCAAATATTAATCTCTTCCTCAGTTACCTTAAATTCGCCCTCCGTGCCCGTAAAGTCCAGCATTACCATGTTGGGGTAAACCTCACAGGCTGCAAGGGCGGTGGGCTGGTCCGTAACGACCAGGTCCACGGCGCCGGAGTCCAGAGCCATGAGCATTGCGGTGGCCGTCTCCTGGGCGGGAAGTATGTTGGCGTCGGGAATCTGGGGAAGGCAGTTGTCATACCAGATCGTTCCTATCTGGGAGGTGCAGGTGGCGCCGGCCAGGTCTGCAACGCCCTTGGCGGAGGCGTAGGGGCTGTCCTTCATTGTCAGTACCACAATGCTGGCATAATAGTAGGGATTTGTAAAATCAACTTTCTCTGCACGCTCGGGAGTCGGGGACTGGCCTGCTATAACCAGGTCCACATCGCCGGTCACAATGGCGGGAACAAGGGAATCCCAGTCCAGCTTGACAATTTCCAGTTCGTATCCCAGCTTCTCGGCGACTAACTTGGCCCACATTACGTCGTAGCCGTAGGCGTAGTCGGAGGTGCCGGAAATTTTGACGGCCCCGTTGGAATCATCGGTCTGAGTCCAGTTATAGGGGGGATAAGCGCACTCCATGGCTACCCGAAGCGTTTTAGATTTCTTTCCTCCACAGCCTGTCAGCACCAGTGTGAGCAGCAGGCTCAAAACCAGCAGGAAAACTACTCTTCTTCTCATTCGCATTTCACTCCTTAAAAAAATTACATAATAAAAGTGGCCCATGACACTATGTCAGCATCATAGACCCCGAAATTTGAATGCGGCAGGCCGCAGACCAAAATCCAGTTGGCTATGATAGCTCTCCACATATATGATATGTGACAGTATTTTGCATATTCTGCAAAATCCCAGCACAGCACCTGTGGCAACAGGATGCTGTACTTCGGCGATGACTCCTTTCCCATACGGCGGCTTGCCAACCTTTATTCCGCTGGTACTCTTAGTAACCGCGCCTCTATCATACTGCATGGGTATCCCACGTTTCCTTCATTATATAGGCTTGTCCCCCGCTTGTCAACCTTTTGCGCCATAATTCTGCCGACAATTACTCAGTCTCATTTACCTTATATATAATAATATTTCTTTATCACTGAGATTTGAAATCAGTATTTCCTCCTATGGCGCGCTATTAGTAAAATATTAGTGGGTTAGTACGCCTTTTGCCGGGGTTTTTAACCCGTCCTGCGCAAAATCCCATCCGAAGATAATATAAAAATATAAGCAAAAAGCTATTGGAGGAATGTACAATGAAGCTGAAGTACCCACATCTGTTTTCGCCTATAAAAGTGGGTAACAGGATTCTGAAAAACAGGATTTTCACCGCACCTTCCAACCACTGTCTCCAAGGCACGGAGAGCTACCCCACCGAGGCGGCCATGGTCTACTATGCCTCCAAAGCCAGGGGCGGCGCCGCTCTGATTCAATGTGGTTCGGCCCGGGTTGACCCCCGCCTTTACGATCCCCGCTGCTCAAAGCAGAAAGTCTGGAACCAGTACAACTTTCATGACGAGTATAACCTGCGCTACTTCAAGCAACAAACCGACCTCATCCACTTCTACGGGGCCCTGGCTACAACGGAACTTCTTCAGCAGCCCTACGGCGGCCTCACCAAAGCGGATATGGAGTGGACGACCATATACGACGTAATGGACGAAGTCCTTCCCGACGGCACCGTGGTAAAGGCCATGGACCTGCAGGAAATGCAGCGTATGGCGAAAGCCTACGCCGACCACGCGGAAATGGCGCTTAAAGCCGGTTTCGACGCGATACTCATCCACGGCGGCCACGGCATGCAGCTGGAGCGCTTCATCTCCCCCCGCTACAACAAGCGCACCGATGAATTCGGCGGCTCCCTCGCAAACCGCGCAAAATACCCCATAATGGTGCTAGACGCCATTCGCGAAAGGGTGGGCGACAGGCTGCTGATAGAGTACCGCATATCCGGAGACGAGCGCAGCGATGGCGGCTTGAAGATAGACGAATGCATCGAGTTTATTGAGATGATACAGGACAAGATAGACATGGTCCATGTTTCCGCCGGTGACGTGGGTTACGGCCCCACCCGGGCTATAATGCACCCCTCGGGATTCCTGCCCGATATGCCCAACGCCTACCTGGCGAAGGCTGTGAAAGAATCCGGACGCATACGCATACCGGTAATTACCGTCGGCGGAATGTATGACCCCGAGCAGTTGGAGGGCATCATTGCCCGCGGGGAGGCCGACGCGGTGGCAACCGTCCGGGCTATAATCGCCGACCCCGACATGCCCAACAAGGCAAAGTACGGCCGCACCGAGGACATCCGCCCCTGCGTTAAGTGCTTCACGTGCCTTGACGACCACAAGGAAAACCATTATTTCTCCTGCGCCGTCAATCCCGAAATAGGGCGTCAGCATCATTTCCCCTACATAATCACTCCCAAGGCGGAGCCTAAAAACGTGGTGGTAATTGGCGGTGGCCCCGCCGGCATGCAGGCCGCCATCACCGCCGCTTCCAGGGGCCACAACGTGACGCTTGTTGAGAAATCCGACCATCTCGGCGGTACAATAACCTTCGCCGACAACGTGGGGTTCAAGAGAGACCTGAAGAAGTTCAAGGAATACCTCATCAGGCAGACGATAAAGTCCGGCGCTAAGGTTTTGCTGAACACCGAGGCGACACCCGAAACCATCGCCGCCATGAATCCCGACGTAGTCATAGCGGCTCTGGGCGCGGAACCCGCGAAGCCCCCCATTCCGGGCATTGACGGAAAGAACGTTCTGTTCGCAAAAGACGTTTACACCAATATCGATTGCGTGGGCAAGAAAGTCGTCATTGTGGGCGGCGGCCAGGTGGGCTGCGAGACGAGCTGTTATCTTGGACAGACCGGAAGGGACGTGACCCTTATTGAGATGACCAAAAAGGTTGCGGCAGATTCTATGTTCACCTATCGCATACACCTAGTGGAGCTTCTGGAAAGCGTCGCAAAAGTTGTCACCGAGGCAAAATGCTCCCGCATCACCGAAAACGGAGTATATTACATTGACGGCGAAGGCAACGAGCAGTTCCTTGAGGCCGACTCAGTGGTAATAGCCGCCGGAATGAAAGCCCGCTCGGAGGAGGCGGAGAGGTTTAGAGACGTTGCCATTGAATTCAGGGCCATCGGCGACTGCGTCCGCGCCAAAAACGTCCGTGAAGCCATCAGGGGCGGTTTTGACTTCGCCATGCAAATCTAGGCGGGAGTGTGAAATATGTATTTAGGCATTTTGGTGTGTCTGATACTTGGTGTATTGGCGACCTGGCTG
>JBMNQG010000063.1:0-9868 GCA_050944015.1 Oscillospiraceae bacterium
AGCCGCCCAACGGGGTCATAAGGTCATACTTTGCGAAAAGGAAGAGGAGCTGGGCGGCGCCCTGAGATGCGAGCGCGCCATTCCCTTTAAGCAGGACATGGTAAGGTACATAAATACCAAGGCCCTGGAAATGAAAAATGCCGGCGTGGAGGTAAGGCTGGGAACGGAAGTGACGCCGGATCTGGTGGAAAGCATAAAACCTGACGTGCTTGTCATAGCGGTGGGCGCTGAGCCGATAATTCCCCCCATACCGGGAATTGACGGGCCCAATGTGGTGGTAGCCAACAACCTGTCCGAGCCTGAGATTAAAATCGGCCAGAGGGTGGTTATCCTTGGCGGCGGCCAGGTGGGCTGCGAGGCTGCCATTCACCTTGCTCAGGAGGGCAGGGATGTCACTGTTGTTGAAATGCTGCCCGAAGTGGCGGTGGATGCAAACGGGCGGCACCGTCCCATACTGCTGGACATGCTGAAAAAACTGGTTACCGTAAAAACAGGTTTGAAGGGAATTCGCGTAACAGAGGAAGGTCTGGTCTGCGAAGATAGTTCCGGTAATGAGATTCTGTTCCCTGCAGATACTATAGTCTGTGCGGTAGGTCAGAAACCGCGCAGGTCCGTGGTGGAGCGTTTGCTGAATACCGCCCCGAGAGTTGAGGAAATCGGAGACTGTGTGAAGCCCCAGCGGATTACGGAGGCCACATTCCGCGGTCATTATGCCGCACTTGATATATAGGCAGTTATTTGTTAATTTTGCTAAAAAACGGCCAATATTTTTTAAACCAAATTTTTGTTCAATAATCTTTACAATTTTTTGTGAAACAATTATAATGATTGTCAAATTGCACATATAAATACAAGCAGTTAGGGATCCCAGAACAGAGAGAAAACCAAGTTTTGGAGGAGAACATATGAAAGTATCCGAGATAATGAAACAGCGCATGTCCTTTTCCTTTGAGGTATTTCCCCCCAAGATGGATCAGCCGCTTGAGCCGCTGCTGGAGACCCTGGACAAGTTATGCGGATTTAAGCCGGACTTCATAAGCTGCACCTATGGGGCGGGAGGAACCAATAAGGGACGCCACAGCGAAATACTGAAGTATCTGGCAGAAGGCAAGAAGACCATTCCCCTTGCCCACTTTACCTGCATAGGTAACACCAAGCAAGATATACTCGATCTGGTCAACGAATATATCGGCTTCGGAGTCGACCACTTCCTCGCCCTGCGCGGCGACTATCCTCCGGGACAGACCGGCACCGGCGGTGACTTTGCCCACGGTGACGAGCTTGTCAGATTCCTTCGGGAAAACTTCCCCGATTTGGAAATTGCGGCAGGCTGCTATCCTGAAAAGCACTTAAACTCCATAGACATGGATATGGAAATTGCAGTGCTCCGCTTAAAGCAGGATGCGGGAGCCAATTTCCTCATGACGCAGCTCTGCCACGATGTGGACAACTACTGCCGCTTTGTGGATAAGGCCCGCGCCGCCGGCATAACCATTCCCATCGACTTTGGCCTTATGCCCGTTCTGGTTAAGGAGCCCACCATACGCATGGCCGTTTCCAACGGATGCTCCATACCCAAGGAGCTGGCCGAGATAATTGGAAAATACGGCGACAAACCCGAAGATTTCAAGAAGGCGGGCAAGGAGTTTACCGTCAAGCAGATATACAGGTTTATATCTGCCGGTATCGATGGACTCCACATCTTTGCTCTTAATAAATACGACGACGTTGCTGATATACTCAACATGTCCGGTATCAGAAGAGACAGATAGGCGGGAAAGGGGACTTAGGTATGCAGTTTAAGACGGATATCCAAATTGCCCAGGAAGCCAAGCTGGCCCACATACGCGAAATTGCAGAAATAGCCGGCATTGATGAAAAGTATCTTGAGCAGTATGGAAATCATAAGGCCAAGGTTGACCTCAAACTACTGAAGGATTTGGCTGACAAGCCTGACGGCAAGCTTATTCTCGTAACGGCCATTACTCCCACCGCCGCAGGAGAGGGCAAAACCACTACTACGGTGGGCCTGGGTGACGGCCTGAGAAAAATAGGCAAGAAATCCATGGTGACACTCCGGGAGCCCTCCCTGGGTCCCGTATTCGGAGTTAAGGGCGGCGCCGCCGGCGGCGGCTATGCTCAGGTAGTGCCGATGGAGGACATAAACCTCCACTTTACCGGTGATTTCCATGCGATAGGCGCGGCCAACAACCTGCTGGCTGCAATGCTGGACAACCATATTTGTCAGGGCAACAGCCTGAACATAGACCCCAAGCGCATAACCTGGCGCCGCTGCGTGGATATGAATGACAGGCAACTCCGCAACGTGGTTGACGGTCTGGGCGGCCGTGTAAACGGCGTTCCCCGTGAGGACGGATTCGACATTACCGTTGCCAGTGAAATTATGGCTGTACTTTGCCTGAGCAACGATATTAAGGACCTGAAGGAGAGGCTCTCCCGCATAATAGTGGGCTACACCTACGACGATAAGCCCGTTACCGCCGGTGATTTGAAGGCGCACGGCGCAATGGCCGCCCTTCTCAAGGATGCCCTCAAGCCCAACCTTGTTCAGACCCTTGAGAAGACCCCTGCCTTTGTACACGGCGGTCCCTTCGCCAATATAGCCCATGGCTGCAACAGTGTCACCGCCACCCGCCTTGCCCTCAAGCTCAGCGAATATACGGTGACGGAGGCAGGCTTCGGCGCAGACCTGGGCGCTGAAAAGTTCCTGGACATCAAGTGCCGCATGGCCGGCCTGAAGCCCAATGCGGTGGTTATCGTGGCCACCGTCAGGGCGCTGAAGCTCCACGGCGGCGTTCCCAAAACGGAGCTGGGCACCGAGAATCTTGAGGCTCTTGAAAAGGGCCTGCCCAACCTACTGCGGCACGTTGAAAACATCACTAGGGTCTTCAAGCTGCCGGCGGTGGTGGCTCTCAACCGCTTCCCCACGGATACGGAGGCGGAACTGGCCCTTGTGGAAAAGAAATGCAAGGAGCTGGGCGTCAACGTGGCACTGTCCGAGGTTTGGGCCAAGGGCGGAGAAGGCGGCGTAGAGCTGGCCAAGGAAGTTGTGCGACTCTGCGAGCTTCCTAACGATGGCTTTGAGTATTGCTACGATTTGAATATGGGTATCAAAGAGAAGCTGGAGGCAATAGCCAGGCGTGTCTACCGGGCCGACGGGGTTGAGCTGGTTGGAAACGCTCCGAAGCAGCTGAAGCAGCTTACGGATCTGGGCTTCGACAAGCTGCCCATATGCATGGCCAAGACCCAATACAGCATCAGCGATGACCCCACTAAGCTGGGTGTCCCGGAAGGCTTCAAAATCACCGTCCGCAATCTTAAGATGTCTGCCGGAGCTGGTTTTATTGTGGCGCTGACGGGCGATATTATGACCATGCCCGGACTGCCCAAGGTTCCTGCGGCTGAAAAGATTGACGTGGATGAAAACGGTGTAATCAGCGGCTTGTTCTAGGAAACGGGTACTCTCTGGCTGTAAAGGAGAAAGCTTATGGCTGTTCTGCTTAAGGGAGCTGCAGTAACTGCTGCCCTTAATGAAAAGATGAAGGCGCAGGTGGCCGAACTGGCCCAGAAGGGCATTACCCCCACCCTGGCCATACTCCGGGTAGGGGAGAGGCCTGACGACATATCCTATGAGCGAGGCGCCATGAAGCGCTGCGAGACCATCGGTGTTTCCGTAAGGAACGTGGTTCTCCCGGAGGACGTGTCTCAGAAGGATCTGATGGCTGCCGTAGAAGAGCTTAACAACGACGACAGCGTTCACGGCGTGCTGATTTTCCGTCCCCTGCCCAAGCATCTTGACGAGGAGGCAGTGCGGCGGGCCCTGCTGCCCTCCAAGGACATGGACGGTATAACGGACGGATCCCTGGCTGGGGTGTTTACAGGCAGCGGGGAGGGATTTGCCCCGTGCACTGCCCAGGCCTGCATGGAGATTTTGGACCACTACGGCTATGACTGCAAGGGAAAAAGGGCCGTAGTAATTGGCCGCAGCCTGGTTGTGGGCAAGCCTGTGGCAATGATGCTGATGGCAAAGCACGCCACTGTTACCGTCTGCCACACCCGCACTGTGGACATGCCGTCGGTGACAAGAAATGCGGAAATACTCATTGTCGCCGCCGGCAAGGCTGGCGCCGTGGACGCCAAATACCTGTCCCCCGGGCAGGTGGTAATAGATGTTGGCATTAACGTGGATGAGGAAGGCAAGCTCTGCGGAGACGTGAAGTTTGATGAAGCGGAAAGCGTTGTCGCCGCCATTACTTCGGTACCCGGGGGAGTGGGCACCGTCACCACATCCGTACTGGTCAGCCATGTGGTAGAGGCAGCAAAAAGAACACTGCAGGAGGTAAAAAAGTGATTATAATAGGCGAAAAAATAAACGGCAGCATTCCCTCAGTGGGGAAAGCCATTGCCAACCGGGACGCGGACTGGTTACGCAATTTGGCGAAAATTCAGGCGGAGGCAAAGGCCGACTACATTGACTGTTGCGCTTCGGTTAATGTTGACGAGCTGGAAACAATCAAGTGGCTTATTGATTTGATTCAGGAAACCACTGACGTTCCCATCTGCATAGACAGCCCTGACCCGCAGGTCTGCGCCGATGCAATGCAGTTCTGCAAAAAGGTCGGCATTGTCAACTCCGTATCACTTGAGGGCAACAAGATTGACGTTATTTTCCCCGCCATTGCCGGCACGGAGTGGGGCTGCGTCGCCCTTCTTTGTGATGACAACGGCATTCCTAAGACTTCCGCCCGCCGTATAGAAATTTTTAAGGAGATAATGGCAAGGGCCGAAGAATATAAAATTGCCCCCGAGAGGCTCTATATCGACCCGCTGGTGGAGGCACTTGGCACCAACGGCGAGAGCTTCAAGACTTTTGCCGAAACCACTAAAGCCATTAAGGAGATGTACCCCAACGTCCACATCACCAGCGGCCTGTCAAATATATCCTTTGGCCTCCCGGTGCGGAAGGCGATAAACTTGAGCTTCATGGTGCTGGCCATGCAGGCGGGCATGGACAGTGCCATTGTGGATCCCACAAACAGGGACATGATGGGCATTATCTACGCTACAAATGCGCTGCTGGGCAATGATGATTTCTGCATGGAATACATCAGCGCCTATCGCGACAACCTTTTTGGCCCGCCGCCAAAGGAGTAAGAATCACTTAAAACCAGTAAACAATTTAAGAATTAATTTATAGGAGGATTGTAATATGTCAAAGCTCCAAGAGGTAATGAAAGCCGTAGAGACCGGAAAGCTCAAGCAAATCGAAGAGTTAGTCCAAGGCGCTCTTGATGAGGGCATAGAAGCCAGCGAAATCCTCAATGCCATGATTGAAACCATGGGCGTGGTAGGCGATAAGTTCCAGCGCAACGAAATCTTTGTCCCCGAAATGCTTGTGGCAGGCCTGACGATGAAAAAGGGCGTTGAAGTTCTCAAGCCCCTGTTGGCGGGCGAGAGCGTAACTTCGTACGGCAAGTTCATAATCGGCACCGTTCAGGGCGACCTCCACGACATCGGCAAGAACCTGGTGGCCCTGATGGTAGAATCCGCCGGATTCGAAGTTATCGATCTGGGCGTGGACGTGCTTGCAGAAAAATTTGTCGATGCCATTAAAGCAAATCCCGACTGCAAGGTAGTGGGCGTCTCAGCGCTTCTCACCACCACCATGGAGGCAATGAGGAATACGGTAAAAGCCATAATCGACGCCGGACTCAAATCTCAGGTAAAGATTATGGTTGGCGGCGCTCCCATCACTCCTGAGTTTGCCGCGGAAATCGGCGCAGATGCATATACGCCCGACGCTGGCTCTGCCGCCCAGAAAGCCAAGGAACTGGCAATGGCTTCATAAGAAATTAAATCAAGAATTAGAAGCAAGGGATACTGTTTTAGGAAACAGTATCCCTTGTTCTTTGATATGGTATGTGATATACTAGCTCCTGTACAGCTGGTTTTTCCATTTTACGCACAAAATGGGACACATATCGGCTGTTAAATAAATTAAACGATATTATTGGAGTGCGACATGCCCCTTTTCAGTATCGTAGTGCCGGTGTACCAGGCGGAACAGTATTTGGACAAGTGCATATCCTCGGTTTTGGACCAGACCCTGAACGACTGGGAGCTGATTCTGGTTGACGATGGCTCCAGAGACAAAAGCGGCCGGATTTGCGACGACTATGCCTCAAAAGACCCCCGCATAATTGTTATACACCAGGAAAACGCCGGCGTAAGCGAGGCCAGAAATGCCGGCATCGAAAGAGCAGGCGGGAAATACTTGGCTTTCCTAGACAGCGACGACTCTTTTGAACCCCAAATGCTGGAGAGACTGTTCACCGCAATCCGGGACAGTGGCGCCGACAGTGCCGCTTGCGGCCATTATAAGGTTTTTCCGGACGGCTTACGGGAAATTGAGGCTGCCCCAATGTCCACAGGCGTTTATGACAGCCCGGAAATAATGGACGGCATCGTGCGCCCCCTCCTGAGGGACAGAGTGGAAGGGGACAGGTTACTCAACGGCTTTATCTGGCGGTTTTGCTACGACATGAGTATCGTGAAGGAAAACGGCCTGCGCTTTTCCGGCGCATATTTGGAAGACGAGGTCTTTCTAATAGAGTACTTTTGCCTCTCAAAAAGACTGTCTGTTATTGATGAGCCCCTGTACTGCTATCTGCAAAACCTAAATTCGGTGACGAGAAAATACATGCCTGATTTTTTGCAGACTTTCAGGCATTCGCTTGACATGAAAAAGAGGCTTGTGGAGAAGTTTCATATCAAAGGCATAGACGGGTGGCAGTGGCACAGCTCCTGGGCGGGCCTGCTCATTGCAGTTGCCAATGAATTCGCCCCCGGCAACCAAAGCGGATTTTTTGAAAAGCGCCGGAACCTAATTTCCCTATGCCAGATGCCCGAATTTGCCGACGCCGTTAAAAACCTTAACCCAAAGGGAGTTTCCGGCAATAAAAGAATTGTGGTAGACCTAATCAAGGCAAGGCAGTTTACACTTCTTGCAGCCCTGTATTTTATTAAAAACCTGAAGAGGTAGGCCATGGATTTAGTAAAAGACAGCTTTATTTGCAGCCTAATTGCCCGCTGCTGGATGGTCATTCTCGGCGTGTGGAGGGAGAGCTTTTGCGCTTCAATCCTAGCAAGGCTGGGCGCCGCCGTCAGTAAGCTGTGGAAAAGCAGCTATGCAGGCTTCATTATCTCCCGGGACAGCCGTATTGACAGGCTGTGGAAGGAAAGCGGAACGTACAGGCTATTGAGTTCAGTGCTGGATTTCATACCGCGCCTTCTGCACCGCATTTATTCCAGGTCCAGGGAGATTTGGGAAGGCAGCTTGGTATTTCGTGCCGCAGATTACTGCGGTGAGAGAAACTTCATATTAATATCCTGGGTTTTACTCATGCTTCTGGTTACTCCCCAGGACTATTGGAACAATGTTTACAGCCTTGCAGCCGTCATGCTGCTCCTTGTCTTGTTCCTGGTTGCTTCAATGGGCAGCAGAGCCTATCGTTTAAGCCTGGAGGACATTGGCTTTTTCCCGGTGGCTTTTGCAGGTATGGTGTTTGTCGCCTTTTTGACCTCGTCCTACAGGTCGGCGAGTTTCAGGTTTCTTATTTTCCACATAACCTGCATGCTGGCGGTATTGGTGTGCGTCAACTCGATAAAAAAACTGTCCCAGCTAAGGAGAATACTGGGCTTTGCAGTTTTTGGCGTTCTGGCCTCCTCAATTTGCGGACTGGTCCAAAGGGCCATGGGCGTTGAGGTTGACAAGCTGCTGGTTGACATCACCGTAAACGAAGGCATACCGGGGCGCGTTTTTTCCTTTTTCGAAAATCCCAATAGCTTTGCCATGGTCCTTGTAATGCTGCTTCCGATTTGCATAGCCATGGCGTTGACTTCCAAAGGGAAAATGCTGTTTTTCTATGCAGGAGCTCTGGTTCTGGGTGTTATTGCTCTGGTAATGACCTATTCGCGAGGCGCGTGGGCCAGCTTTGCCTTCAGCATTTTTGTCATGTTTCTTGTGCTCTGGCCAAGGTATGTGCCCCTTTTCATAGCCTGCTGCATACTGGCTTTGCCGGTACTGCCCCAAAGTGTTTACAACAGGCTCTTATCCGCCTTTAATTTTTCGGACAGCTCGATAGCGACCCGAAAGTATATTTACGAGGCTTCGTGGGCGCTGTTTACCCAAAATCCCCTATGGGGAGTAGGGCTTGGGAACGACGTTGTAAAAATCCGCATTGCCGAGGCGGAGGTGTACAAAGCTCAGGCGGTTTTTGTACACGCCCACAGTATTTACCTTCAGATTGCGGCCGAAATGGGCATATTCGGAATAACCGCCTTTGTAGGCAGCATGATATCCGGAATCAAGTCCGGCGTAAAAGCTGTGACCGAAAAAAGGGTGGACAGAGAGCTCCAGCTAATAATAGGCGCCCTTGTGGCCGGCCTGGCGGGCGTTTTGCTCAACGGGTTGGTGGACTATCCCTGGAGCTATCCCAGAGTAATGGTTATCTTCTGGATAGTATTCGCACTGCTTTTGAGCGGCGTAAAGCTGGCAAATTCTAACAATGAGTTTAACTAAGCAACAGAACCGTGGAAAACCCACGGTTCATTATTTTCCGGAAGGTATCTCGGTTTCGGAATAATTTTATATTTTTATAAAAAAGCTAATGTGCAAATAATACTGTTGTATTAAAAAATAAAATTAATGATTTACAGAAGATGAATAATTTACATTACATATAAGATTGACTTAAGCAGAAAATATGAATGGGATTAATAATCCCTAAAACTACTCAAGGAGTTGAAAACATTGGCTAGCAGAAACAGCAATAGACTTGTTAACCCCAATGCTCGCGAGGCTATGAACAGGTTTAAAATGGAAGCCGCTAACGAAGTTGGCGTAAGCCTGAAGCAGGGCTATAACGGCGACATCACTGCTCGGGAAGCCGGAAGCATCGGCGGCCAGATGGTTAAGAAAATGATCAAGGCTTACGAGGACAGCCTTGCGACCTAACTAGAGTTCGGCAAATATAGAAGCAGGAGAATGCAGCAAAAAAATCCGCCTAAATAAAAAAGTGGATAAAAAAACTGAATAAAGGGCAGGGGAAGCTGTTAATTCAGCTTCCCCTGTTTTTATGCCTTATACTCAAATTCAGTGCCGTAAATACTCACGGTGTCGCCGTCTTTTATGCCCATGGCTTCCAGCCTCTCGAAGACTCCGCTATCACGGAGCATCCTGTCAAAGTACATTCTGGATTCATAATCGGTCAGGTTAATCCTATCAAGGAGCCTGCGTATCCAATCCCACTCAACAATCCAAACACCGTCGTAATTCTCTATGGTCAGCTCGTCGGGGGTGCCAATCTCCGGCTCAGGGGGAACATATTCCGGCTCGTAAATGATGATGGGAGGAAGTTCTTTTAGCTTTTGAGCGATGGCCAGGACGAGTTCCCTAGTGCCCTTGTGGGTGACAGCGGACATTTCAAAAAACTCGTAGCCTTTGGATTCCACATAGGCGCGGAAGTCCTCTATGGGTTTTCTGTTACCGCCCATAAGGTCGCACTTGTTTCCGACTACTATCTGCGGACGCTCCGCCAGCTGGGGGCTGTAATCTTTTAGCTCCGCGTTGATGGTCTCAAAATCCTCGATGGGGTCGCGGCCCTCGCTGCCAGAAACGTCCACAATGTGAACCAGAAGGCGGCAGCGGTCAATGTGCCTTAGAAAATCGTGCCCCAGCCCGGCGCCTTCGCTTGCGCCTTCAATAAGGCCCGGAATATCGGCCATGACGAAGGATTCGCCTTCGGAAACATTTACCACTCCCAGATTTGGGTGAAGGGTCGTAAAA
>JBMNQG010000064.1:0-9685 GCA_050944015.1 Oscillospiraceae bacterium
TGGCGGCCATCAGCTGGTGCATCTGCTCGGGGTCCGAGCCCTCCACGAAATAGGGCTCCCAGCCGCAGCCGCGGAAATAGCTCTCCAGCTCCTCACGGGTAATCCGGGCAAAAAGGGTGGGATTGGCGATTTTGTATTCGTTCAGGTGGAGTATGGGCAATACCGCGCCGTCGGTGATGGGGTTTAAAAATTTGTTGGAGTGCCAGGAGGCCGCCAGGGGTCCCGTTTCCGCCTCCCCGTCCCCCACCACGCAGGCGGCGATAAGGTCCGGGTTGTCGAACACCGCTCCGAAGGCATGGGCCAGGCTGTAGCCCAGCTCCCCGCCCTCGTTTATGGAGCCGGGGGTCTCGGGCGCCACATGGCTGGGCACGCCCCCGGGGAAGGAGAACTGCTTGAAGAGCCTTTTCATCCCCTCCTCATCCTGGGTGACGTTGGGGTAAATCTCGGTGTAGGAGCCGTCCAGCCAGTCCTGGGCCACCATGGCGTTGCCCCCGTGCCCCGGGCCGGAGATATAAATCATGTTAAGGCCCATTTTTTTGATGACCCGGTTCAAATGGGTGTATATGAAGTTCTGGCCGGGCACGGTGCCCCAGTGCCCCACGATATTCTTTTTTATATCCGCGGGCGACAGGGGCCTTTTTAGCAGAGGGTTGTCCAGCAGGTACAGCTGACCCGCCGCCAGGTAGTTGGCCGCCCGCCAGTAGGCGTCCACCTGCTGCAGCTCCTCGGGGCTAAGCACGGGTTTTTTCGATATTCTCGTCCTCGGCTTGTACACGCGGTTTTCCATACCAATGGCCATATTTATGTCTCCTTTGCTTAAAATTTGGCGGTACTTTCATAATTCCTCTTAGTAATTCTTAGCTCTGGAGTGCAATTTATTCATGTGAGCCCGGGACGCCGTTTCCGATTCCAGGCGTCAGGAGTTTCCCGCCGTCAGCCGGGTTTTCGACCCTTTTTGAGATTTCCCTTGCCTTAAGGGGAAGAAGAATATACAATATATCCGGGAGTGATGGGATAACCATGATAAGCAGGGATACCTTTTCAAGCTACCATCCGGCTGTAAACTTTCTGTATTTCGCCCTGGTGCTGGCTTTTTCAATGATATTCATGCACCCAGTGTGCCTGGGCATATCCCTTGTCTGTGCCCTGACGTACAACGTCTATTTAAACGGACGCAGGGCGGTGCGTTTCAACCTTTTGTACATGCTGCCCATGTTCCTTCTGGCGGCCCTCATCAACCCCGCTTTCAACCACCAGGGCGGGACCATACTGCTTTATCTGAAAAGCGGCAATCCCCTGACCCTGGAGTCCATAATTTACGGCATTGCCGCCGGGGTCATGCTGGTATCTGTAATTTCCTGGTTTTCCTGCTTCAATGCTATCATAACTTCGGACAAATTCATATACCTTTTTGGCCGGATTATTCCTTCCATGTCCCTGATTTTGTCCATGACATTGAGTTTCATCCCCAAATTCAAGGCTCAGATTAAAGCGGTGTCGGACGCACAAAAATGCGTCGGCCGGGACGTCTCTTCCGGCGGCGTCATTCAAAGGGCCAGAAACGGAATTACCATACTTTCCATCATGGTCACCTGGGCCCTGGAAAACGCCATAGAAACCGCCGACAGCATGAAGAGCCGTGGCTACGGCCTTCAGGGCCGCACCGCCTTTTCCATATACCGTTTTGACAAGAGGGACCGCCGTGCCCTCATCTTCCTTTTGATTTGCGGAATATACATCGCCCTTGGGGCCGTATTGGGCGGGCTTAAGTGGCACTACTTCCCCACCGTTAAAGGAGTGGGGCTTGATCCTTACCCGCTCAGCATTTTTTTGGTATATTTTGCCCTGTGCATAAGCCCCGTGGCTATCAATCTCCTGGAGGACAGAAAATGGAAAGCTTTACAATCCGCAACCTGAGCTTCACATATCCCGGTCAGACCAAAAAGGCGCTGGACGGATTGAGCTTTTCCGTAATGCAGGGTGAGTTTGTTACTCTGGTCGGCCCCTCCGGCTGCGGGAAAACAACCCTTCTGCGGCAGCTTAAAACCGTTTTGGCCCCTTACGGTTCCATCAGCGGCGAAATCCTCTTTGAGGGCAGGCCCCTGAAAGACATTGACCAGCGGGAGCAGAGCGCCCGCATCGGCTTCGTTATGCAGAACCCGGACAGCCAGATTGTGACCGACAAGGTGTGGCACGAGCTGGCCTTCGGCCTTGAAAGCCTGGGCTGCGACACTGCCGTCATCCGGACCCGGGTGGCGGAGGTGGCCAGCTTCTTCGGCATACAGAGCTGGTTTTACAAAGACGTGGTGGAACTTTCCGGCGGGCAAAAGCAGCTTTTGAACCTGGCCTCCATCATGGCGATGCAGCCCTCGGTGCTGATTCTCGACGAGCCCACCAGCCAGCTTGACCCCATCGCGGCCACGGGTTTTCTGGCCACAGTGGGCAAAATCAACCGGGAGCTGGGCCTGACCGTCATTATGACAGAGCACCGCCTTGAGGAAGTGCTGCCCATGAGCGACAGGGTTCTTGTGATGGACGGGGGAAGGCTCATATGCGACGGCAGCCCCAGGGAGGCGGGGAAGTTCCTGAAAAACAGCGGGCACAGCATGTTTCTTGCCATGCCGGCGCCCATGCAAATCTACGGGGGCGTGCAGGACGACGGGGACTGCCCCGTAACCGTGCGGGAGGGCAGGCTCTGGCTCAGCAATTATGCAAGCAGCCATGAGCTGAAGGATATACCCGGGGAGGCCGCCTGCGCTCCCCCTGCGGAGACGCCACCCGTCGTGGAGCTGGAGGACGTATGGTTCAGATACGAGAAAGGCCAGCCCGACGTGCTGCGGGGCCTGTCCCTGAAAGCCCGCAGGGGCGAATTCCTGGCAGTAGTGGGCAGCAACGGCGTAGGCAAGACCACCATGCTCTCCGTCATATCCGGCCTCAACAGGCCATACAGGGGCAGGGTCTTGCTGGAGGGCAGGGAGCTGTCGGAGCATAAAAGCCCCTACAGCGGCCTTTTGGGCGTTCTCCCCCAGAACCCCCAGACCCTGTTTGTAAAAAAGACGGTCGGGGAGGATTTGCAGGAAATGGCGGAGTCCTCCCCCCTGCCAAAACCCGAAAGGGAAAGGAAAATCGCCTCCGTCGTCCGCCTCTGCCGGCTGGAGGAGCTGCTGGACCGCCACCCCTACGACCTCTCCGGGGGCGAGCAGCAGCGGGCTGCCCTGGCGAAGATACTTCTGCTGGAGCCCCGGATACTGCTAATGGACGAGCCCACAAAGGGCCTGGACGCCGAGTTCAAGCAGGTGCTGGCCGCCATACTCCAAAGCCTGCTGCGCCGCGGCGTGACGGTCATCATGGTGAGCCACGACATTGAATTCTGCGCCAAATACGCCCACCGCTGCGCCATGTTCTTCGACGGGGGAATCATAACGGAGGACACCCCCAGGGCGTTCTTTTCCGGCAACAGCTTTTACACCACCGCCGCCAACCGCATGGCCCGCCACCTGCTCCCTTCCGCTGTCACCGCGGAGGACGTGATTGCCGCCTGCGGCGGCAGGCTGCCGCCTCCGCCGGAACTGCCGGAAGACGACGACGGCATGGACTGCACCGTATCCTTGCCCGCCCCGGAGGACGCTCCCGTCAAAAAGCTGCCCCTGTGGCGTAAAATAATCGCCGGCGCCGCGGGCGCCGCCTTTCTGGCGGCGGCGGCAGCCTCCCTCGCCGGGGCGGACCCATCCTTCATCTTCGGTACAAACCCTATGACCGTAAACATTTTTCTCGTATGCGTCCTTCTGGTTCTGGCCCTGGCTGTGACCCAGCGCGGGGATGGCCCGGGGGAGCACAGGCAAATCCCCTGGGGGCAGAGGAATCTCCCAAAAAGGACCGCGGCTTCGGTGGTTATGATACTTCTGGCGATACCCCTTACCATTTTCATCGGCGTGTACTATCTGGGGGACCGCAAGTATTTCTTTATTTCCCTCCTGATAATCCTTGAGTCCATGCTTCCCTTTATGCTGGTCTTCGAGGGCCGGAAACCCCAGGCCAGGGAGCTGGTGGTCATTGCCGTCATATGCGCCCTGGGCGTGGCGGGCAGGGCCGCCTTTTACATGCTGCCCCAGTTCAAGCCCGTGGCGGCCATGGTGATTATCTCCGGCGTGGCCTTCGGCGGCGAGGTAGGTTTTTTGGTTGGGGCAATAACCATACTTGTGTCCAACATTATGTTCGGCCAGGGCCCCTGGACCCCCTGGCAGATGTTCGCCATGGGCATGATAGGCTTTCTGGCGGGGGTGCTCTTCCGAAAGGGCTGGCTGCGGCGCACCCGCCTGTCCCTGAGCGTCTTCGGCGGACTTTCCGCCCTTATCATTTACGCGGGGCTGGTAAACCCCTCCATGGTTCTCGCATACAACGCAAACCCCACCTGGCCCATGTTCCTGACGGCATATATCGTCGCCCTGCCCTTTGACGTCATCTTTGCTTTTGCCACGGCTTTCTTCCTCTGGATTTTTTCCGGGCCCATGCTTGAAAAGCTGGACCGCATTAAGGTCAAATACGGCCTGGTACAGGCCCCGCCGGAGGAACCTGCAACGGCGGATGAAGCATAAAGCATATACGAACTGAAATTAAAAGGCCGGAACCGACGTCTGCCGGTTCCGGCCTTTTATTTGCAGACGAAAAGTGTTGTTTGCCTGCTGTCTTAGAACATAAAGCTCACAGGCGGCGCGGGAAAGCCTCATTGGGAAACGGAGCCGAGGCCAAAAGGCTTTCCCGTCTTTTCATGGGCATAAAAGTCGATTATCGGACAGGGCTTGAACCTGAAGAGCTTCGCGACCTGCCTTAAAATGGGCTTCTTCAGCTTTTCATTGTACAGCTTCGCCATCTGCCTGTAATGCAGGCAGAAGTCCAAAAGGGATTCCTGTATGTTAAGCTTTTCTTCCGTGTCTTCACTTACGCTTTCAATAATCTCGCAAATGTACGCGGACTTCTCCATGAAGTTTTTCGTGGAAAAGTATTTCTGCCCGCAGCCAGGCTTGATTTTCTCGCAGGCCAGCACCCAGCTGTCAAGCTCGTCCTGCGCCTTCTGGAAGGTTCGCTTAAGAAAAAAGCGCAGCTTGTCCAGGGTGTTGTAGGCGGAAACCCCGCATACCACCGCTACCGCGGCCACAAGGCACAGGCCGATCAGAATCTTCTCACCCAACTTATTTTCCCCTTTACCCGATGATGCAACCCACCGGTTTTTTCTTTATTGTAGTACATTGCTTTTGCAAATTCAATCATTAACGGCATATTTATGAAAGCGAGGATTTTCCCCTCAAATTCCTTGCACCGCTTTAACAAAAAACAGGCCGCCGATTCGGCGGCCTGTCTTCTTGTTGGCACCCCCGACGCGATTCGAACGCATGACCTTTCGCTTAGGAGGCGAACGCTCTATCCTGCTGAGCTACGGGGGCGTGTTGATATTTATATGACCATATTCAAAACTCCCGGCACTATTGCCCGTGCCAGCAAGCTATTTTAACTGAAAGGATGAGTATTGTCAAGCCGCTTTGAAAAGTTTCCGCTGAAAGTTTGGCAAAACCAAAGCGGCCCCATAGGCCGCTTTGGTTTTAATAATACATTATTTTATAGAAATACGGGTAGGCGCTTATAACCTGCTGAAGGTTTGTCCTGGAATTGGAGCCCGGGTCGTTGATTGAAAAACTGGCGGCGGAAAGGGACGAGCGCCCGCTGTAGCCTTTCACCACCACCCAGTGCTGGCCGCCCCAGGAGTTTTTAAGCCCCACAAGGATCGGCCTGCCGGCTTTCAGCTTGTCGTAGGCAACCTTCAAATAGTCTCCGCCGGTGTAGGCGCTGTAGTTGTAGGGCCAGTATACAGCCCCGCCGGAGGTATATTTCAGCCTGGAAGCCATGGCGCTGGGGGTAACGGTGGTTCCCGTCCTGTAGGATTCCGTCATGGCCAGGGCCACGGTGGAGCAGCCTACGTCCCCTATCGTCCTGCCAGAAGAGCCCAGTTTCGTACCGGCCCATCTGGAGTCGTTCTGCTTATAGCTGGGCACGCCAAGGGAAACGGGGGAATAGCCGCTGCCGCCGGTCTTTAAATAGGCGCCGCTTGCGTAGCCTACCTTGGTGCCGTTAAAGAGCACCTTCTTCCAGCTGCCGGAAGCGGACAGCACCACAGCGTACTCGCCGTTGTTAAGCCATCCTATCACGCCGTAGGAGGTGCCCGGCCCGGAGCGGACGTTCAGGCTGCCCTCCACGTATGCGGGGTATGTACCGGAAACCTGCTTTATGTAGGCCTCATGGCAGTAGCCGAATTTCCCCTTGCCGTACTCCACCCGCCACCAGCTTCCGCTCTTGGAAATCAGCGTCACATAACTTCTGTTGGACAGTGTTGCCACAATTGACGATGATGTGGAGGCGCCGCTCCGCACGTTGAGCTTCCCCGAGGACAGGGACACAAGCCCCGCAGTAGAGGCCCCGTCCGCCGCCAGGGCGGGAACTGACACCGCGCCGGCAATGACTATCACAACCAGAATTATGGATAATACTCTGCATATCTTATTCTTCATAGAATTCTCCTTTCACCTTTTATAGTTTGGGGGGAATTCCCCGGCCCGCGCTGGCCTCGAACCTTTTTCCACAACAGAGGCAGCCGCGGAAGGCCAAGGCAAATAAGCCTTTTTCTTCTTTACCGGCCTACAGTCCTCAGTATAACAGACTCAGTCATGCTTTTGTCAGGCCAATTTCTGTAACCGCAGCCATTATCTTTATCCGCCGCAATTTATTTCCAAAATAAAAAACTAAAAAAAGTAAAAAATATGGGAGAAGAATTTAATTTGTACGAAAAAATGCAAAAAGGCCCGGAAGGGCCGCTATACACGGGAGGCATATTTTATGGATAGATTGGCGTTGATTCTGCTGATTATAGGCGGGCTGAACTGGGGCAGCGTCGGCCTCTTCCGATTCGACGCGGTTGCCGCGGCATTTGGCGGCCAAACTTCCTCCTTGAGCAGGGTAATATACACGATAGTCGCACTGGCGGCAATCTGGTGCATTTCCTTCCTGTTTCGCGAGCGGGAAATTGTCAAAAGGAAGAACCCCGAATAAAGGAAAAGACAGCATGCAAAAAAGCGCATGCTGTCTTTTCTAAGAGCCCGCCTACATACCTAAAACTGCTTTTCCTCGATTAAATCCGAGAATTTTCCCTTGAAATACACGGGCAAATCGTTTTTGGGCGGCCCTTCAATTAGCCTGCCCTCGGTGTCGAACCTTCCGCCGTGGGCCGGGCAGTCCCAGGTCTTTTCAGCCGTGTTGAAGTTCAGGTTGGTGGACATGTGGGTGCACATGATGTCTATTATGGTGATGTTGTCGTTCTCGTCCCGGTAAATTCCGGCCTTTTTGCCCTCGAAGTTGATGATTCTCCCCTCCCCGGGCTTAAGGTCGGCTATGCTTTCCGTGCTTTCAAGCTTGGATTTTATAAGCTCCTTTACGGCGCTGGTCACCCCGTACAGGGTCTTGCCCAGGGAGCTTATCTGGTCCTTCCGGGTCCTGGAGTACAGGCTCTCGTAGCGGCAGTTGCCCTCCGATATCAAATCAGAAATCATGATGCCGGCAAGGGTGCCGTTTGACAGCCCCCACTTCCGGTAGCCCGTGGCCGCGTAAATGGTGGAATTGTCCGAAATCCGGCCTATATAGGGTATCTGATCCGGGGTCTCGTAGTCCTGGGCGGACCATTTGGCCAGAACCTGCTCCACCCCGGCAATGCTCTCGGTGAAGCCAACCAGGTTGTCAAAGTGTTTTTTCATGTCTTTCTCGCCCCGCCCGGTCTCGTGGCTCTCTCCCACCACTATGAGAATGCGCTCCCCGTTCTCCAAATGGGTCCTTATGGAGCGGGCGGGGTCGCTGACGTTGATATAGCTGCCGTCGGGCCAGTCCCATTTAGCCTTTACGGCTATGCCGTAGGCACGCTTGGGATACAGGCGGTTGTAAAACAGGTTTGGGCCGTCGTAGAAGGGGTACTGGGTGGCCATTACCAGGTGCCTGGCACGTATTACGGTCCCGTTTTCGCAGTGTATTACCTTCGTGTCCCCGTTGTCCAGCTTTACGGCTTTAGTGCCGCAGTATATTTCCGCACCCTTGGCCAGAGCGGCCTGGGCCAGGCCGTTCACATACCGGACGGAGTGGAAAACCGCCTGGTTTTTAAAGCCAAGCATGCCGTAGTTTTCAGCGGGAAATCGGGGCTCCTTTATATATTCCGCGTCGATGCCGAGGACTTTGGCGGCCTCGTACTCCTTTTCAACGGTCTCCACGTCCCACTTGGTGGAAGCGTACACATAGGCCGTGCTGTCCGCCAGCTGGCAGTCGATATTCTCTCTTTCCACCGCCCGCCTTACGAACTCAACGGCCTCCGTCTGGGATTGGGCGTATTCCCTGGCCGCCTCCTCGCCGTATTTGTTGATGGTGTTGCTGTAGAAAATGTCGTGCTGTATCGTGAGCTTGCCCGTGGTGTTGCCGGTGGTGCCGCTGCAGAGGGCCTCCGCCTCAATCAGGACCGACCGCAGCCCCTTTTGGGCCAGGCAATAGGCGCAGGTCACCCCCGTTATGCCGCCGCCTATTATAAGGACCTCCGTTTCCAGGTCCTTTTTCAGCGGCGGGTAGTCCGCTCCGGTAGCGGTCATCTTCCAGTATGACAGGGTATCCGCGTTCAAGGCCATACCTCCAAGGCTTTTCGTCCCGCAATACTTGGTATTACGCTGAAAAGCAGTTGTTTATTAGTGCGTACATATTATGTGTTCAATAGAAAAAAATATTAAAAGGTATGCCTTGCAAATCGCGGCGGCGCCGCCGATGCCGGCGGTGCGCAAGCCCACAATAAAACGGAAGAGGAGATATTTCATGCTGAATTACGACCTGCTGTTTACCCCTTTTAAAATTGGCAAAATGGAAGTCAAGAACCGCATCGTCATGTCCCCCATGGGCCTGAACTGCGCCCACCCGGACGGGACAATTGCGGACGACGAGATTTATTATTTTGAGGAGCGGGCCCGGGGCGGAGCCGGGCTCATCATCATGGGCTGCCAGTTCATTACCAAGGAGCTGGCCCAGGGCTCCCTTGAGGGCTATCTGGACAGCACCCACGTGATACCCCAGCTCACCAACCTCTGCGAGTCGGTTCAGAAATACGGCGCCAAGATAGCCGCCCAGCTTAGCTGCGCACCGGCAAAAACGCTTTTTCAAACATGTACGACGAGCCTCCCGTGTCGGCCTTTGGTATCTACAAGAAACAGAATGCGGTTGACTTTTGCGTACTTAAGTAAACAATAAGCTGATGTAATTGCAGTGAAAGTCTTGCCAGCACCAGTAGCCATTTGAATCAGAGCTTTAGGTCTTGCTGCAGCAAAAGATTGCTCTAAATTGTGTATGGCATCTATTTGACATTTACGAAATCCAGTAGTGTCAAAAGGAGGAAAACGTTTCATGTTATTACGAATTGTATCTGGTTCCTTCAACCATCGTGCGAGTGTTTCAGGTCGGTGGAAACTAAATACAGTACGGGAGCGGTATTTCACATCATTGTAATCAGTGAAACGTGTCAATTTTCCTGTAGACTCATACACAAAGCGAATATGATAATCGGTTTTGATCCACTTAAATGTACTGGTCGCATAACGATGGGTCTGTGTTTCAGCAACAG
>JBMNQG010000065.1:0-9367 GCA_050944015.1 Oscillospiraceae bacterium
CCAACGTGGCCAAGGAAGAGGACGTGCAGAACCTGGTGGACGCCACCGTCAACACCTTCGGCACCGTTGACATCCTGGTGAACAACGCCGGCATCATGGATAACTTTGTCCCCGCCGGTTCAGTGACCGACGACCTTTGGGAAAGGGTTTTTGCGGTCAACGCCACGGGCCCCATGCGCACCATCAGGAAAGTGCTGCCTATTTTTATTGAGAAAAAAGGCGGCGTAATTGTGAACATAGCCTCCGCGGGGGGGCTGCTGGGCTCCAGGGCCGGAGTGGCTTACACCGCCTCCAAGCACGCCGTGGTGGGCCTTACCAAGAACGTGGGCTTCCAGTACGCCAAGCTGAACATACGCTGCAATGCCATCGCCCCCGGCGCCGTCAACACGAACATCGGCCAGACCATATACGCCCCCAACGAATTCGGCTGGGAGAGGGCTATGGCGGGTATAAACCTCAACCCCAGAGTCGGCGAACCGGAGGACATAGCCAAGATAGCCCTGTTCCTGGCATCCGACGAGTCGTCCTTTATTAACGGCACGGTAATCACAGCCGACGCCGGCTGGACCGCCTACTAATTCGGCCAAACGAATAATCCTGTTTTAAGGCAAAAAATGACCTGCGGCAAACGCATGTTTGCTGCAGGTCAAAAATTTTGCCCGGATTTATAACAAGCGAACGCCAGCCGGCGTATCCTTTGTTCCGGCGGTCTGGCCGGCGCTATTTTGAGCTGAATGCCTCCCGCTGAGCCTCAATCCATTTGCCCTTGGAAAAACGCAGTTTCAGCGCGGCGGCCAGGCTTTCGCGGGCTGTTTTTGCGACTTTCATTTTGCTTTCGCCCTTCTTATTGTCATATCTGAGTTCAAAGGGAATTTCCGCAAATTTGACGCCTACCAGGGACAGCTTATACAAAGACTCCATCATGTAGGCGAATGAGCGACGCTCCACCAGGGAATCCCCGTATGTGTCAAGGGCGCTCCTAATCGCTTCGTATGCATACATGCGGTAGCCGCAGGTATAGTCCCTCACGTTCCTGACGCCCAGGGCCAGGGAATAGTACACCCTCGCTCCCCAGCTCATGAATTGCCGGAGCCGGGAAACGCCGTAAATCTCAGAACCGCGGCAATATCTGGAGGCAATGACGCACCCTGCCCCGCCTTCTATCAGCGGGAGCATGTCCAGCGAATAAACGGGGTCGTGGGTATTGTCTCCGTCCATAACCACAAGCAGGTCTCCCCCGGCGCACCGCTTCTCAAACAGGCGGAAAGCGGTCAGCAGCACGCCCCCAAGCCCCTTGTTCACCTCATGTTCATGAAGGAAAACCGCGCCGGGATATAAGGCGCAGAGCCTCCGGATTTCCGCATTTGTGGCGTCCGTGCTTTTATCGTCCACACAGACAACGGACAGTTCATACCCTTTTTCCCGCCACAGGCCGCTTATGCCCATCCATTTTTCAACCAGTTCACCGATATCTTCCTGCTCATTGTAGCAGGGCAGTACAGCAAGTATTTTTTTCATAAGCCAATCTTCTTTTCAGCATCACCCAGGTATTTCTGGTTCAACACGCTGCGTAGATAGTAGATTGCAAAAAAAGGAAGCCCCAGGCTCGCGATTTTGCTCATCCAATAGCGCAGGCCTTCCGGGAGCTCTTTCAGGAAAAAGTCGTACAGCGCCCATATAATTAAGTCCTGCAGGACAATGCCCAGCAAAAACGTGGCCGCATAGATTAATGCGCTCATGCCGCTGCTTTTCTTGCGGAACACCAGCTTCAGCGTCAGAAAATAGTGGCAGACCGCGCCTATGATAATTGCCAGCGTATTTGTAACCACGATATGCGCCGGCAATAGCTTCAGGAAAAACCAGCCCAGCACCGATTCAAGGACGGCGGTTGCCGCGGAACAGCAGAAATAGATGACAATATTCCTGTGTTTTAAAATAAAATGTCTCATAGTTCTCTCGTTAACTCGACAGGGAAAAAATCGTGCAGTAATCGTCCCTATACACCGCGGGGAAAGTGTTTTCCAGGTAACGCAGATACTCTCCCGACTCATCGTTATAGACGCCGCTGCCGGCAACTACGAAATACGACACACCCTGGGAAATGTAGTAATCAGTCTCCGCCTTTGGGCCAACGGGAATAAAATCGTGGTATTGAATGTTCGCCCGGTAGCCTCGTCTGTTGGCGGTGTTCAGGATTTCCGGAGAAATAGTTGAAATTGCGATTACGTCGTCCTTTTCGGTTACGGACTCAATGCAGTATGCAATATGAGAGACCCACGCGTTTTCCTGAACGCGGGAAGAGCAATAGGAATACGACCTGTATGCCGTAATGACAAAAGCCAGCCCGAACACCGCCAGCGCCGCCCTTTTCCGCCATTGCCAGGCCTCCTGTAAAAACACGCCGCACAGCAGCGCCAGAACGGGCGCTATAAATATTATGTAATACCCGAATTTTATAATCGCCACAATCGTGGCAAATTCCAGCGCGAAGGATATGGCCCAGACGGCGACGAGCACCCGCTTCCTGTTCAGGCAAAAAAGGAAGCCGAGAATAGCGCAGGAGAGAACGGCAACACCCAGGATTGGCAGTTTTTCCTTGAAAAAGGAAATAGTCTCCCCGGAAAAGAGGGCCAGTATTTCGCTGGTAAAAACATGCTTTGTGGCAATCCCGTTTACAAACTTCTGCTCGGATATGGAGCCGAGGAGCAGGTAATACAGGGCCGGCGGGCCCAGCGAGACAAGGCCGTAACCCCAAAAATGGGCTTTTGCCAGGCAGCGCTTTTTTTCCTTGAGGAAAAAGCCGACAATAACGACTATTCCCGCAAATGCTAGGGATTTTTTCCAAGATGGCAAACGCCATGAACGCAGCCGAAAGACACAGTGCGGGCTCGCGCTCTTCAAAATACCACCGGAAAAAGAAGAACATCGCCCCGCAGTAAAAGAACATGGCGCATGCTTCCGGCATAATCGCCCTGGAATAAAGTAGAGATATGGGCATGAAGAGATATAGGCAGACCGACATCAGCCCGCACAGCAAATCGGTGAGGAACCTGCTGGTTTTATACAGGAATACGGCGGACCATATAAAAAATCAGGCTCAGCAGCCGCGGGACAAAGGAGTTGCAAAACCGAGAACCTTGAAAACCACCGCAGAAAGATAGGGGACAATCTGCAGCTCCATCTGGCAGATAATATCGCCGGTCCCGTCATAATTGAGCTGCGGCGCGAAAGGGTTCATATTGAACTGATAAAAATTGACCGCAATGTGTAGGTGTCCGTCTGGCGCCAGCCGTCGTAATTCTCATTTGCCCCGTTAAAGAGCGTGGGATACTGAATAAAACAGTATACGATAATGATGCATGCAAACGCAATAATCCCAAGCGCTTCTTTGGATGTGCGGGAGATTTCTTTAATACCTTTCAAAAGCATGACCCCTTTCACGCCGGGAAGTCATTTTAAAGGCACAGTTTTTTCTCAGAATAAAAGAGCGCCGTGACAAACGCTTAACTGATTCGTCCAAACGCAAACACCGGGAAAGGGCTGATGATGAACACGTTTCCCGGATGTCCTAAATACGAGTAAATTATACAGCAACGGGCCCCTGAATTCAATAAAAATATTGGCAGCCGCTGGCAGCGGCATTGCCATAACCTGGCGGCACTGCTTATGCAAGGGAAAATAAAAAAGCCTGCAAACCGCTTGAAATCGCGGTTTACAGGCTTGCATGACATGGTGGAGACTGCTGGACTCGAACCAGTGACCTCCTGCGTGTGAAGCAGGCGCTCTAACCAGCTGAGCTAAGCCTCCCTATTGGATTAACATTTAGCCGGACCCGAAAAATTCGGGGCCGGCTAATATGCTGGTGACCCGTACGGGATTCGAACCCATGTTACCGCCGTGAAAGGGCGGTGTCTTAACCACTTGACCAACGGGCCACTATGGGGCGCTTTTTGTACCCCGTGGTAGCGGCAACTGGATTTGAACCAGTGACACCACGGGTATGAACCGTGTGCTCTAGCCAACTGAGCTATGCCGCCGTATCAGCCGAACAGGCAAAAAGCATTATACAAGATAAGCGTCCTCTTGTCAACACAAAATTGATTTCGCAACCCAGCTCTTAAAAGGCGGCGGCTGGCCATTTTTATTATACACATTTTAATGGTTTTGTACAGTGGAAATAATCGATAATTGCCGTAAAAAACTGCCGAAAAGCGGGCTAAAACGGGCAAAAATCACGGCATGAAAAAACGCGAAAATTTCTCCTTTTTTTGCGCTTTTTCACGTTTTTTTGCATTTTTCTGCCATTATTGATAAGTTGGAATAAAGAAAACCGCAAATACAAATATTGAACCGGGAAGAAAGATTTGACGAACTGGAAGGGGGGAGAAAACATGTACAGGACAAAAAAGGAAGAGCTCTACAGGTCTAAATTCATCACCATGGAAGAGGCCCTGTCGAAAATCAAGTCCGGCGACACCATAGCCATAGGTTCCTACGGCAACGAGCCCATGGAGTTTTTAGGCAAGCTCCATACCATTGCCGAGCGGAACGTAACCGACGTGACTATCTGGCTGGGAAACCCCTACGGGGACTATCCCTTCATCAGCATGGACGGGCTGGAAGGCAAGCTGAACATCCTCAGCATCTTTTACGGCCCGGCCCTGCGAAAGAACCACCACACAAAGCGGATAAGCTTTGTCCCCAACAACCTGCATTCCTGCTACCAGGTAATCCTGAACGGCAAGCGCCCCAACGTCTTCGTGGCGGCGGTGTCGCCCATTGACAAGTACGGCTGCGTGTGCATGTCCATGAGCCAGCAGATGGAGCTGGAAATGCTGGACACCTGCGAGACCATTATTTTTGAAGTGAACAGGCGCATCCCCCGCACTACCGGAACGGTCCGCATCCCCATTGAGAAGGTGGACTACTTCATAGAGACGGACTACGAAATCTCCAGGCCCCCAGTCTACGAAATCACCGAGGTGGAAAGTACCATAGCCAAAAACGTGGCCTCCCTTATCAAGGACGGGGACACCATCCAGTTTGGCATCGGCGGCCTTCCCGACGCCGTGGCAGAGGAGCTGATGAACCATAACGACCTGGGCATATATACGGAAATGATAGGCACCTCCATGGGCAAGCTCATGTGGGCGGGAGTCGTGAACAACAGCAGAAAGAATTTCTTCCGCGGCCGGACGGTGGGCGCCTTCGCCTGGGGCAGCCAGGACCTGTACGATTATCTGGACGAGAACCCCATGGTGAATATCCTGCCGGTAAACTATGTGAATGACCCCTTCAATATCGCAAAAAATCATAACATGGTTTCCGTTAATACTGCCATACAGATAGACTTAACCGGCCAGGTCTGCTCCGAAAGCATAGGCTACCGCCAGTATTCGGGCACCGGCGGCGCCACCGACTTCGCCTACGGGGCCTACCACGCTCCGGGAGGCAGGGGCATTATTGCCATATCATCCACCGCAAAGAAAGGAACAATTTCACGGATTGTGCCCTGCCTGGATTACGGCGCCGTAGTCTCCATCTCCCGGAACATTGTGGACTACGTGGTCACCGAGTACGGCATCGCCCGCCTCAGGGACAGACCCATCAGGGACAGGGTGGACGCCTTAATCTCCATAGCTCACCCTAAATTCAGGGACGAGCTGAGGGAAAAGGCAAACGAGTATCAAATCTGGTAAAACCAAACCCCGTCCGCCCAAGAGCCTGTTACCCATACAAGCAAACGCCCCCCATGCGCTGCTGGCGCATAGGGGGCGTTGGTTATTGGGAAAGCTTTATCGGGGAGGCAGGTACTCCATCGGGTCGACGCTCCGGCCCTCAAGGGTCATGGCATAATGCAGGTGAGTGACCTCTCCCGACTCGGCCAGGGCGGTATCCCCCACGGAACCTATGATTTCGCCGGTGACCACGCTGTCGCCCTCGTACACCGTGGGAATTTCCGCCAGGTTGGAATAATAGCTCTTCAGCCCGCCGCCGTGGTCGATGACGACGGTCATCCCGTACATGTCGTCCATGTAAACCTTTTCAACAACGCCGGAAGCGGCGGCCATCACCTGGGTCCCAAGCTCGGCGGCAATGTCTATGCCGCTGTGTGTGCGCCAATCGGCCATGGTTTTGTTATAGATGAGGGCGTCCACTGAATAGGGCACTTCAATTTCTCCCGCCAGAGGCCAGACAAACATGGGCTGGACTAATACGGGCTCCGTCCAGGCTGCCGTCTCCTCAGACTCCTCAATCTCAACTTCCTGAACTGTGGCGGCGGCTTCCCCGCCAGTCTCCGTCGCTGTTTCTTCCTCCGGTTCGGTTTCGGTCATGACGGGCTCCTCAAACTCCGGAGCTATCGGCTCCACAAAAGGGATTTCAGCGTCCGACTCAATCTCCGCCAAATCGTCAACCTGAATGTTTTCTACATCAGTCTCTTTTCCGTCCAGCATGATCCACGCCGAAACGCCGATTACGGCTACGCACAGGAAAAGGACTATGTAGAAGCCCTTTCCGGCGAAGAATGCTTCCAGCTTGTCGCCAAAGCCCTTCTTCTTATGCATCTTCTTACCTCCACATAAAAAATGGTGTTTTCAGCAGCTTACTGATTTCACGGTTATTTTTGCCACAGAAAACACCATTTATACAAAAAACAGGGAAAATTTATTTTTATTACTGATTTTTGCCAATTTTTCAATGAATAATACCGCCCCCCGGCGTTTCCGGAGGGCGGCGTCGTTCATTTTTTCCTATCCTATGCTGAAGAAGGCGTCCATTCCAGGATAATGGGCCACGTCGAAAAGCTCCTCCTCTATCCGCAGGAGCTGGTTGTATTTGGCCGTGCGGTCTGTGCGGGAGGGGGCTCCCGTCTTAATCTGGCCTGCATTTACCGCCACGGAAATGTCGGCGATGGTGGTGTCCTCCGTCTCGCCGGAGCGGTGGGAAATTATGGCGGTGTAGCCGGCTCTGTGGGCCATCTGTATTGCATCAAGGGTTTCCGTCAGGGTGCCTATCTGGTTTACCTTGATGAGGATGGAGTTTGCGACCCCCAGCTCAATGCCCTTCTTCAGGCGCCTGGTGTTGGTCACGAACAGGTCGTCGCCCACAAGCTGAATCCTCCTGCCCAGGGCGTCAGTGAGCAGTTTCCAGCCTTCCCAGTCGTCCTCGGCCATGCCGTCCTCGATGGAGATAATGGGGTACTTGTTGCAGAAGTCCACCCACATATCCACCATCTGCTGCTTTGTCATGACGGTTCCCCGCTTGGGCAGGTGGTAGCAGCCGTCCTTTTCGTCATACCACTCGGATACGGCGCCGTCCAGGGCGATTCTGAAGTCCTCGCCGGGCTTGTAGCCGGCCTTCTCGATTGCCGCCATAAGGGCCTTCAGGGCGTCCTCGTCGCTGGCAAGGTCCGGGGCGTACCCGCCCTCGTCTCCCACTCCGGCCGAGGTGACCACCTTTTTCAGGGCGTGGAAAACCTCGGAGCACATGCGCAGCGCCTGGGAAAAGGACTCCGCCGAGACGGGCATTATCATGAATTCCTGAATGTCCACGCTGTTGGACGCGTGGGCGCCTCCGTTGAGCACGTTCATCATGGGCACCGGCAGGGTCTTGGCGTTGACGCCGCCGATGTAGTTGTAGAGGCTGTTGCCCGTCGCCGCCGCGGCGGCCTTGGCGCAGGCCAGGGACACGCCCAGTATGGCGTTGGCTCCCAGGCGGCTCTTGTTTTCCGTGCCGTCAAGCTCAATCAGCAGCTTGTCTATGGACGCCTGGTCCAGGGCGTTATAGCCCACAAGGGCCTCGGCAATTTCCGTGTTCACGTTTTCCACGGCTTTCAGCACGCCCTTGCCCAAATAGCGGGACCCGTCCCCGTCCCTCAGCTCGCAGGCTTCGTACATGCCGGTGGACGCGCCCGACGGGACGGCAGCCCTGCCCACCGTGCCGTCCTCCAGAGTGACCTCCACTTCCACCGTGGGGTTGCCCCGGGAATCCAGTATCTCTCTTGCCAAAACGTCTACTATTTCAAAGTTCTGTTTCATGTCGATACCTCCAGTTTAATTTGAGCCCGCCTGATTACGCGGTCCTGATTATCAGGCTTTCCCCCGTCATTTCCGGGGGCTTTTCCAGACCCATAAGGTCCAGTATGGTTGGAGCCAGATCCGCCAGCCGCCCGGGCTTGAGCTGTACGTCCGCGCCCACTATGATGAGCGGCACTGGATTCGTAGTGTGGGCGGTATCCGGGTTGCCGTTATCGTCCCACATCCTGTCCGCGTTGCCGTGATCCGCGGTAATGAGGCTTATTCCGCCCTTTTCGGACACGGCCCTTACCACCTGCCCCACGCACGCATCCACGGCCTCCACGGCTTTTATGGCCGCCTCCCTCACGCCGGTATGGCCCACCATGTCGCAGTTGGCGAAGTTCAGCACTATCAGGTCGTATTTGCCGCTCTCTATTCGCCTGACGGCTTCCTCGGCCACGGCGTAGGCGCTCATTTCAGGTATCAGGTCGTAGGTGGGGTACTGCTTGGGCGAGGGTATCAGCACCCTGTCCTCGCCGGGATATACCTTTTCATTGCCGCCGTTAAAGAAAAAGGTAACGTGTGCGTACTTTTCAGTTTCCGCAATCCGGAACTGCCTGAGTCCCAGGCTGCTAACGTATTCTCCCAGTGTGCCGCGGATTTCCTCGGGAGGGAAAGCCACGGAAACCCCTTTCATGGTGGCGTCGTACTCGGCGGTGCAGACAAAGTGCAGGGGCAGAAGGCCCGTCTTTCTCTCAAAGCCGTCGAAATCCGGGTCCGTCAGGGCCCTTGTAATCTCCCTGGCCCTGTCCGGCCGGAAGTTGAAGAAAATCACAGAGTCGTTGGGCTTTATAATTCCCTCCGGGTCGCAAATTACAGGCTTCACGAACTCGTCGGTAACGCCGTTGGCGTAGCTGTTTTCCACAGCCTTCACCGGGTCGGGCTCCATTGCGCCTTCGCCGTAGACCATGGCCGCGTAGGCCAGCTCCACCCGCTCCCAGCGCTTGTCCCTGTCCATGGCGTAATATCTGCCCATTACGGTGGCGATTTTCCCCACGCCAATCCTGCCGCAGGCCTCCACGCATTCCCGGACATAGCCGGCGCCGGTGGTGGGCCCAACGTCTCTGCCGTCCAGAAAGGCATGGATATAAACCTTTGTAAGGCCCCGCCTCTTTGCCATCTCCAGAAGGGCGTACAGGTGGCTGTTGTGGCTGTGAACCCCGCCGTCGGACAGAAGCCCCATCAGGTGCAGGGAATTCCCGCCGCTCCGGCAGGCGTTCATAGCCGCCACGTAGGCCTTGTTCTCAAAAAAGCTCCCGTCCGAAATGGCCTTGCTGATGCGGGGCAGG
>JBMNQG010000066.1:0-8538 GCA_050944015.1 Oscillospiraceae bacterium
CTATGCCAACCTGCGGAAGTTCTACGCCGATACCGCCTTTTACGGCGTGGCAACGTCGTCTGTCAGGGCAATTCTGGACTTCTACGAGCCCGGCCATGTGATTTTCGGAACGGATTTCCCCCTGCCCACGGCCGGGGAGCTGGCGCCTTCGCTGGAGACTATCCACCGCCTGGGACTGACGGAGAAGGAAAGGGAGGATGTCCTATATAACAACGCTGCCAAGCTGATTTCCCTGAACTGACGGGCATCAGCAGAAAATATGAATTTTTAAGAAAGGAGCAGTGAAAAATGCAAAAGGCAAAGCGAATACTGGGCATAATCCTGGCAGTGCTTATGGTGGCCGCACTGTTTGCCGGCTGCGGGAATAAGGAAGAACAGGAGCCTTCAGCCGGCGAGCCTGCAGACAGCGGCCCCAACCAACCGGCCGAAACGGAAACAACACCTGAACCTGAACCGGAGCAGGAAGAAGAAGCTACATACCCCTTTGACCTGCCTTACATCCCCGTAACGGAGGAGACCACCATCACCCTGTGGTGTTCCTTTAACCCTCAGGCTCTGACCGTCGTGGACAGCGTTGCGGATACTTCCGTCTTCAAAGCCATGGAGGAGATTACGGGCGTAACCATTGATGCCGTCAGCGTTGCCGGAAATGTGGCCAGAGATGCATTCAACATCCTGATTAACAGCGGTGAATACCCCGACATCATAGGCAACCTGTCAACGCTGTACAAGGGGCTTGACGCAGCTGTGGACGACGGAGTTGCCATAGACATCATGCCCTATCTTGAAGAGTACTCCCCCAACTTCTGGTATCTGATTAACCAAAAGCCTGAGCTGCGCAAATACCTTACCACCGACGAGGGAAGAATTGTCCGCTACACCTCTTTCAGCATGGAAGGCTCCCTTACACAGCTGGGCTATGTGATTCGGCAGGACTGGCTGGAAGATTTAGGCATGGAAGTGCCCCAAACCTACGAAGAACTGCATGACACTTTGACCGCCTTTAAAGTGGAAAAAGGCGCTGACAGCGGCCTCTGGCTTAACTATATGGGCCTCGGCTGTTACAACTCCCTGACAAACGGCTTCGATGTTGCCGGCTGGTATGATGCGATGCAGAATTATTATCCTTTCAACGTCATTGACGGAAAGGTTCAGTTCTGCTGGATAACCGACAATATGAAGGAATACCTCACCATGATGAACCAGTGGTATGAGGAGGGCCTGGTGTGGAAGGACTTCGTGACGGACGCTCCAACCAACAACGTCAGCACCAGCAACGCGATGGAAAAAGTGTACTCCGATAAAGTGGGCGTTTTCCACGCCGAAATTGCCCACATCTCCAGCATGCCCAAGATGTCCGAGAGCGGAATGGTTCTTACCGGCATGAGCGACGTCACCAAGAAGAAGGGCGATACGCTACACAATTACCCAATTCCCATAGGTGTTGGCCAGGCTTCTTGGAGCATCAGCACGGATTGCGATGAGAGCAAGTACCCCATCATAATGAACTGGATTGACTATCTCTTTACGCCTGAAGGCTCCGATTTGGCAAGCTGGGGCATTCAGGGAGAAGCCCATATCGTGGACGAGAACGGAAATAAGAAGTTTACGGACCTGATTATCAACAATCCGAACGGATACTCCACTATGGTCACCCTGTCCCTGTATTGCATGCAGGCCGCCAATCCCTACCTGCTGCAGCTTGACCGGGAAAAGGCTGTCTTTAATGAAGCTCAACTGGCCGCGGCCGATGCCTGGGTAGCCAATCAGGACGGCACCCACGCCTACCCCGAGCCGGTTTCACTGAACGCCGAAGAAAGCGGGGAATTCTCCACCATTTGGGCCGACGTATGCACCTATGCGGAGGAGACAATCCCCAAATTCATAATCGGCGACTTGGATATCGAAAAAGACTGGGGTGAGTATGTCAGTACCCTCATTTCACTGAAAGTGGATAGGCTCACGGAGCTCAAGCAGGCCGCGTATGACAGATATGTTTCAAAATGAATAAGGTGGATTTTGAAGCCCATTACTATACGGATTTTTTTGCCGGGGAGTTTACCGAACTGCTGTCCAAGGGCGTTCCGAAGTTTGGGCCCTTTGCCGACCTCCTGGACCTGGGCGGCAGAAGGCTGGAAAACATGGATAGGCACGGGATTGATACTCAGATAATCAGCCTTTCTGTCGGCCTGGAGCTGCTGGAAACGTCGGCCAGCGTGGACGTCAGCAGGAGAGTGAACGACGTTCTGGCGGAAGCCGCGGCTCGGTATCCCGGACGCTTTCTGGGCTGCGCAGCGCTGCCGGTTAACGACACGGATGCGGCCGTCCAGGAACTGGAGCGCTGTGTTCTTGAGCTGGGTTTCGTGGGATGGAACACCTTTTCAAACTTCGGAGGTCCCACTCTGGCGGATGAGCGGTATTTCCCAATTTTACGGCGTGCTGCCGAGCTTGGGGTCTTCGTGTACCTCCATCCCACGGTGTCCGCAATAGACGAATTCAAGGGCTGGGGCCGCGATTTGGAGTTCGGGCTGGGCTATCATTTTGACACCTGCATAACCCTGATGAAGATGATTGCCACAGGTGTGTTTGACAGGCTTCCGAATCTGAAAGTCATCCTGGGGCATCTGGGGGAAGGGTGGCCCTTTATGCGCCAGCGGCTTGACTCCAAATCGGTCCCCGCTGGGCAGGGCGCGCCTCCCGGCATGCAGGGTGGAGGCAAAAACCTTAAAAAATGCGGAGAGTACTGGGACACCAATATTTGGGCTACGACCAGCGGTAACTATTCAAAGCCGGCTTTCCAGTGCGCAAAGGATGTGCTGGGGATTGACCATCTGCTGCTTGGTACGGATTATCCCTATGAAGACCTGGGAGAGTGTATGTCTTTCCTGCAGTCCATTGATTTGACAAATGAGGAACGAGCCAGCCTATATTACAAAAACGCAGAGAAGATATTTGGAATAAAAGTCTGACATTGACCAGGGAAGTATCAGTGCCGGGGGCCTGTAGGAAAGTAAATACAAAAGGCCTCAAAGGGGAAAACCCCCTTTGAGGCTTTATTTTTTACTTTAAGAAGAGTTAAGTATGGCAAGCAGAATAGAATAATTATTTAAATTAATGCTTGAGTATAATGCACCGATGTGCTAAACAACAACTATACTGTCCTGTCGCACTCACGGGCTGACGATTTGGCCGCAGGGAGATTAATATAAAGAAGGAAGGCGCAGGGCCTTCCTTTGATTTTTAACTAATCCAACCAATAGTTTATGTCTTGATACAGCCTGCTGGTTTCATCCGGGGTTTTGCCGTTGAGGATTACATAGGAGGGATTGTCGCCCGCAAGCTCAAGGACAATGTACTGCTTTATGTCATTGTATATATAAAGCTTGCAGTTGCCGTAGCCCTCCAGATAAAAGTTGCCGTAGCTTTTGGCGGCGCCGCCGTACCCGTTGGTCCGCCTGCCGCCGGGCAGCCTTTCCGTCATTGATATGGAGACCACATCTGCCTTGTCTACGGAAAAATCGTACATGGCGGCGTCAATGACGATTTCGTTTTCCCTGAGCGTAATATGGTAGTCCTTTACTCCGCCGTATAGAATCAGCGCAAAGCAGGCGATAAGGGGGATGAATAACGCGAAGATTGCCGCCTTGCCCAGAGGGCGGCCTATGTTGATGGTCCAGCCCAGGCTTGCAATGCGCTTTGGAACGAAAATACGGGGGTCGTTAGGATTGTTGTAAAAACCCCGTTTCCACGTGCCAGGCTCCTCCCGAAGGTACTTCTTATCCTCCGGCAGCTGGCTTAAAAACCGGTTTGCAAGTCGGCGGCTCTTGCCCTGGTGCCATACGGCAGTGCATATAAGCGCGACGGGCAAAAGTACCACGGGTACTATAAAGAGGCTGCCTTTTTTGGCATATAATACGGCAAGCTGGAACACTATCCAAAAAACCAGAATCGCGAGGGCAGTTACGGTAGCGGCAATGCTGTTTAGCCTCTCCTGCCCCCGTGCGTAGAGAAGATTTGTCTCCGGGTTATCAGCTATTATCTGGGAGGGCATGTTCCGCATCTGGTAATACATGTAAACGCCCCCCAGCTGGCACAGCGGCCCGAATAGGCTGAAACCTATGGGATATACTTGACGCAGGTCCTGTCTGAAAGCCAGGACGGCGGTGGGCAGAAAGCTCAGCGCAAAAAACAGCCAGACCCAAAAAGGGGAGACGCTGTATTTGCCCTTTTCCCTTGCTATATTCAGGTCCACCGTTATCTGGCTTTTTTGAGGGTATACCCAGTTGTTTTGCGCCTTCAGCCGCAGGAGCTTTTTTCTGTAATGCTCGACCGCAAACCAGTTGGCAAATAAGTCAAATATGACCACGAGAATCAGGTAGAACTCGGCATAGTCCTTCACCGGCGGCGTAAGCAGCAGGAGGCTGAGAGCCATGAAAGCAGCCAAAATCCCATAACAGGACGCAGTAAAAGCGCCCAGTATTTTCTTTACTTCAGGGTGTTGGGCGTGCGATTCGGACAGAGTAGTTCCCAGCACCTGATTGCTGCGGTACCTTTTTATAAGCAGCATGGAAACGGCCATGGCGGCAAAAACCACCCACATTATTACAATCAAAACCCAGGTCAAGACATATTCCCCTCCCTTTTATAAACTCTGTCAATAAGCCCCAGCATGCGCTGACGAAGCTCGCCGGCGGAGGCCCCCTTTATCAGCGCTTCCGCAATCAGAAGCTGCGCCCGCTGGTCAAAATCCTCGTCCAGGGGGTTTTCGCGCACACGGGGCTCGCATACCTGCGCCCCGTGCCTCCTGTCAATCAGGATAAAACCCTCTTTTTTAAGCAGGTCGTAGGCCTTGTTGACAGTCATGGGGTTTACCCCAATCTCCCCAGCCAGCTGGCGGACGGTGGGCAGCTGCTCCCCGGGCTTCAGCAGGCCCGTGGCAATGCCGTACATAATCTGATTCCGTATTTGCTGATAAATAGGGACGTTCCCGGTCATATCTATTTCCAGTATCATTAGTCCCCCTCCCGTATATTTGTATTATATATTATAATACAAATATACATATGTTGCAAGGGGAAATTTGCAATTTGTTCATTGACAGGAAGTGCGTTGGTTATTATGATGGTGGTAATGGAAGGAGATGCCAAAGCCTGCCCGGATACCGTGAAATCCGGGCGGAAACGGACAGAGAAGGGAGTGTATTATGGAGAAAAAGAAAGTAGGAGTGCTGGTTGGAAGCCTGCGCCGGGGCTCTTACAGCCGGTCCATAGCAAGGGCGGCCGCGGCCCTGGCGCCGGAGAAGCTGGAGCTTCATTTTATTGATATTAGCCAGCTTCCCCTTTACAACGAGGACCTGGATGATAATCCGCCGGAGGCCTGGGTTGATTTCCGGCGCCAGCTTTCCCAGATGGACGGGTTTTTGTTTGTCACTCCGGAGTACAACCGCTCCATCCCCGCGGCGCTGAAAAACGCCCTGGACGTGGGGTCCCGGCCCTTCGTCAGCAGCGTATGGGACGGAAAGCCCGGCGGGATTATCAGCGTTTCCCCGGGCAGTATGGGGGGCTTCGGCTCGAACCACCAGCTGCGCCAGGTAATGATGGCTTTGAATGTCCCCATGCTGCAGCAGCCGGAGGCGTATATCAAGAACGTGGCAAGACTTCTCGACGAGCAGGGAGAGCTTACGGACGAATCCACCCGTCGTTTCCTAAAAAGATACATGGACGCCTTCTCCAAGTGGGTGGAGAAAATCACCTGCTGCGGGGAATAAAAGCAAATACAAAAAGACAGGCAAAAACCCGCCGGGCGGCAGCCCGGCGGGTTTTCGTTTTGGGCTATTCAATTCTTTTAAGCTCAAATCCGGCCTCCTCCACCGCGTTTTTGAGGGATTCGTCCGGCACATCGCTGGACGCTTCCACGACGGCCTGCTTCTTTTCCAGGCTTACCTCCACGACGTTCAAGCCGGGTATCTTTTTAAGCTCCTTTGTCAGCGCCGCCACGCAGTGGGAGCAGGACATGCCTTCAACGTGCAGGGTTTTTCTCATTTGCCATTCTCCTTTTCTATATTATTGTGCCGTAAATTCTTTTCCCATTTGGGCGTGAAAAAGCGAAGACGCAGGGCGTTTGTAACCACGGACACCGAGCTGAAGCTCATGGCGGCCGCGGCAATCATGGGGTTGAGAAGCAGGCCGGAGGCAGAGTAGAGAACCCCCGCCGCAATTGGAATTCCGATGGCGTTGTAGATGAACGCCCAGAACAGGTTCTGCCTGATGTTCCGCATTACGGCGCGGCTTAGCTGGATTGCCGCCGCCACGTCCATAAGGTCGCTTTTCATTAAAACTATGTCGGCGGACTCGATGGCGATGTCGGTGCCGGCGCCGATGGCTATGCCCACGTCGGCCCGGGCCAGGGCGGGGGCGTCGTTGATGCCGTCGCCAACCATGGCCACTTTTTTGCCCTGCTCCTGAAGGGCGCGGACCTCCCGCTCCTTGTCGGCCGGCAGCACCTCCGCTATCACCTTCTGCAGGCCCACCTGACGGCGTATGGCCTCGGCGGTGCGGCTGTTGTCGCCGGTGAGCATTATGACCTCCACGCCCATTTCCTGAAGCCGGGAGATAGCCTGCCTGCTGGTGGGTTTAATGGTGTCCGCAACGGCAATCACGCCTATAAGCTCACTGTCCCGGGCGAAAAACAGGGGCGTTTTGCCCTCGTCTGCCAGCCTTTCCTCCAGCTTGCCGAATTTTTCAACGTCTACGCCGGAGGAAGCCATGAGCCTGCGGTTCCCGGCCGAAATCAGTCTGCCTTCTATCACGCCCGTAATTCCCTGGCCGGGGATGAGCTTAAAGTCCTGGACGGGCTTCAGTTCCAGGCTTCGTGCTTCCGCCTCGGCGATAATAGGCTCCGCCAGGGGGTGGCCGGACATTTTCTCCAGCGAGGCGGCGAGTGTCAATAGCTCTTCCTTATCAACGCCTGCCGGCTCTATGTCCGTAACCCTGGGCCTGCCCTCGGTGACCGTTCCGGTCTTGTCCAGGACGACCACGTCAATGCTGTGGGCCACCTCCAGCGCCTCGGCGGATTTTATGAGTATGCCCTTGGAGGCGCCCTTCCCCGTGCCCACCATGATTGCAGTGGGAGTGGCGAGCCCCAGGGCGCAGGGGCAGGAAATCACCAGCACGGAAATGCCTGCCGTCAGGGCAAATTCAAGGCTTTTACCAAGAAGCAGCCATACAGCGGCGGACGCAACGGCAATTGCGATAACGACGGGAACGAAAACGCCGCTTACCTTGTCGGCCAGCTTGGCGATGGGAGCCTTGGAGGAGGTGGCCTCGTCCACAAGCTGGATTATCTTCGCCAGGGTGGTTTCGTCCCCCACGGCGGTTGCCTCCATTTTGAAATATCCGGTCTTGTTGATGGTGCCGCCCGTGACCTTGTCGCCCTCGTGCTTTTCCACGGGCAGGCTTTCGCCCGTTATGGCGGACTCGTCCACGGAAGAGTAGCCCTCTATTATCACTCCGTCCACCGGAACGGTGTCCCCGGCCCGGACTACAAGAATATCGCCTTTTGCCACGTCCTCCAGGGGTATTTCCTCCTCGGCGCCGTCTCTTAAAACTGTGGCGGTTTTCGGGGCAAGGTTCATGAGCTTTACTATGGCCTCGGAGGTGCGGCCCTTGGCACGGGCCTCGAAAAACTTGCCCAAAGTGATAAGGGTCAGTATCATGCCTGCGGACTCAAAGTACAAATCCATGGAGAAACCGCCCGCGGTGTGGAAATCACCGGAGCCCATCGCCCAGGCGATCCTGTATATGGCGTATATGCCGTAGACGATTGCCGCGCCGGAGCCCAGGGCTATGAGGGAGTCCATGTTGGGAGAGAGGCGGTAGAGATTCCTGAATCCCGCCTTAAAGTACCTGCCGTTGGCGACAGCCACGGGCAGGACAAGGAGAAACTGGGTGAAGGCGAAAACCATGGCGTTGTGAAAAAAGCCGGGCAGGGGCCAGCCGGCCATATGCCCCATGGAGATGTAAAACAGGGGGATTGTAAATATAATGGACACGATTAGGCGCCTTTTAACAGCGTCTGCTTCCAGTTTGGCGGTGTCCAGGGACTTTACCTCCTGCTTTTTTTCCTTGGGTTTCTGCACCTCGGCGCCGTAGCCCAGGTCCACCACCTTGTCTATTATTTTGCCGGTGTCGAGTGCGTTTTCGTCAAACTTGACGGCCATGGTGCCCTTCAGAAGGTTTACGCTGACCTCCCGTACGCCCTCCAGTTTTGAAACGCCCCTTTCAACCCGCGCCGAGCAGGCGGAACAGGTCATGCCCGTCACGTTAAACTGGACTTTCTTCATAAGCTCGACTCCCTTCCAACCCGGGTTTGACAACTTTCTATGTTCTTGGTATTATTATAACAGTAATTGGAAAAAGATACTATGGAAAGGAGCAGCCTTGGATAAGAAACAAGCGGGTGTTATATGCCCGGTCTCGGCAACCCTCCGCCTGATTGGCGGCAAGTATAAGCCACTCATCCTGTGGCATTTGATGGACA
>JBMNQG010000067.1:0-8172 GCA_050944015.1 Oscillospiraceae bacterium
CGCAGGGAAAAGAAACCTTTCTTTTAGCGCGCATAAATTGCCAAAAAAATTGGTTTATTTTATGGATAACCCTTGCAATACGCCCTGGTCTTTGCTATAATACCATGGCGTTATTTATTACATTACACACGGAGGTTGACCTGCGACCATGTGGCTTCGGTCCGGTCGGGCAGGGATGAGGCCGCCGGAGGTAATAACAAAATAAAGGAGGAAATAATAAATAATGGCAGTAGTATCAATGAAACAGCTTTTGGAGGCGGGTGTTCATTTCGGTCACCAAACCCGCAGGTGGAACCCCAAGATGGCCGAGTACATCTACATGGAGCGCAACGGCATCTATATCATCGACCTGCAGAAAACCGTAAAGAAACTGGAAGAGGCCTACAACTTTGTCCGCACCTTGGTTGAAAACGGTGAAAGCATTTTGATCGTAGGAACCAAGAAACAGGCCCAGGATGCAGTCCGTGAGGAAGCCGCCCGCGTCGGCATGTTCTATGTCAACGCCCGCTGGCTGGGCGGTATGCTCACAAACTTCAAGACCATGCGCACCCGCATAGACCGGCTGGCTCAGCTGAAGCAGATGCAGGAAGACGGCACCTTCGACATGCTTCCCAAGAAGGAAGTCATCAAGCTCACCGGCGAAATCAACAAGCTGGAAAAATATCTTGGCGGCGTTAAGGATATGAAGAAGCTCCCCGGGGCTCTCTTTGTAATCGACCCCAGGAAGGAGCATAACGCCATTGCCGAGGCCCGCAAGCTGGGTATTCCCATCGTGGCAGTGGTAGACACCAACTGCGACCCCGATGAAGTGGACTATGTAATCCCCGGAAACGACGACGCTATCCGCGCCATCCGCCTGATAACCTCTACCATAGCCAATGCCGTGCAGGAAGGCAGGCAGGGCGACGATACCCAGGTTGAGGCCCAGCCCGAGGCACAGGAGCAGGAACAGGAAGTCGAACAGGAATAATCAGATGGGCGGACACCTAAGTCCGCCCATTACGGGTTAATATAAAGAGTGACATCAAATATACAGGAGGAAGTAAAAATGGCATTTACCGCTACTGACGTTAAGAAGCTGCGCGAAATGACCGGCGTCGGAATGATGGACTGCAAAAAGGCCCTCGCCGCTACCGATGGAGATATGGACAAGGCCGTTGAATGGCTCAGGGAAAAGGGGCTGGCCGCCGCTCAGAAAAAGGCGGGACGGATAGCCGCCGAAGGTATGGCTTACGCAGCTGTGTTTAACGGAGTTGGCGTTGCGGTGGAAGTCAATGCCGAGACCGACTTCGTCGCCAAGAACGAGCTGTTTGTAGAGTTTGTCCAGGGCGTTGCCCAGGCTGTTGCAGATAACGACCCCGCGGATTTACAGGCTCTCATGGCCTGCAAATATCCCGGAAGCGATTTGAGCATTGAGCAGATGCAGCAGGAAAAAATCCTTGTAATCGGCGAAAAGATAAGCGTCCGCCGCTTTGCCCGCTATTCCACCGGCTATAGTGTTCCCTATGTCCACATGGGCGGAAGAATCGGCGTCATAGTGAATATGGAAGTCGCCGATAACATCAAGGACAAGCCCGAGGTAGAGGAGCTGGGCAAGGACATTGCCATGCAGATCGCCGCCATGCGGCCCCTTTATCTTGATTCAGCCTCCGTTGACCCTGAGGAGCTGGAGAGGGAAAGGCACATCCAGATGGTCAAGGCCATGGAGGAGAACAAGGCCAAGAACCTGCCTGAGGACAAGGCCAAGAAAATAGCCGAAAACATGGTGAAGGGCCGCTTGAACAAGTATTTTGAGGATTTTTGCCTCATGAACCAGCCCTTTGTCAAGGAAAACAAGATTACCGTCGAGCAGCACATCAAGAACGTGGCAAAGCAGCTGGGCGGAACCATTGTCGTCAAGGCCTTTACCCGCTTTGAAAAGGGCGAGGGCATTGAGAAGAGGGAAGACGACTTCGCCGCTGAAGTTGCCAACATAGTGAAGTAAATAAACATTAAGGAAAAGCCCGGGAGTATTTTTATTCTCGGGCTTTTTATTTTTGCCCTCAATTGTGAAAAAACAGGCAATAAAACTGCATTTATTTGCAAATAGTCGCTCTTTTTTATGTATAAATTACCCAATAAAGAATATTATATTGTATAACTATCCGCGCATTTGTTAGCAGACACAAAAAATGGGGATTGGGCATATTTTGTATTGACATAGAACCATTGGGAATGATACTATTACCAAAATTTATTATGCTCTGTTTCACAGATGAGGAGCTAACATGACCGCAATGTTTATGAGCCAAATCATAATTATTAGCATACTTGTACTCGGGCTTATTATTCTTGTCCGGGTTCTTTGTCATGTTAATAATTGTGATTTCGCTGTAATAGGGCGGTTAGAATAGAATAGTTCTAATTATAACCAGATGATGAGAGCCCTGCAGTGAAATGCTGCAGGGCTCTTTAATTTTATAGCGCGGTATTCCGAGAAAGAGCATTTGGTATTACCGGCGCCAAAATGCAGAAAAGATTAGGGAGGATGGTTTACATTATGTTAACAGGTGCTGAAATCTTGGTTAAAGTGCTCATTGAGCGCGGCGTGGATACCGTATTCGGCTATCCCGGCGGAACGGTGCTTAATATCTACGACGAACTTTATAAGAACAGCGATAAAATCAGGCATTTTACTACCTGCCACGAGCAGGGCGCAGCCCATGCCGCCGACGGTTACGCCAGGGTGACGGGGAAAACGGGGGTTGTCATTGCCACAAGCGGGCCCGGAGCCACCAACCTTGTGACGGGGATTGCAAACGCCTACCTGGATAGCTCGCCCATGGTAGCCATAACCGGCAACGTTGCCACCACCCTCCTGGGAAAGGACAGTTTTCAGGAAGTGGACATTTCCTGCGTCACAATGCCCATTACGAAGCACAACTACCTTGTGAAGGACGTTACGAAGCTGGCCGCCACGGTCAGGGAGGCCTTCGACCTGGCGTCGTCCGTCCGCCCGGGACCGGTGCTTATCGACATCACCAAGGACGTACAAATGGCCGTGACGGAGTTTGAGCCGGAATCCGAACGCAAGCAATACCGGGTCGAAAAGCCCGTAAGCCGGGAGAAGCTGGAGGAAGCGGCAAGGCTCATTTCCGAGGCTGAGAGGCCATACATCTACTGCGGCGGCGGAGTAATCTCCTCCAACGCGTCAAGGGAGCTGATTACCCTTGCGGATAAAATCGATGCGCCGGTGGGCCTTTCAATAATGGGTCTGACAGCAGTCCCCTATTCGCACCCGCGCTTTTTGGGAATGGTGGGCATGCACGGGCTGTATGCAGCTACAAAGGCCCTGTACGAAAGCGACCTGATTATTGCGGTGGGCACCCGCTTCTCAGACCGGGCCACCGGCAATAAGGTGGAGTTTTCAAAAGGGAAAAAGATTTTGCACATAGAGATTGACCCCGCCGAGGTGGGGAAAAACATCGGGGTAACTACAAGCATTATAGGAGACGTGAGGCACGTTTTAACGGAACTCGTGACCATGCTTGAGCCCCAAGCCAGGCCGGAATGGGCCGAGAGAATCCGCGAAATTAAGAGCGATCCCAACAACAATCTGATGATGAACCCCCGCCGCCTGACCCCTCAGTCCGTAATACAGGGGGCGTGCCGAAGAATGGGCGACAACACCGTCGCCACGGACGTGGGCCAGCACCAGATGTGGACGGCCCAATTTTACCAGTTTAAAAGGCCCCGCAGCTTTATTACCAGCGGAGGGCTTGGGGCCATGGGATTCGGCATGGGGGCGGCTATAGGCGCCTGTATAGGTTCGGGATTTAAGAGAACGCTTCTATTCACCAGCGACGGCAGCTTCCACATGAACATGAACGAGCTGGCCACGGCCGTTTCCAACAGGCTGCCCCTGATTGTGATAGTCCTGAACAACGGCGTCCTGGGTATGGTCAGGCAGTGGCAGACCCTCTTCTTTGATGGCAGGTATTCCAACACCTCCCTGGAGCGGCAGACGGATTTCGTAAAGCTGGCGGAGGCGTTCGGCGCAAAAGGCTTGCGGGTCACAACCAACGAGGAATACAAGGCCTGCCTGGAGGAAGCCTTCAAATGCGATATGCCGGTGGTTATAGACTGCATAATCGACAAGGACGAGATGGTTCTGCCCATGATTCCCCCCGGCGGAAGCATAAAAGACATTATTCTGAGATGATTGGGGGTAAAGAAATGCAGAACGCGAAAGGCAAGCAGTTTATTGTTTCCCTACTGGTGTCAAACCACGCAGGGGTTCTCACAAGGGTGTCTTCCCTGTTTTACAGGCGCTCGTTCAATATAGACAGCCTGACCGTTGGCGAAACCGAGGACCCGGCCCTGTCGAGGATGACCATTGTATCCTGGGGGGACGACTACATGAAGGAGCAGATAGTAAAGCAGCTGCAGAAGCTGGTGGACGTGAAAAAAGTGCAGCTGATGGATTTGGACAGGACCGTCGTCCGCGAGCTGATGATTGTAAAGGTCAGAATTATGAAGGGCGAGCTGTCGGAGGTCATGGAGGCGGTGAACACCTTCAGGGCGAGCATCGTGGACCTGTCTCCCGAGTCCGTTTGCGTCGAGGTCACCGGAGAAACTGCAAAGCTCGATGCTTTTCTTGAGTATATGAGACAGTACAAAATCGTTGAAATGTGCCGAACAGGCCCCACCGCCATGGGCAGAGGCAATTACTGCCTTGAAAATAAGCAGGAGTTTTTCGTTACGGCAATGGAAAATCATCTTGTCAGATAAAATGAGAAGGAGGAAAAATCAATGGCGAACATTTATTACGAGAAGGACTGTAATTTCAGCGTTTTGGAGGGCAAGACCATCGTTGTTGTGGGCTACGGAAGCCAGGGTCACGCCCACGCCCTCAATCTTAGGGACAGCGGAGCGGACGTAATCGTTGGCCTTTACGAGGGCTCAAAATCCGCGGAAGCTGCAAAAGCCGCCGGCTTAACTGTTATGGTGACCGCCGAGGCCGTAAAGGCCGCCGACCTGGTGATGATTCTGGTGAACGACGAAAAGCAGCCGGCCCTCTACAAAAAGGACGTGGAACCCAACCTGAAAAAGGGCGCCACATTGGCTTTCGCCCATGGATTCAACATCCATTACGGCCAGATTAAGCCTCCCGCCGACGTGGACGTCATCATGGTGGCCCCCAAAGGCCCCGGCCACACCGTCCGCAGCCAGTTTGAAGAGGGCAAGGGAGTGCCCTGCCTCATTGCCGTATATCAGGATGCCAGCGGAAAGGCCAAGGAAACGGCGCTGGCATATGCCTACGGCATAGGCGGAGCCCGAGGCGGGATCCTGGAGACCACCTTCAAGGAAGAGACTGAGACGGACCTGTTTGGAGAACAGGCGGTTCTCTGCGGCGGCCTCACGGAGCTCATTAAAGCCGGCTTTGAGACGCTGGTGGAGGCGGGCTACCAGCCCGAAAGCGCCTACTTTGAGTGCCTCCATGAGATGAAGCTGATTATCGACCTGGTTGTAAAGGGCGGCCTGTCCTTCATGCGCTACTCCATAAGCGATACGGCGGAATACGGCGACTACTGCGTGGGCAGGCGAATCATCACCGAGGAGACCAGAAAGGAAATGAAAAAGGTGCTCTCCGAAATCCAGGACGGCAGCTTTGCCCGAAGCTGGATACTGGAAAATCAGGCTGGCAGGCCCTACTTCAACGCACGGCGCCGGCAGGAGCAGAATCACCCCATTGAAAAGATCGGCGCCGAGCTGCGGGCTAAGATGAGCTGGCAAAAGAATTAGAAAAAGTATGCCGGGCGGTATTCAGGAAACTACATATCTCTGATTTCCGCAAATAGTTTAGATTGCCGGCTATGAAAGGAGTAAAAATGAACAGCAATCAAATCAAGGAAGGCGTCGGCTGCGCCCCACACCGCTCCCTCCTTAAGGCGACCGGTCTGACCGGCGCCCAGATAAAAAAGCCCCTAATCGGCATTGTAAACTCCTTCAACGAGATAGTGCCGGGCCACATTCACCTGCAGTCCATTTCAAGGGCAGTAAAGGACGGGGTTCTGGCGGCAGGCGGGACACCGCTGGAGTTCAACACCATTGCCATCTGCGACGGGATTGCGATGGGCCACGAGGGCATGAAGTATTCCCTGGCCTCCAGGGAACTGATTGCCGACACCATAGAGTGCATGGTGCGGGCACACTGCTTCGACGCCCTGGTTTTTATACCTAACTGCGACAAAATAGTGCCTGGCATGCTCATGGCGGCCTGCCGGCTGAACCTGCCCTCCATATTTGTATCAGGCGGACCCATGCTGTCGGTTAGCGACAGCCAGGGCAGGTATATGGACTTAAACATCGTTTTTGAGGCCGTGGGCAGCTACAACGTGGGGAAGATTGACAAGGAGCGGCTGGAATACTACGAGGACAACGCCTGTCCCGGCTGCGGTTCCTGCTCCGGTATGTTTACAGCCAATTCCATGAACTGCCTGTGTGAGGCGGTAGGCATCGCCCTCCCCGGCAACGGCACTATTCCCGCGGTTTACGCCCAGCGCCTAAGGCTTGCCAAGTCGGCGGGGGAAAAGATTATGGAGCTTTACGAAAAAGATATCCGCGCCCTCGATATCCTGACGGAAAAAGCCTTCGCCAACGCGCTGGCGGTGGATATGGCCCTGGGCTGTTCCACCAACACCGTCCTTCACCTGGCGGCAATTGCCCATGAGGCCGGTGTGCCCTTCGACCTGCGCATGGTGAACGAAATAAGCCGGAAAACCCCCAACCTGTGCCGTCTTGCCCCGGCGGGAGAGCACCACATGCAGGACCTTTATTCCGCCGGCGGAGTGCAGGCCGTAATGAAGGAGCTGGCGGAAAACGGATATCTGGATACTTCACTTATGACCGCAACGGGCAAGACAGTGGCGGATAACCTTGAAAACGCGAGGATCCTGGACCGCAGGGTTATCCGGAGTGTAGAAGAACCCTACTCTCCCACTGGAGGCATAGCCGTCCTCTTCGGAACGCTGGCTCCCGGCGGCGCCGTAGTCAAGCGCAGCGCGGTGGCTGAGGATATGCTGGTGCACCAGGGACCCGCCCGCGTATTTGACGGTGAAGAAGAGGCGATACGCGCCATATTCGGCGGGAAAATCAGACCCGGCGACGTGGTGGTAATACGCTATGAAGGCCCTGCTGGAGGGCCGGGAATGCGGGAGATGCTCTCCGCCACTTCCGCCATTGCGGGAATGGGACTGGATAAGGAGGTAGCACTGGTGACGGACGGCAGGTTTTCCGGGGCTACACGGGGGGCCGCCATAGGCCACATCTCCCCGGAGGCAGCCGCCGGCGGAAACATTGCATACGTCCGGGAGGGGGACATTATTTCCATCAATATCCCCGAATACCGGCTGGACCTGCTCGTGCCCGAAGAGGAGATGTTAAGACGCAGAAAGGAAATGGTCCTGCCGCAGCGTAAAGTATATTCCGGCTACATCGGCCGCTATGCGAAAAGCGTCTCCTCAGCGGAAAAAGGCGCGATAGTGAGCTGAAAATCTGCAAGAAAGGAGGAAGTTGAAATGGCACAGCCTATACGGATTTTTGATACTACCCTGCGTGACGGCGAGCAGTCCCCAGGCTGCAGCATGGACATAAACGAGAAACTGGAGGTGGCTCGCCAGCTTGAAAGGCTTAAGGTTGACGTCATTGAAGCCGGCTTTGCCATTTCCTCCCCCGGGGATTTTGAATCGGTAAAACGGATTGCAAGTGAAATCAAAAACTGCACCGTGGCCTCCCTGGCCCGGGCCAATAAAAAGGACATTGACGCGGCTTATGAAGCTGTGAAGGGAGCGGTTTCGCCCCTGATTCACACTTTTATTTCCACTTCTCCGGTGCATATGCACTACAAGCTGAAAATGTCGCCGGAGCAGGTGCTTGACACCGTCGCCGCCATGGTGGCCTACGCCAGCAAAAAATGCCCTCAGGTGGAATTTTCCGCGGAGGACGCCACCAGAAGCGACTGGGACTTCCTTGTGAGAATTTTTGAAACCGCCATAGACAGCGGTGCCACCGTAATTAACGTCCCCGATACGGTGGGCTACACTACGCCGGGTGAATACGCCAGGCTGATAGGCCACCTGAAGGAAAATGTCAGAAACATTGATAAGGCGATTATTTCCGTCCACTGCCACA
>JBMNQG010000068.1:0-8016 GCA_050944015.1 Oscillospiraceae bacterium
CGGGGTCCGCCATGGCCATGACTTCCTCGTTTACCTGGTAGTTTTTGAAGGCCGACCTGCGTTTTTCCGCCTCCCCTTCCTGGCCCATGGAGGCCCAGACGTCGGTATAAATCACATGGGCGCCTTTTACAGCCTCGGGGATGTTGCTGGTGCAGGTGAAATCGCCCTTTTCCCTGGCCCAGGCCATAATCCCGGGGTCGGGTTTGTATTCCTCGGGGCAGGCTATGCTGACACTCATTCCCATCTTTATGCAGCCCACGATAAGGCTGTTGGCCATATTGTTGCCGTCTCCTATGAAGCACAGTTTCAGGCCCTTGAAGCTGTGCTTGTATTCCCGTATGGTCATGAGGTCTGCCAGCACCTGGCAGGGGTGGGCGTAGTCCGTAAGGCCGTTTATAACGGGTATGCCGCTGTATTTGGCCAGAGTCTCCACTTCTTCCTGGGAGTACGTTCGTATCATAATGCCGTCCAGATACCGGGAAAGGGTCCGTGCCGTATCCTCTATGGACTCGCCCCTGCCCAGCTGAAGGTCTCTGGAGCTTAAAAACAGGGCCGTTCCACCCAGCTGGTACATGCCCACTTCAAAGCTGACCCTAGTGCGGGTGGAATTTTTCAGGAAAATCATTCCCAGAGTCTTGCCCTTCAGATGGGGGTGCTCTATGCCGTTTTTGTTCTCATATTTCAGTTGGTCCGCCAGGTTGAGGATTTCAAGGATTTCGCCGGCGGTCAGGTCGGATAGCTTTAACAGGTGTTTCATTGGGCCAGAACTCCTTTCAATATTTCGATTCCTTCCCGGAGCTCCTCCATGCCTATGTTCAGCGGAGGCAGGAGGCGAAGCTTTTCATGGGCGGTGAGGACTATGACGCCCGCCTCAATGCACCGTGCTGCCGTTTCTTTCGCGGGTTTATCTATGGCAATTCCAAGCATCAGGCCCATACCAGTCACGCCCAGAACGCCTTTCGCGCCTTCGAGGGCGTTTTTTATATATTCCCCCTTGGCCCTGACGGAGGCGAGAAACTCTTCGTCCAGCCTGGAGATGACGGATATGGCTCCTGCTGCGCAGACAGGGTTTCCCCCGAAAGTGCTGCCGTGGCTGCCGGGAGTGAGGGTATCCTTCAATTTTTCGCCCAACAGGGCGGCACCCATGGGCAGGCCTCCGGCAAGGCCCTTGGCGGTGGTGACTATATCGGGCCTGATGCCGTACTGCATATACGCATACAGGCTGCCGGTACGGCCGTTTCCCGTCTGTACCTCGTCAATGATGAGAAGCATGTCCCTCTCCGCCGCCATTTGCGCCACGGCGGCCACATAGTCCTTATCAAGTGGTATCACCCCGCCTTCGCCCTGTACAAGCTCCAACATTATGGCGCAGACGCTGTCCTCGCAGGCTGTTTTCATGGCCTCGAAGTCGTTGGCCGGCACGTGGGCGAAGCCTGGTAAAAAGGGGTCAAAATGCACATGAAGGGCATCCTGGCCGGTGGCTGAAAGAGTGGCGATGGTGCGGCCGTGAAAGCTGTTAATCAGGGTCACAATTTTGCTGCGGCCCGGGCCGTATTTGTCGGAAGAGTATTTCCTGGCCGCCTTGATGGCGCACTCGTTGGCCTCGGCGCCGGAATTGCAGAAGAAGACCCGGCTCATGCCGGTTTTTTCGCAGAGCAGCTTTGCCAGATGAGCCTGAGGTTCCGTATAGAAAAGATTGGACATGTGCTGGAGCTTGCCCAGCTGATTTGTTACGGCGGCCACCCACCGGTCGTCCGCCATTCCGAAGCTGCACACAGCTATGCCGCTGCCCAAATCTATGTATCTTTTGCCGTTTTCGTCGAATATGATCGCACCCTTGCCACGGTCGGCCGCCAGGTCAAAGCGCGCGTAGGTGTTGGCGATATAGTTTTGGTCGAGAGTTTTTGTGTCCATGAAACAGCCTCCTTGTTTTAATGGCAGCGCGCCATTATACAAACATGGTACCGATGCCCTCGTCGGTTAAAACCTCGATGAGTATGGAATGGGGTATGCGCCCGTCAATGATGAAAACCTTCTTTACGCCCCGGCGGATGGCCTCAATGCAGCAGTTGACCTTGGGTATCATGCCGCCGGATATGACGCCGTCCCGAATAAGCTGGGGCGCGTCGCTGACGCTTAGCTTGCTGATGAGGGATTTGGAGTCGCTTTTATCCCGGAGCAGCCCTGTGGTGTCAGTCATGTTTACCAAGCTTTCGGCTTTCAGGGTGCCCGCTATGCGGGCGGCGGCGGTGTCTGCGTTAATGTTGTAGCAGTTGCCCTCCCTGTCGAAGCCCAGGGTGGATATAACGGGGATATAGCCCTTTTCCAGCACGTCCAGAATGGGCTGGGTGTTCACGTGTACAATTTCGCCCACAAAGCCCAGTTCTTCGCTCATTTTCTTGGCTTCAATCATCTGGCCGTCTATGCCTGAAAGGCTGATTGCCCTGCCTCCGATGTTGCCTATCAGGTTCACCAGGTTCTTTGAAATCTTTCCCGCCAGCACCATTTGCACCACTTGGGCAGTCTCCTCGTCCGTCACCCGCAGGCCGTTTATGAACTCGGTCTTTTTGCCCATTTTATCCAGAGTCTCGCTGATTTCCGGCCCGCCCCCGTGGACAAGGACCACCTTGATGCCTATGAGACTGAGGAGCACAATGTCCCCCATGACCGCCCGCTTCAGGTCCTCGTTCAGCATGGCGCTGCCGCCGTATTTGACGACTATTATTTTATTGTTGTACTGCTTAATATATGGCAGGGCTTCAATCAGTACCTTCGCCCGTTGGGCAGTTGTCAGTTCGTTTTCCATGACTTCCTCCAAATCTGCGTAATCAGGAGCGATAGTCGCCGTTTATCCTCACGTAGTCGTAGCTCAGGTCGCAGCCATAGGCCGTGGCCCCGGCGTCCCCGTCTCCCAGGGTGACGGCTATGGTGACCTCCTCCTGGCTGAGCACCCTTTTTGCCAGTTCCTCCGAGAAGGGGACGCCCCTGCAGTTTCTGCATACCTCCAACTCTCCGGCGGCGGAGGAAAAGCTCAAAGCCACCTTCTCCACATCCACCTGTACGCCCGCATAACCTATGGCGCAGAGCACCCTGCCCCAATTGGCGTCGGCGCCGAACATGGCGCATTTTACCAGAGGGGAGCGGATGATGGCCTTGGCTATGCCGACGGCGGCGGCCTTGGAGGCGGCCCCCTTTACGGTGCAGCGAATGAGCTTTGTGGCGCCTTCCCCGTCCCTGGCTATGCTGCGGCATAGGGCGGATGTGACCTGGCCCAGGGCGGCCTTGAAGGCCTCAAAATCTTCGCCTTCCGAGTCGATAGGAGGATTTCCCGCAAGGCCGTTGGCCAGTACGGCCACCATGTCGTTGGTGGAGGTGTCCCCGTCCACGCTTATCATGTTGAAGCTGTTCTCCACGTCCTCCGAAAGCGCCCTTTGCAGCATTTCCGGCGAGATGGCGGCATCGGTGGTTATAAAGGCCAGCATTGTGGCCATGTTGGGATGTATCATTCCGCTTCCCTTGGCAATTGTGCCCATGCGGCAGCTTACGCCGGAGAGCTGGAACTCCACGGCTATTTCTTTCTTAATGGTATCAGTGGTCATGATTGCCGAAGCGGCGCCATCGCTGTCGCCGCCCAGGGATGCCACCAGGGCGGGCATGGCCTTTTCCATGGGTTCCAGATTCAAAGGCTCACCTATTACGCCGGTGGAGGCCACAATTACGTCCGCCGCGGGGATTCCGGCGTACTTTTCCACCAGGGCGCACATGCCCATTACTATTTCCTCCCCGTTGGAGTTGCACGTGTTGGCATTTCCGCTGTTTACGATTACCGCCTGGGCATAGCCGTCGGAGACGTTCTTTTTGGTGACGACTATGGGAGCGCCCTTCACCAGGTTTGTGGTGTACACGCATGCGGCGGCGGCCCTCTTTTCGCTGACAATCAGGGCCAGATCCTTTTTCAACTGATTTTTTCTTATACCACAATATATTCCTGCGGCTTTGAACCCCTTCGGGGCGCATACGCCGCCGCTGATAATCTTCATGGTGTTTCCTCCAAATTGATATGTTGCGAATAATGCGAACTGTTAAACAATTAGTCCCGCGGTCTCCTCAAGACCGGACATTATATTGAAGCACTGTATGGCCGCGCCGGAAGCGCCCTTGCCCAAATTGTCAAAACGGGCGTGGAGCAGCACCCGGTCCTCGTTGCCCGTTACGCTCAGCTCCATGCAGTCCTTTCCCGACAGGGCCTCCGCGGCCATAAAATCACCATCCGGCTCAACCACCCTTACAAGGGGGCAGCCTCGGTAGTGTTCCGCCAGGATGTTTTTAATTTCCTCCACCCCCGGCTTCTTTGAGAGCAGCGCCGCATGCAGGGGAACGGTCAAATGTATGCCCGCAAAATAGTCCGCCACCGTAGGGATAAAGACCGGTGGCAAGGCCAGACCGCAGACCGCCGTCATCTCCTTCAGGTGCTTGTGCTTCTGGGCCAGGGCGTACTGCCGGGGGGAGTCCAGTTCCTTCGGGCGTTGGGGGTTTTCGTAGTCGCTTATCATGGCCTTGCCGCCTCCGCTGTAACCCGTGACGGAAAAGCAGGAAAGGGGATACTCCCTGCTTATGACGCCTGCCGCCACCAGGGGATAAACAAGGGCGATAAAGCCGCTGGCGTGGCAGCCGGGCACCGCAATTCGCTTCCCTGTTTCCACCGCCCGGCGATGACCGGCGGACAGTTCGGGAAAGCCGTAGCTCCAGCCCTCCTCCACCCGGTGGGCGGTGGAGGTGTCGATAATCCGCGCGGAAGTACCCTGGGCAAGCGCCGCCACCTCCCTTGCAGCCTCATCGGGCAGGCACAGGAAGGTGATGTCCGAGGCGGCAATGAGCTTTTCCAGCGCCTCCGGGTTTTTGCGCTCCTTCTCATCTATTGTCAAAAGTTCCACCTCCGGCCGGGATATAAGACGCTGTTGCAGCCTCAGGCCGGTGGTGCCGCTGGAGCCGACAATAAATACTTTTACCATAACCAAGTCACCGTAGTGAATAAATATTTGGAGTAATATGAATATTATACATCAACGTGCGGGAATGTCAATTGCCGGATGCATATTAATAAATCAAAATATCCGACGGGAAACCGCCCTTTGATTTGTGAATTTACACAAATTCCCTATGGGGACCAAGACTTTTCGCCGCTTTTATACGGCAAACCGCTAAAAGAAAAGTGGCAGTAAGCCGGGACGACTGGTACTTTCTTACAAAAAGTATAAACGGGAGCAAATTTTCCTTGCAATGGGCGGGTGGCCCAATTATATTAAGAAAAAATAAGTGTAGATTGAGAGGGAGAACCATGGAGAAAATCAAGGTCCAGCTGACCACAGCCCCCAGAAATAAGCCGGACATAAACGGAATTGCGTTTGGCACGCATTTTTCCGACCATATGTTTCTTATGAACTATGTGGAGGGGCAGGGATGGATAAACCCGCGCATAGTTCCCTATGGCCCCATTTCCCTGGAGCCTTCAGCCATGGTTTTTCACTATGCCCAAGAGATTTTCGAGGGCATGAAGGCATACAGGACCGGGGATGGGAGAATACAGCTTTTCCGGCCTATGGAAAACTTCCGCAGGATGAACAATTCGGCGGACAGGATGTGCATTCCCCGCATACCAGAAGAACTGGCGCTGGAGGGACTGGTAACCCTGCTGAAGGTGGACAGGGACTGGGTGCCCTCGGCTCCCGACAGCTCCCTGTATATCCGGCCGTTTATAATTGCCACCGACCCTCAGCTGGGCGTGCATGTTTCCAAAACATATTTGTTCGCCATAATAACAAGCCCCGTGGGCAGCTACTATGCCGGGGGTATGAGCCCGGTGCGCATAAAAATAGAAGACCGAGATGTCCGGGCCGTGCGGGGCGGCACGGGCTATGCCAAGTGCGGCGGCAACTACGCCGCTTCCCTCCGTGCCGGCGAGAAGGCGGAAAAAGAGGGGTTCAGCCAGGTTCTCTGGCTGGACGGTGTCCACCGCAGGTATATAGAGGAAGTGGGCAGCATGAACGTCATGTTCAGGATAAACGGGAAGGTGGTTACCCCCGAGCTTTCCGGCAGCGTGCTGCCCGGCATTACCAGGAAGTCCTGTATCGAAATACTTAAGGGTAAAGGTATTGAGGTCCAGGAGCGGCTCATCACCGTCCAAGAGCTGATAGAGGCCGCCCGGGACGGCAGCCTTCAGGAGGCCTGGGGAACCGGCACGGCGGCGGTCATATCTCCCATTGGTGAGATTTCATACAAAGGCGAGAGCCACATCATAGGCGGAGGCGGGATCGGCCCGTTGACCCGCGAGCTTTACGACACCCTTACCGGCATACAGTGGGGTAAGATAGTAGACCCCTATGGCTGGGTATATCCCGTTGATTGAAGGATTGATTAATTCAAAATTTTCGTAAAGGGCCGCCGGCATGCCGGCGGCCCTTATTTTTCTTGTATATTTTCTATGAATTTCCGCACAAATTACAAGAAAAATGAGAATTAATTAAATAAATTAAAAATGTTTTTTTGTCGAAAGCTTGTGATTATCCGGATAATATGGTATATTCAGTCGGAAGCATTTATACGCTGTATATATATCCAAGAAGGGAATGATGCCGTTACGGCTATGGGTCTTGTTATAGTTGTTGCGCTGGTGTGTGCATCGATATTTGTCAATGGTTGGACTGATTCCCCCAATGCCATTGCAACAGTTATATCCACAAGAGTTCTTCGCCCTAGGACGGCAGTGATCCTTGGAGCGGCGTTCAACTTCCTTGGCGTGCTGGTTATGGGTACGGCTGTCGCCGCGACTACCGCCAGCATCGTGGACATCGGAACAGGGATGGATGCGCTGGTTACCCTTGGAGCTGCGCAGCTGTCCATTGTTTTATGGGCTGTTACCGCCTGGAGATACGGTATACCTACCAGCGAAAGCCACGCTTTGATAGCGGGCCTGATGGGTGCCGGTATTTCACTTAACGGCATCAGCGCATTTAACTGGGAATCCATTCAAAGAGTAATTATTGGTCTTATCGTTTCTCCCACGGTCGGATTTCTTCTGGGATTTTTCCTCACAAGGCTGACCGAGTTCATTTGCAGGAACGTCAACCGCCGGAAAACGGAGAACTTCTTTTCCGTCGGTCAGATTCTCAGCGTTTCCCTCATGGCTTTCAGCCACGGCGCCCAGGACGGGCAGAAGTTCATGGGCATCTTCTATCTGGCCCTGGTAGTTGGCGGGGTATACACCATGGGGGAGGGAGAGGCAATGAACATACCCCTATGGATTATGCTTGTATGTTCGATTATAATGGCTGTGGGCACCTCCGTGGGAGGTTATCGAATTATCAAAGCCATGGGCATAGATATGGTGAAGCTTGAAAAGTATCAGGGCTTTGCCGCCGAAGTCGCCGCGTCTGGCAGCATGCTGGCCTCGACGGTGTTGGGAATTCCCCTAAGCACCACCAACGTAAAGGCCACTGCCATGATGGGCGCTGGAGCCACAAAGGGCAAAGGAGCCGTTAATTGGGGAATAGCAAAGGAAATGGTGATTGCCTGGGTGCTCACCTTCCCAATTTGTCTAGTGCTCGGATACGTTTTTGCAACCGCCTTCAGATTCCTGTTTTCGCTGTTTTAAACATAGAAGACACAAGACACCGATTGAGCCGGCACCATTTACGAGAAAGGGAGGTCCGATATTATGGGCAAGATGAGTAAAAAAAGCGTGGACTATTTTGAAATGTTTGAGCACGGGATATCCATTTCCCTTGAAGCGGCGCAGGCGCTGCAGGCCGCCTTTGGAGATGAGCACATTGTTGAGTCGGAGCTTAAGTCCATCAAGGAAATTGAGCACAAGGGAGACATTCACGTTCACCAGTGCCTCAGGAAAATTGATGTGGCCTTTATCACCCCCATAGACCGAACGGATATTGTAGAGATAATCAAGTCGTTAGAAAACCTCACCGACAGCATTGACGCCGTTGCAAACCACATCTATATACT
>JBMNQG010000069.1:0-7630 GCA_050944015.1 Oscillospiraceae bacterium
AGGGAAATTGCTCACTGTATAATGATGAAAATTCTTTTTCCATATCACGATTTAATATATAAAAGTACAAAAGCGATGACAAGGAAGAAGTAATCCCGGACCGGGCCGACAGAGAACTGCCGGTTGGTGCAAGGCAGCAGGGTTCCACTGGGGTGAATACATCCTTAGAGCTTCACACCGAACGGTGCCTTGCACCCAGTAGACTGTGACGGGCGCACCCGTTATAGTGCCGGAGTTTAGACCGGGCATTTCCGGCAGAACTTCCTGAGGCAGACAGGCGCGAGCCTGCTGCAAACCATAGGTGGTAACGCGAAGCAAATCGCCCTTTGGAGACAAAGGGCGAATTTTTTATTACAATTTTCAGATACATATGGAGGGAACATACATGCCCATTACCGCATTTCTTGAGAAAAATGCCAAGCTGTACGGGGACGAAACCGCACTTATTGAGATTAACCCCGACAGCGACAAAAAGCGCAGCGACGACTGGAGGGAATTCGCTCTGGTAGAAATCGACGCTGATGGCGCATACCGCCGGGAGATTACCTGGGCTGACTTTGACCGCCGGGCAAATCAGTTTGCAAACCTGCTGCTGGCTAACGGCATTGGCCAGGGCGACAAGGTTGCAATTCTCCTGATGAACTGCTTGGAGTGGCTGCCCATATATTTTGGAGCCTTAAAGGCCGGCGCTCTGGCCGTTCCTCTTAATTACCGCTATACAGCGGAAGAAATCAGATACTGCCTTGACCTTTCCGATGCCTCCATACTCATGTTCGGCCGTGAATTCGTGGGGCGGATTGACGCCATAAGGCACGACATACCAAAGGTTAAAAAGCTCTTTTATGTGGGCGGCCACTGTCCGGAGTGGGCGCAGAGCTACTACAAGTTCATCTCATACTGTTCCAGCCGCAGGCCGAATGTGGAGCTTAAGGAAACCGACGACGCCGCTATCTACTTCTCCTCAGGCACCACCGGATTTCCAAAGGCCATACTTCTGCGTCACGAGTGCCTGACCCACGCGGCCCTGACGGAGCAGAAGCACCACGGACAGACCCGCAGCGACTGTTTTCTCTGCATGCCTCCTCTCTACCACACCGGGGCGAAAATGCACTGGTTCGGCTCCCTGGTGGCCGGCAGCCGCGCGGTCCTGCTCCGGGGCATCAGTCCCAAGTGGATTCTTGAGACGGTGTCCCAGGAAAATGTAACCATCGTCTGGCTTCTTGTGCCTTGGGCCCAGGATATTCTGGATGCCATTGAAAGCGGGCAGGTGCGCCTTCACGACTACAAGCTGGACCAATGGAGGCTCATGCACATTGGCGCCCAGCCGGTGCCCCCAAGCCTGATAAAGCGCTGGAAAGAGGTTTTCCCGAACCACGAGTATGACACAAACTACGGCCTTTCCGAGGCCACCGGCCCCGGCTGCGTGCACCTGGGCGTAGAGTACATTCATAAGGTGGGCGCCATCGGTAAGCCCGGCTACGGCTGGAAAGCCAAAATAGTGGACGAAAACCGCAACGATGTGCCCCCGGGAGTAATCGGGGAACTTTGCGTCAGCGGCCCCGGCGTTATGACCTGCTACTACAAAAACGAGAAGGCCACGTTGGAAGTGCTGGACGGCGAGTGGCTCCGCACCGGCGATATGGCCCGGATGGACGAGGACGGTTTCATCTGGCTGGTAGACAGGAAAAAAGACGTCATCATAATGGGCGGGGAAAACATTTACCCTGTGCAGATTGAAGATTTCCTGCGCTCTTGCGACGAGATAAAGGACGCGGCCGTTATCGGCAGGCCTCACCCCAGGCTGGGCGAAATCGCCGCCGCCATAATAGAGCTGAAGCCCGGCTCCAAATTTACGGAGGCGGACATTAACGAGTTCTGCAAGCAGCTTCCCCGCTACAAGCGCCCCAGGGAGATTATCTTCGACAAGGTACCAAGAAATCCAACGGGCAAGATAGAAAAACCCAAGCTGCGCGAGAAATACGGCAGCATGAGCATAGTCGCCATACAAACCGAGGAGCTGAAAAACGAGTAATCCGGCCAGAGCTTGGCTTTGCCTCCATAAAACATTAAACGGGACAGGCTTGCGCAAAGCATGCGGAGCCTGTCCCTTGTTTATGCTTTTAAATCTCCCTTAAAATCAGCTCTTTCATCCTGCTGCAGGAAACGGCCTCCGTACCCGGGGGCGCAATGTCAGCCGTCCTGTAACCCTTGGCAAGCACCCTTGATACGGCGGCTTCCATATGGTCTGCCGCCTCCGCCTGATCAAAGGACAGGCGCAGCATCATAGCCGCCGACAGTATAGTGGCTATGGGGTTTGCTTTGTCCTGGCCGGCAATATCCGGCGCCGAGCCGTGTATGGGTTCGTACATTCCCCTCTTTGTCTCCCCCAAAGAAGCCGAGGGAAGCAGGCCTATGGAACCAGTTATCTGGGAAGCCTCGTCCGAGAGGATGTCCCCAAACATGTTGCTGGTGACCACCACGTCGAACTGTTTTGGATCCCTTATCAGCTGCATGGCGGCATTGTCCACCAGCATGTCGGAATACTCCACCTCCGGGTATTCCTTGGCCAGGCTGTGCATGGTCTCCCGCCACAGGCGGGAGCTTTCAAGCACATTTGCCTTGTCTATGCTGACGAGCTTTTTCCTCCGGCTCATGGCAAGCTGGAAGGCTATAACCCCGATGCGGCGGATTTCCATCTCGCTGTAGATCTCGGTGTCATAGGCCTCGACGCCGCCGGGTCCTTCCCTCCTGCCGCTTTCGCCGAAATACATGCCTCCCGTAAGCTCCCGGACAATAACCATGTCAAAACCGGCATCCGCAATATCCGTTCTGAGAGGGCAGGCGGATTTGAGCTCTTCCAGAAGCCTGGCCGGGCGGATGTTGGCGTAAAGCCCAAGCTCCTTACGGATGCCCAAAAGGGCCTTTTCCGGCCGCAGGTGTCCGGGCAGGCCGTCCCATTTGGGGCCGCCCACGGCCCCCAGCAGGACGCTGTCGCTCTCCAGGCAGGCCCGAACCGTCTCCTCCGGCAGGGGGACGCCCAGCTCGTCAATTGCCCGGCCCCCTGCCAGCACCTTATTAAAATTAAACCGCAGGTCGAACTTTTCTCCCACAACCTCAAGGACTTCCATGGTCGCCCCTATAATCTCCGGCCCGATTCCGTCCCCTTCAATAACCGCTATATTGTATAAATTCATGGCTTACTCTCCTTTTATGGAATTCAGAAGGCCGCCGGCGGCGATAATCTCCTGCAGGAAATCGGGGAATGGTGCAAAACTGTTCACCGTATCCTTCGTGAGGTTGTGGAGCTTGCCCCTGTCGAAATCAATCTCAATCACGTCGCATTCATCAATATCCGCGTCGCATTCCAGAATGGGCAGTCCGATATTGATGGCGTTCCTGTAGAAAATCCGGGCAAAGCTCTTTGCCACCACCGCCGCCACCCCGGACGCCTTTATGGCTATGGGGGCGTGCTCCCGGGAGGAGCCGCAGCCGAAATTGCTGCCGGCCACGATAATGTCGCCCTCCTGCACCCGCTCCACGAAGGTTTTGTCAAGGTCCTCCATGCAGTGGGCGGCCAGCTCTTTTGGGTCCGAGGTATTTAAGTACCTGGCGGGGATGATTACGTCAGTATCCACGTTGTCCCCGTATTTGATGACTTTTCCTTTAAGTTTCATGAGTTTTCCCCCTTTTTGTTTATTCCGCCGGGGCAATTCTTCCGGCTATGGCCGAGGCCGCGGCCACAGCGGGGCTGGCAAGGTAAACCTCGCTTTTGGGATGGCCCATGCGGCCCACAAAGTTGCGGTTCGTGGTGGCGACGCAGCGCTCGCCCTCAGCAAGGATTCCCATATGCCCGCCGAGGCATGGGCCGCAGGTGGGAGTGGATACCACGCATCCTGCTTCAATGAAGGTCTTTATAAGCCCCATCTCCAGCGCGTCAAGATAAGTCTTCTGGGTGGCGGGGATTACAATACACCTGACGTGCTTCGCCACTTTTTTGCCTTTCAGAATTTCGGCTGCCACCATCAGGTCCTCCAGGCGGCCGTTGGTGCAGGACCCAATAACCACCTGGTCGATTTTTATGTTGGGTATTTCGTCAAAGGTCCGCGCGTTTTCAGGCAAGTGGGGGAATGCCACCGTCTGCCTCACCTGGGACAGGTCAATATCTATGACCTGGTCGTAAGCGGCGTCCTCGTCCGCTTCATATACCACGGGGGTGCGGCCAGAGCGCTCCCTGACGTATTCCAGAGTCTTTTCGTCCACGGGGAAAATTCCGTTTTTGGCCCCGCACTCTATTGCCATGTTGGCAATACACAGCCTGTCGCTGATGGAAAGGCTATTCACGCCGTCGCCGGAAAACTCCATGGACTTGTATAGTGCACCGTCGACCCCTATCTTGCCCAGTATGTGCAGAATCAGGTCCTTTCCATAGACGTTTTTGGGCAGCTTCCCGGTAAGGTTAAATTTAATGGCGGAAGGCACCTTCAGCCAGACCTTGCCTGTGGCCATGGCCGCCGCCATGTCCGTGGAGCCTACGCCGGTGGAAAAGGCCCCCAGGGCGCCGTAAGTGCAGGTGTGGCTGTCCGCGCCTATCACCAGGTCTCCTGGGATTACCATGCCCTTTTCCGGGAGCAGGGCGTGCTCTATGCCCATCTCCCCCACGTCGAAAAAGTTCACTATCCCCTTTTCGCTGGCAAAGTCCCGTATCTGCTTGCACTGCTGGGCCGCCTTAATGTCCTTGTTGGGCGCAAAGTGGTCCAGGACGAAAACCACCTTTTCCCTGTTGAAAACGCATTCGCAGCCGGTCTTGCCAAACTCGTTGATGGCTACTGGAGAGGTGACGTCGTTACCCAGCACCAGGTCTACGTCGGCCATAATTATCTGGCCGGCCTCAATCTTATCGTTGCCGCTCTTTGCGGCGAGTATTTTTTGCGTCATTGTCATTCCCATACGAAAACCCCATTCCGCCGCTGCGCCCGGCAGTTTTTTGTAGACTCGCCTTATCATGCGCAGGATATGATAAGGTTTTTAGTTCTTTTCGTCTTCCATGCAGAGTTTATATTCCAATGAATCCACCAGTGCCGCAAAGCTGGCCTGGATTATGTCCGTGGACACGCCTACGGTTATCCACTTATTATGTCCGTCCGTACTTTCGATAAGTACCCTGACCCTGGAACCCGTTGCCTGGCCTGTCTCAAGGACACGTACCTTGTAGTCGATGAGGTGGACACTGGCAAGTTCGGGGTAAAATACGCTGAGGGCCTTGCGGAGTGCCGCGTCCAGGGCGTGGACGGGGCCGTTTCCGACGGCGGCCGTGGTTTCGGCTCTGCCGTCCACCTTGATTTTGACCATGGCGTTGGAGCTCATTTCCCCTTTGGGAACGGGGAATTCGCTGCTGGCCTTATACATGTTCAGGTCAAAGTGGGGCTTGAACGTGCCGATTATCCTTTTCACCAGCAGCTCGAAGCTGGCGTCTGCCGCCTCAAACTGGTAGCCCTGGTACTCCAGTTCCTTCAGCTTATCAAGAATCTTCCCGGTTTCGGGACTGTCCTTCGTAAGCTCCGGGGCTATGTCCTTGATTTTCAGCAGTACGGCCTTTTTGCCCGACACTTCGGAGAGCAGGAACTTCCTCCTGTTTCCCACAAGGCAGGGGTCAATGTGTTCAAAGGAATAGGAAACCTTGTCAACCCCGTCGATGTGCATGCCCCCCTTGTGGGCAAAGGCGCTTTCTCCCACATATGGCTTGTTGTTGGGCACTGAAAGGTTTGTGATTTCGGCTATCTTAACCTCCGTCTCATACAGCTTCTTCAGGTCGCCGGGGACGCACTGGTAGCCCGCCTTCAGCTGAAGGTTCGGAATGATAATGGACAGGTCAGCGTTGCCGCAGCGTTCCCCTATACCGGCAAACGTGCCCTGGACATGAACAGCCCCCGCCTGAACACCCAGTATCGTGTTTGCGACTGCGCAGCCTGTGTCGTTGTGGCAGTGCATGCCTATTCTCATACCCGGGAATTTCCCGCACACCGTCTTCACTATTTCGTACACCTGCATGGGCAGGGTGCCGCCGTTGGTGTCGCAGAAAACGAGGACGTCCGCCCCGCCTTCCGCCGCGGCCTCCAAAACCTTCAGGGCGTACTGGGGGTTATTTTTGTAGCCGTCGAAGAAATGCTCCGCATCAAAAATGACTTCCTTGCCCTTTTCCTTAAAAAACCTGAGGGTTTCCCTGACGCAGTTCAGGTTTTCTTCAAGGCTGGTTCGCAGGATTTCCGTCACATGCAGGTCCCAGGACTTGCCGAAAATGGCCACGCATGGAGTGTTGGCCTGAAGAAGAGCCTCAACGTTGCTGTCTTCTTCCACGGGGATATTCTTCCGCTTCGTGCTGCCGAAGGCCACCAGCTTCGCGTTGGAAAGCTTCATTTCGGATGCGGCTGCGAAGAACTCCATATCCTTGAGATTCGAACCGGGATTTCCCGCTTCAATATAACTGACTCCAAATTCGTCCAGGGTTTTTACTATCGCAAACTTATCTGACACCGAGAAAGACACGCCTTCCGTCTGGGCACCGTCACGCAGTGTCGTGTCGAATATCTCAAGCTTCACAACCGTCATCTCTCCTTCCCAATATCCTGTTCAAACCGTTTAGGTACGCAAGGATGCTCGATTCGATGATATTTGTGGACAGCCCCCTGCCCGTGGTGATTCTGCTTCCGCATCTGATTTTTACAACCACCTCGCCCAGAGCGTCCTTGCCCTCGGAGACGGAGCGGATGGAATAGTCCTCCAGCGTGTGTTCCGGAGCGTCCACCATCTTGTCAATGGCGTTGTATGCGGCGTCGATGGGGCCGTCTCCCAGAGCCACGTCCTCCAATATCTCTCCGTCCTTCTCAAGCCGGATAACGCAGCTGTTTGTGGCGTTTCCGCTGATGTGAATGTCAAAACTGTGAAGTCTGTAATTTCCGCCGATTTGGGAAATATTGCTGGTTATGATGGCCTCTATGTCGTTGTCGTTTACGTCCTTCTTCCTGTCGCAGAGCTTCTTGAATTCCTCAAAGTACTTATTCAAATCTTCTTCCGCCAGCTCGTAACCCAGCTCCCTAACCCGCTCCGCAAAGGCATGGCGCCCGCTGTGCTTTCCCAGCACCAGCCTGCTTCTGGACAGGCCGATGGATTCCGGGGACATAATTTCATAGGTAGTGCGCTCCGACAGAACGCCGTGCTGGTGAATGCCGGACTCGTGGGCAAAGGCGTTGGCACCCACAATAGGCTTGTTGATTGGCGCCTGAACGCCGATTATGCTGTAAACCAGCTTGCTGGCGCGGTATATCTGGGTGGTGTCCACCCGGCAGGAAGCTTTAAAATAATCTTTGCGGGTGTTCAGGGCCATCACCAGCTCCTCCAGGGCGGCGTTCCCCGCCCGCTCTCCTATGCCGTTGATGGTGCATTCCACCTGAGAGGCGCCTGCTCCAACGGCAGACAGGGAGTTTGCAACGGCCATGCCCAAATCGTTGTGGCAGTGGACGGAAATAATCGCCTTATCAATGTTTCTGACATTTTCCTTCAGGTGGCCTATCAGCCTGGCGTATTCACCCGGCGTAGTGTAGCCCACCGTATCGGGGACGTTAATTACGGTGGC
>JBMNQG010000070.1:0-7531 GCA_050944015.1 Oscillospiraceae bacterium
CCATGCCGACCCATAACCACCCCGAGGGGGTCAAGGCGGCCGCACTGACTGCGGAGCTTATTTTTCTTGCCAGAAAGGGAGTGGATATGACAGCCCTCCGGGAGCGGGCCGCCCGGGAGTACAACCTGCCTGAGATAGATAAAATCCGCAGTACATACAGGTTTGATGTGTCCAGCCAGGGCACCATGCCCGTTGCCCTTTCCGCGTTCTTTGAAAGCACCTCCTTTGAGGGCGCAATCCGCAAAGCGATTTCTGCGGGCGGCGACAGTGACACCATTGCCGCCATCGCAGGAGGCATAGCGGAGGCTTATTACGGAGTACCGGACAGCATTTGGCAGCAGGCGGCAGGATACCTTGACCCGAAACTACTGGCGGTAGTTGAAGAGTTTTATAAAATACTGAAATAGACAAAAGCGTGCGTTCCAAATACCGCAGAACGCACGCTTTTGACATCTTGGATGTTTCCCGATTAAAGGTGCCAAATGAAAAAATCTTGGCATCTTAGTATTAAAACTATTGCCGGTAAGTGGCCAGAAATTCTTTCAACCTTGTCATGGACTCTCGGAGGATGTTGATTTCGGGCAGATAGACTATCCTGAAGTGGTCGGGAGATGGCCAGTTAAAGCCGGTTCCGTGCACCAGAAGCACCCTTTTGCTCCTGAGAAAATCCAGCACAAAACCTTCGTCGTCGGTTATATTGAAGCGTTTCGCGTCTATCCTGGGGAACACGTAAAAAGCCGCCTTGGGCTTCACTACCGATACCCCGTCAATGGAGGACAGGGCGCTGCAGATAAACTCGCGCTGTTCGTAAATCCTCCCGCCCGGCTTTAGAAGGGCCTGTGTCTCCTCGTCATGGCTGAGGGCGGCCTTCACTGCGTACTGCGCCGGGACGTTTGAGCAAAGGCGCATGGAGGACAGCACATTCAGGCCCTCAATGTAGTCCTTTGCGCGGTTCTTATCGCCGGACAGGCACATCCAGCCGCAGCGATAGCCGCATACTAGGTGGGATTTCGAAAGGCCGTTCATGGTAACGACAAACAGGTCCGGCGCCAGGGAGGCAATGGACGTGTGTGTATGGCCGTCCATTACAAGGCGGTCGTAAATCTCGTCGGCGAAGATTATCAAATTGTGTTCCCGGGCAAGGTCGACAATCCTTTGCAGTATGTCCACGCTGTATAACGCGCCGGTGGGATTGTTGGGGTTGATTACTACGATGGCCTTGGTGCGGCTGGTGATTTTCCTGCGCATGTCGTCAATGTCGGGCATCCATTCGGAGGCCTCGTCGCAGATGTAGTGGACAACCTTGCCGCCGGCCAAAGTTGCCGCGGCCGTCCATAAGGGATAGTCGGGGGCGGGGATGAGGATTTCGTCCCCGTCATCCAAAAGGGCCTGCATGGCCATGGTAATGAGTTCGGACAGCCCATTGCCCATGTAAATGTCCTCGGGTGTAACACCTTCTATGCCCTTTCTTTCGCAGTATTCAGCAATGGCTTCACGAGCCTCCAGTATGCCTTTGGAATCGCTGTAGCCTTCGGCGGCAAGCAGATTTTTGCTGACGGCGGCAACCAGCGTTTGGGGGGTACGGAAACCAAAGGGGGCGGGATTGCCAATGTTCAGTTTTATAATCTTTTCGCCACGGACCTCCAGTGCCTTGGCTGCATCCAGCACCGGACCCCGGACATCATAACGCACATTATTCAGCTTTCTGGACTTTTGAATCGTTTTCACCTTGAATTCCTCCAAAAAATAAACGCCCTAAACATTTTCAAAATGTTTAGGGCGAACAAATTGTCCGTGGTACCACCTAAATTCGGGATAAGTATCCCGCACTCTGCCGGTACTTGAGCAAGCTCGCATACCGTTTCCCTGTAACGGGAGAAACCCGGAGGAGCGTACTCGGCCTTTGCCTTTCCGTCCACGGCTCGAAGGCGGCTTCGGCGCTTTCCTCATGAGGCCTTACACCAACCGGCCCCTCTCTGCGTTTCGTACGGCGCTTACTACTCCTTGTCATAGCCTTTGTCGCAGTATTTCAGTTTTGTTTTTAAGATTATAATTTCGTGAAATTAAAAAGTCAATGGGCTTTTTTAATTAACAATCTAACCGTTTGCGCATACTTATTATACACTTTTTACAGTTGTCCGTGTTACTGCGAAATCCATTTTTTTGTTAAAACCAGATTAATGCCCCAATATAACCTCCCTTGTAAAGCGGTATTGTTGACCTTAAGTTGAGATTGGGGTAAAATAATCAGGCATAAATTCGAAAGCGCTATCTGGGCGACCTGAAAAGGCTCTCCCGGGCTTCTTTTATTGCGTCGCAAAAGATTTCTATCTCTTCCCGGGTGGTATAGCGGGAGAGGCTTACCCTTATTGCGCCGTCAAGTACTTCGTTTTTCAGCCCCATAGCCTCCAGCACGTGGCTTCTGGCGCCCCTCTTGCAGGCGGAGCTTTTTGATATATATATCCCCTTTGCCTCCAGGAAATTCATCAATACTTCGCTTTTGTACCCCGGCAGGGAAAGGCTTATTATATGCGGCGCGCCGCCGCCGATTACCAGAAGGCCGGGATTTTCCGCTGTGAGCCTGCCGATTGCAAGCTGCCGGAGGCTGTTCATGTGCTCTATGGATTGCTCCATAAGCTCCCGGCCTGTCCGGGCCGCCTCACCGAAGGCGCATATCTGGGGCAGGCCTTCCGTGCCGGAGCGGTAGCCCCTCTCCTGGCCTCCTCCGAATATTATGGGTGCCAGCTTCAGGCCGCTCCTGACGTATAGAGCGCCCACGCCTTTCGGCGCGTGTATCTTGTGGCCGCTGACGGATATTAGGTCGGCGCCAAGGGTTTTGGCGGAAAAGGGGACTTTCAGAAAAGCCTGTATGGCGTCGGTATGGAGCAGGGCGGGGGAGCCCGACTTTTTTATCTCCCGGGCTATGGCTGCAATGTCCGTTATCGCCCCCGTCTCGTTGTTCACCATCATAAGGGAGACAAGCACCGTATCCTTCCTCAGCGCCTCCGCCACGGAACGGACGGAAATGCTGCCGTCGTCTTCCGGGGCGAGCCTCGTGACTTCAAAGCCTCTGGATTCCAGCTCGTCCAGTGCTTTTCGCACCGCGTCGTGCTCTGCCAGGGAGCTGATTACATGCTTTCCCCGTCGGCGCATGCTTTCGGCGCCGGCAAGTATCGCCCAGTTGTCGGATTCCGTCCCGCCGGAGGTGAAAAATATCTCGCTGGGGTCGGAAGCCCCCAGGGCGGCGGCCACCTGCTCCCTGGCATTGTCGAGAGCCGCCTTTGCGGCGCGCCCCATTGTGTGGGAGGAACTGGGATTACCGTAATTCTCGGTCATTATCTCAAGGGCAACCCTGGCCGCTTCAGGGCTTACCCGGGTTGTAGCTGCATTGTCCAGATATATCTGCTGCATAGTACATACACCAAGCCTATCGGCGCCGGGCGTTAACCCGCACCGGTTTTCAAGGCGGACTCCCGCCATTGGGATTATATCTCAATCTAAATATTATTACAAGGAAATTGCCCATGAAATACTCAATAACTACCCTTGGCTGCAAGGTAAATCAATATGAAACCCAGGCCATGGAAACCATGCTCCGGCAGCTGGGCTACAGCCCTGTCCACGAGGAGGGCAGCGCCGACGTGGTAATTGTCAACACTTGCGCCGTTACCGCCGAGAGCGGCCGGAAATCGCGGCAGGCAGTACGCCGCCTGAAGAACCAAAATCCCGGAGCGGTCGTTGTTGTCTGCGGCTGCTTTTCCCAGGTGAGCCCCCAGGAGGCGGCCCGGCTTGGCGCGGATATAGTTTTCGGCAGCGGCGACAGGAAGAAGCTGGTGGAGGAAATCCATCGCCTTGTTCAGGAGAAAAAGAACAGGGCCAGCGACGGGTCTGCTCCGGTCTGCGCTGTGGATAACCCCCTTAAACGCCGGAGTTTTGAGAAGCTGCCGGCCGGCTCCGTATCCGGCCGCACCAGGGCCATGCTGAAGATTCAGGACGGCTGCAACAACTTCTGCACCTATTGCGTTATACCCTATGCCCGGGGCAGGGTGCTCAGCCTTCCTGTGGAGGAGGCTGCCGCACAGGCCGCAGCTTTGGAGGCGGAGGGCTACAGGGAGCTGGTGATTACAGGCATTGAAATAGCATCCTACGGCAAGGATTTCAGAAACGGCATCGGCCTTGCGGATGTGGTGGAGGCGATAGCCAAGGCCGCACCGGGGCTGCGCCTGCGGCTGGGGTCCCTGGAGCCCACTGTAATTACCCGCGACTTTTGCAGCCGCCTGGCGGCCACCGGCAAGGTCTGCCGCCACTTCCACCTTTCCCTGCAAAGCGGCTGCGACGAGATACTGCGCCGCATGGGCCGGAAATACGATACCGCACGCTTTTTTGAGGCGACGCAGCTGCTTAGGGAATACTTCCCCCGCTGCGGGCTTACCGCCGACCTGATTGTGGGCTTTCCCGGCGAGACGGAGGAGCAGCATGCCTCCACTTTGGAGTTTATCCGGAAATGCGGTTTTTCCTCCATGCATATCTTTCCCTATTCCGTGCGGCCGGGCACAAAAGCCGCGAAAATGGAGGGACAGTTAACCCGGGCGGTGAAGGCGAGAAGGGCTGCCCAGGCCCAGGCCGTGGCAGACGTCATGGAGACGGCCTTTCTGGAATCCTGCATAGGGGACACCCTCCCGGTGCTTTTCGAGACGGAGACGGAGGACACCTGTATCGGACACGCGGACAATTACTGCCAGGTGTCCGTCCCAGAAAGAGGCCTTCGCGGAGTTGTCAAAAACGTGAAAATAGAAGGCATTAAAGATAAAATACTTGTTGGTTACACAGTTTGATTTTTCTTTTATAAAGTGATATGTTTATCAAAATAGCACAGCGCAGGGCGGCGTATATGCCCCGCCCTGCGTTGAATACTTGCAAAAAATTATATGGAGGTAAAGACCATGACAAGAGACAAGACCTATAACTTTTCCGCCGGTCCGTCCGTCCTTCCGGACGATGTGCTTGAGCGCGCAGGTAAGGAGATATCCAATTTTGGCGGGTCTGGTATGTCTGTCATGGAGATGAGTCATCGCAGTAGCGTCTACCAGGAAATATTCGATTCCGTAAAGGCAAAACTGAAAGCAGCCCTATCCGTGCCGGACAGCCACGAGATACTGTTTCTCCAAGGCGGGGCTTCTCTCCAGTTTTCTATGGTGCCCATGAACCTTATGGGCGAAAAAGGAGGGGCCGATTACGCCGTCACCGGCCATTTTTCCAATGTGGCTGCCAAGGAGGCAAGAAAATACGGCACGGTGAGTATTGCCGCTTCCTCGGAGGCTGAGGGCCACACATACATTCCATCACAGTCACAGCTTGTCCTTGACCCGGAGGCCGCCTATTTTTACTACTGCGCCAACAACACAATATACGGCACGGAATGGAAGTACGTGCCCGATACGGGGAACGTGCCTCTTGTTTGCGATATGTCCTCAAACATACTTACCAAGCCCGTAGACGTGTCCAGGTACGGCATTATTTTCGCGGGCGCCCAGAAAAACATGGCCCCAGCCGGGCTGACGGTGGTTATCATCAACAAATCCCTGGCAGGCCGCGAGCTGCCCTACACCCCAATGATGCTGAGTTATAAACTGATGATTGAAAAGGATTCCATGTACAACACGCCCCCCTGCTGGAACATATACGTGCTGGGCCTTGTGCTGGACTGGCTTGAAAAGCAGGGCGGGGTTGCCGGCATGGAGGCTCTCAAGTCCCAAAAGGCGGCTATGGTATACGACTTCCTTGACAACAGCCGCCTGTTTAAGAATTACGTAAGGCCAGATTCCCGCTCTGACATGAACATAACCTTCCGTACCGGAGATCCCGACCTGGACGCCGCTTTCGTCAAGGAGGCGGCCGCCAGGGGCCTTTTGAACCTGAAAGGCCACAGGCTTGTGGGCGGCATGAGGGCGTCAATCTATAACGCCCAGCCTATGGAGGGCGTTGTGGCCCTGGTTAAATTTATGAAGGAATTTGAGGTAAGGCATCATGTATAAGATAAAGACAATGAACAAGATTGCTCCTGCAGGACTGGATATACTGGAAAAAGCAGGATGCCATATATCTGACAGGGAAGAAAACCCCGACGCAATTATGGTGCGCAGCGCCGATCTTCACGACTATGAATTTAACCCCGAACTGGCCTGCATAGCCAGGGCCGGGGCAGGCACCAACAATATTCCGATTCAGCGCTGCACGGAAGCCGGCATTGTGGTGTTCAACACCCCCGGTGCAAATGCGGAGGCTGTCAAGGAGCTTTGCATCTGCGCGCTGCTCATGGCCTCACGAGACATTTTGGGCGGAATTGAATGGGTGCGCAGCATAGCCGACAAGGGCGACGAGGTGGCCGCTATGGTAGAGAAGGGCAAATCCAGTTTCGCCGGGCCGGAGCTCGCCGGCAAGACCCTGGGCGTAATCGGCCTCGGCGCGGTTGGCGCCAAGATTGCCAACACCGCCCTGGCCATGGGAATGGAGGTCTATGGCTACGACCCCTACCTTTCCGTGGACGCGGCATGGCAGCTTTCCCGCAAGGTGAAGCATGCCCACGATCTTGATACCATATATAGGAACTGCGACTACATCACCCTTCATGTGCCCTACAACCCGGAAACCCACCACATGATAAACGCCGAGGCTATCAGTAAGATAAGGGACGGAGTCAGGATTATTAACCTTGCCAGAGGCGAGCTGGTATGCGATGAGGATATGATAGCCGCCCTCGACTCCACCAAGGTGGCCCGCTATGTTACTGACTTCCCCAACGGAGTCATTGCAGGGCTGCCCAATGTGGTGCCCATCCCCCATCTGGGCGCCTCAACCCCCGAAAGCGAGGAAAAATGCGCCATTATGGCGGCCAAGGAAATCCTGGATTATCTGGAAAACGGCAACATTACAAACTCCGTAAACCTGCCCTCGGTATGCCTTGACCGTATGGGCGTCTCCCGCCTTTGCGTCATCCACCGGAATGTGCCCCGCATGATACAGCGCTTCCTTGATTTTATCGGGCGCAAGGATATAAACGTGGAGCACATGATAAACAAACCCCGCGGGGAGTATGCCTACACCATCATTGATACCGGCACGAAAATTAACGGGGAAATCGCCGACAGCATAAGGGCCATGGACGGAGTCTTCAGGGTTCGGGTGCTGTAAGAAAATAAACGCTGGAAATATTTAAGGCACGGCATTTGCCGTGCCTTAAACTTTATTCCCCATCCTTGCCGCCCATGAGCAGGACCATTACCGCCTTTTGGGCGTGGAGGCGGTTTTCCGCCTCGTCGAATATCTCGTTTGCGTGTTCCTCAAAGACCTCGTAGGTTATTTCCTCTCCCTTGTGGGCGGGCAGGCAGTGGAGTACCATGGCTTCGGGGTCCGCCATGGCCATGACTTCCTCGTTTACCTGGTAGTTTTTGAAGGCCGACCTGCGTTTTTCCGCCTCCCCTTCCTGGCCCATGGAGGCCCAGACGTCGGTATAAATCACATGGGCGCCTTT
>JBMNQG010000071.1:0-7277 GCA_050944015.1 Oscillospiraceae bacterium
TCCGGCTGGGGCTCTACGCCATGCCGGAATACATTGACGGCTGCATGTTTTCCGTCTGCGACCAGCCCTACCTGACCGGAGAGAGCATTATATGGCTGGCGGCGGCCTTTTTCCGCCAGCCTAATTCAATCGTGGCCCTGTCCTGGAGGGGAATCAGGGGAAATCCCGTCATTTTTCCCTCATCCCTGTTTAACGAACTGCGATGCCTCCCCTCATATGCCACAGGCAAATACGTCATAGACAGGCACAGGGATAAGCTGGTTCTGGTCAGCGCCTCCGCCAGGGAGGAACTCTGGGATATCGACAGGCCGGACGATTTTCTGTAGGAAGGACGTTTTCCTATCTCTTAACGACTTTTAATACTTTCACCAGGCGGCCCTGCGGGAGACATATCTCCCCCAGGGCCTTTTTATTATTTTCCCGTTTTCTGCGCAAAGCTCCCCTCTCAAGAAGACCGCTTTCGCCCTGCCTTCTAGCTCTAAGCCCTCCCAGGGAGAATAATCCGCCTTTTGCAGCTGCTCCTTCGCCGTCAGCTTCCCCCGGAAATCCGGGTCCCAGACGACAACGTCGGCGTCGGAACCGGGCTCCATCGCCCCCTTTCGGGGATACATACCGAATGCCCGGGCGGGGTTTTCCGACAAAAGCGCCGCCATACCCTCCGGCGTGATTTTCCCGCGGCGCACGCCGTAAGTCCAAATCAGCGCCGGGCGGTGCTCCACCCCCGGCAACCCGTTTGGAATCTTGGAAAAGTCCTCCCTGCCCAGCTCCTTCTGGCCCCTGAAATTATAGCTGCAATGGTCTGTGGATATTATGTCAACTTCCCCGCCCATTATGGCGCTCCAAAGTTCATCCTTGTCTTTTGCGCTTCTTATCGGCGGGGAACATACGTATTTTGCTCCCTCAAATCCCGGTTTTATGTAAACCTCTTCGGTCAGGGTCAGGTATTGGGGGCAGGTCTCCACAAGAACCTTGACTCCCTTTTCCCGGGCGGCCCTTATCTCCTCCATGCCCTCCCTGGTGCTCAGGTGCACCACCCAGACGGGGGCGCCGGATTCTAAAGCCAGCTCCATTAAACGCCGGATCGCCCCGCCCTCCACTTCGTTTGGGCGTGAAAGGGGGTGATATTTGACCTGTGTGTGCCCTGCGGAAAGCTCCGCCCGGACGCGCCGGTTCACCTCTTCCCCCAGCTCGCAGTGGACGCCGGTGATGCAGCCCAGCTCGCGGGCTGAAGCAAGCAGCTCCAGCAGCTGCTCATCCGTCAGCCGCAGGGCGTCATAGGCCATGTAGGCCTTGAAGCTGGTGACGCCCCGGCTCGCCATGTCCGCCAGCTCCTTCCTGGCGGACGGGCTCCAGTCCGTCACCGCCATGTGGAAACCGAAATCGCAGCAACTGCGGCCTTCGGCAAGCCGGAACCACCTGTCCAGGGCCCCGGACAGGGTTCCGCCCCTGTCCTGGGTTGCAAAATCCAAAATGCACGTGGTGCCGCCCGCCAGGGCCGCGGCGGTGCCAGAGGGGAAGTCGTCGGCGGTGACGGTCACGCCGCTTACCATCTCAAAGTGGGTGTGGGCGTCGATAAATCCGGGAAAAACCAGGCAGCCGGAGGCGTCGTAAACCTCAATCCGCCCTCCCGCGTTTTCCCCGGAAACTATCTTTTCGCCCTCTATCCACAGGTCTCTTTCGTATATTCCGGCAGGCGTCACCAGCCTGCCGCCCTTTATGCAGAGCACGAACCGTCCCTCCCTGATTTGAGATTCCGCGCAGTTACGTGCTATTTCAAAAACAGGTTTGTGAATTCAAAGGTCCTGCAGTCCACAAGGCCTCGGTTGGTAAGCCGCAGCTCCGGAATGCAGGCAAGGGGTATAAGGGCCATGGTCATAAAGGGAGACACGATATTGCAGCCTATTTCCTTCCAGGCCCGGTCCAGGGCGGCTACGGACTCCGCCAGTTCCGCCGCGGCCCTGTCGCTCATGATGCCCGCAATGGGCAGCTCCACCAGGCCCAGGACCTTCCCTCCGCTTGCCACGCACATCCCCCCGCCGCAGCTTATCAGGGTGTTGGCGGCCAGCGCCATGTCCTCGTCATTTGTGCCTATAACCAGCAGATTGTGGGCGTCGTGGGCAACGGTAGAGGCCATGGCGCCCTTTTTTATGCCGAAGCCTTTGACGAAACCCACACCTTTTTTGCCCGTGCCGGAATGGCGCTCGAACACCACGGCCTTCAGCACGTCCTGGGAAACATCGCTTTCCACCAGCCCGCCGCGCACCGGCAGCCGGACTATCCTCTCATAATTGCCAACTTTGGCAGGCACTATCTCTATGGCCCTGGCCAACACATGGTCCTTCCCGGAACAGGGGAGCTCAAAGGACTGGGCCGTTATCTCAATTCCCAGGTTCATGGTGTTCCTGGCCCAGGAGGGGTACTCGTAGGGGCGTACGGGCGCCAGCATAACCCCGTTTTCGGCCACGACTTCGCCGTCTATCATCACCCGCGTGACCTTCATGGTTTCCAGGCTCTCAATGAACACAATATCCGCGCACTTGCCGGGGGTGATGGAGCCCAGGTCCCTTTCCACCCGGAAACACTGGGCGCAGTTTATTGTGACCATCTGAATGGCTGTAATAGGATCAATTCCCTCTTCTACGGCCCTGCTGAGTATATAGTCCAAATGGCCCCTGTTCACCAGAGTCTCAGGATGGGCGTCGTCTGAGACAAGCACCGCGAAGCGGCTGTCAATCTTATTCCCGGTCAGAGCTTTCGCCACCTCCGACAGGTCGTGCCAGGCGCTGCCCTCCCTGAGCATGGCGTACATGCCCAGCCGCATTTTTGCCAGGGCGTCCTCCGCCCTGGTGGATTCATGGCAGCAGCAGGCGCCGGAGGCAATATAAGCGTTCAGCCCCTTGCCGGTATCCTGCATGGAATAGTGCCCGGTAATCACCTTGCCGGCTTTTAGTGTTTCCGCCAGCTCGTCGAAAACCTGCTTATCGCCGCCAAGCACCCCAGGCATGTTCATCATTTCCCCCAGGCCCACGACGGAGTCCCAGGTCATCATCTCCCTTATATCGTCGGGCCCGATTTCGGCACCGGTGTCCTCAAAGCCCGGCACCCCCGGCACGCAGGACGGGGCCGTTACCATGGTTTTCAGCGGGCTGCGGAGGGAGTCCTCGATCATGCACTTTACTCCCTCCACCCCGAGGACGTTGCATATTTCATGGGGGTCCATGAAAATACCCACCGTTCCCCGTGGCACAACCGCCCGGGCGTATTCTCCCACGCTCATCATTGAGGATTCCACATGAATGTGTCCATCTAAAAAACCCGGAGAAATATAAGAGCCACCTGCATCCAACACCTTCGTTTTTTCGCCAATGCAATGGGAGGCATCGCCCACAAGGGCAATCCTTCCCATGGCAATGGCCACGTCAATGTGCTCCAATATTTCTCCGGTGCAAACGTTTATTAATTTCGCATCCCTGATAACAGTTTCAGCCGGGCTCCTGCCCTGGGCCACCTCCACAAGCCTGGCTGAAACCTCCCAAAGAGGCACTTTACAGAGCTTGTTCGGCATTGTGCCACCTCCTCTAAACTTGACTGTTATATGGCGCTATCTTATATTCGAAAACACCAAAATGCAGGGGAAAATGCGTTATTTGACGTTGATTATATATCTTGCAAGAAAAAAATGCAATCTTTTGTGAATTATTATATTTGCATTAATCGACTAAATAGTTTATTATATTGGTCAGTATTAGAGGTGTTTTTTTGTGCAACTTGTATAAAATGTATGTAACATCTCACACGATTAGCCCGTTCAAAACATTAGAGGAGTGAAAGAAATTATGGAAAACCTATTCTGGGTTGGCATTCTGGGCGGCATTGTCGCCTTGCTTTTTGCCTATTACCAGAGCCGCAAAGTCCTGAAGTTCTCTGAAGGAACTCCAACGATGAAGAAAATCGCTGCTGCCATCCGCAGCGGAGCAAACGCCTACCTGAAGCGGCAGTATAAGACCGTTGCGACCTTCTTCATTATTACTGCCGTAGTTCTGGCCATTCTTGCCTTTGTATTCGACGAGATGGTATCTCCCTTCGTGCCCTTTGCTTTCCTGACAGGCGGCATTTATTCCACCCTTGCCGGCTTCGTCGGCATGAAGATCGCCACCGCGGCCAATGCCCGCACGGCCAACGCCGCCAACGAAAGCCTGGACCGGGGCCTCAACGTGGCCTTCTCCGCCGGTTCCGTCATGGGCTTTACCGTCGTAGGTTTGGGAATACTCGACGTGTCAATCTGGTTCTATGTGCTTAAATACATCTTCCACTGTGATTCCAACACAATAGCCACCACAATGGTCATGTTCGGCATGGGCGCTTCCGCTGCCGCTCTATTCGCCCGTGTCGGCGGCGGCATCTTCACCAAGGCCGCCGACGTAGGCGCAGACCTTGTGGGCAAGGTGGAGGCGGGAATCCCCGAGGACGACCCCCGCAACCCTGCCGTTATTGCCGATAACGTGGGCGACAACGTGGGCGACGTGGCCGGCATGGGTGCCGACCTTTACGAATCCTATGTGGGTTCGATTCTTGCCACGTTTGCCATCGGCGCCTCTGCAGGCTACGGCTGGAACGGCATGTTCCTTCCCATTGCAATTGCAGTTCTGGGCGTTATCTGCTCGCTCATTGGTTCTTTCCTTATCCGTACCAAGGAGAACGCCTCTCAGCGCGAGCTGCTCGCCACCCTTCGGAGAGGCACCTACACCGCCGCCGCACTGTGCGCCGTCCTTTCAATTCCCCTTACCTGGCTTATAATGAAAGACGTTGAAGGTATCAGCTGGGTCGGCATTCTGATAGCCATTTTCTGCGGCCTGGCTGCAGGCTGCGGTATCGGCTTTATCACCGAGTACTACACCTCTGATACTTACAAGCCCACTCAGGGTGTTGCCGCAGCTTCAGAGACAGGCGCCGCCACCAACATCATCGGCGGCATCTCCGTCGGCATGCTCTCCACTGCGGCCCCCATCATCATTATCGGCATCGCGGTCATCATCAGCTTCATTTGCGCCGGCGGCACCCTGAATACAAACGCCGCAAACTACAGCTTCAGCTTCAGTAACGGGCTTTACGGCATAGGCATTTCCGCAATTGGAATGCTGGCCACACTGGGCATAACGCTGGCCACTGACGCTTACGGCCCCGTTGCCGACAACGCCGGCGGCATTGCCGAGATGTCCGGCCTGGGCGAAGAAGTGAGAAAACGCACCGATGCCCTGGACTCCCTGGGCAACACCACCGCTGCCACCGGCAAGGGCTTTGCCATCGGCAGCGCGGCCCTTACCGCCCTCGCCCTTCTGGTCTCTTATGTGGACGTGGCCAAGAAAGAAATGGGCACTGCCTCCATTGACCTTTCCATCACAAACCCGGCAGTCCTGGTAGGCCTCTTCATAGGCGCCATGCTTGTGTTCGTCTTTGCGTCCCTCACCATGAGCGCCGTGCAGCGGGCAGCACAGAACATCGTTATGGAAGTCCGCCGCCAGTTCAGGGAAATCACCGGCCTTATGGAAGGCAAGACGGACCCCGATTATGCGGCCTGCGTTGACCTTTGCACCCGGGGCGCTCTTAAAGAAATGGTTATTCCCTCCCTGCTGGCCGTAATTGTACCCATCATCACCGGACTCGTCCTGGGCGTGGAGGGCGTCGTCGGCCTTCTCGGCGGCACCACCGTAGTCGGCTTTGCCATAGCCGTATTTATGGCCAACGCCGGCGGAGCATGGGACAACGCCAAAAAGTACATTGAAGGCGGGCATCACGGCGGCAAGGGAAGCGACAGTCACAAGGCCGCCGTCACCGGCGACACCGTCGGCGACCCCTTCAAGGATACCTCCGGACCTTCTTTAAATATTCTTATTAAGCTGGTCAGCACCGTATCCATCGTATTTGTCAGGCTCATTGTCCAGCTGTCAATATTCTAAAACAGTTTTTCGTCTGTACATGTTCACAACAGAGGCTGCTATTACAGGCAGCCTCCTGTTTTTTGCGCCCGTGAAAAATATGGACATTTAAACCGGGGTTTGATAGAATTTAGATATTATTCTATAGCTTTTAGTCATAAAAGGATGAAAGGGCCTGATTATGAAAGAAAACACCCTCATCAACGATTTGTCCCGGGGAAACCTGGCGCGTCAGCTTGTCAGTTTCGCTATCCCCTTTGCAGCCGCAAACCTGCTGCAGACCCTTTATACCATGGCCGACCTTGTGATAGTTGGCCAGTTTGTGGGGTCCACCGGGCTTTCCGCTGTATCCGTAAGCGGCCAGCTTACCATATTGCTGTACGCCCTAGGCATTGGCTTCAGCAACGGGGGACAGATTCTCATATCCCAGCTGGTGGGAAGAAAGGATTATTCAAGTCTTAAGAGCACCATCGGCACAAGCGTGACAGCCCAATTTATTATTTCCGTAATAATTGCCGTTCTCGGCATTATTTTTACCAAGCCCATGCTTGCAATCTTGAACACTCCCCCGGAGGCCATGCCCCAGGCCGTCGATTATTTAATTATATGCTGTTGCGGGATACCTTTTGTTTATACATATAACGCCTTCGCATCCGTACTCCGGGGCATGGGAGATTCAAAGCGCCCTTTCTACTTCATTTTTACATCCGCCATGACCAATATCGTGCTGGACCTGCTGTTTGTAGGCGCATTCAAAATGGAATCCGCAGGCGCGGCGCTTGCCACCAGCCTAAGCCAATTTGCAAGCTGCGTATTTGCCTTTACATACCTTTATAAAAGGCGGGAAACCCTGGGTTTTGATTTCAAGCTGTCCAGCTTTGCCATTGACTGGGGCAAACTTAAGACCATTGTGAGCCTCAGCCTGCCCCTTGCCTTGATGACCGCCGCTATAAACATTTCCATGATGTTTGTTACATCCCTGGTAAACGTCTACGGCCTTGTCGCCTCCGCTGTTTCCGGAGTTGGCAGCAAACTGAACAGCATAATGAGCATAGTCACCCAAGCGATTCAGACCTCAACTGCTACAATTGTGGGGCAAAACATGGGTGCAGGCAAGCACGACAGGGTGAAAAAGACCGTTTATATAGGCTGGGTCATTTGCCTTGCCTTTGCCCTGGTGGTATGCGCCCTGTCCCTGCTGTTTCCCAGACAGATATTCAGCATTTTCAGCTCTGAGCCGGACGTGCTGGACCTTTCGGTTTCCTATTTGAGGATTGCAGTGTGGCTGTTTATATCCTTTGCCCTCATGTCTCCGCCGCTGGGCATGATAAACGGCGTGGG
>JBMNQG010000072.1:0-7026 GCA_050944015.1 Oscillospiraceae bacterium
TATTCAGCATTTTCAGCTCTGAGCCGGACGTGCTGGACCTTTCGGTTTCCTATTTGAGGATTGCAGTGTGGCTGTTTATATCCTTTGCCCTCATGTCTCCGCCGCTGGGCATGATAAACGGCGTGGGCTTTACCAGCCTCAATATGATAATTGCGGTTCTGGACGCGGTTGTCGCCCGAATCGGCCTTAGCCTGCTTTTTGGCGTCACCCTGAACATGGGGCTGAAGGGCTTCTGGTGGGGCAACGCCCTGGCGGGTTATGTGTCCGTCATACTCACAACCGCATATTTTGTTTCCGGGAAGTGGAAAACAAGGGAAATCCTCAAATAAATCCTCCTTCAAAAAGAGCGGGGCGGACAGATACTGTCCGCCCCGCTCTTTTTGTTTATTCGCCGAAACCTTATTCGACAATAGCCAGAGACGTATCGCCCGTTTTTGCCTTATCAAGCAGGACTTCCGCCATCCGCTTGAAATTGCCGCCCGAATGCGTTGCGCCGGTGAGTGTTGATAATGATTTTCTTTCTAATCCCTCTCGATTTCATACCTTCCCTCGCTTACGTTTTCTATATCCTGCATTCGACATTATCCCATATGATACCATCAACAACAGCTTCAAATCAAGGCTCTAACAGCCGAGCCTGAATCATCCTGGCGCATGCCTTTTTTATTAATTATCGGCATTTTCTGCCAAGAAAACAGGTAAGTTACCATAAATAACACCGCAGGCGTTTCTGCGGTGTCATGGTGCTATTTATATTTAACAAGCGATTACGCCAGGGTCTGCTTAAACCTTTGCAATATGGCGGCCACCTGCGCTCTGGAAGCACTTTCTCCGGGGGCAAAGACGAGAACCCCTTGCCTCTCCATGCCGTTTATAAGCTTTGCGCCCACTGCCCATTCTACCGCGGTCCGGGCATAGGACGAGATGGCGCCGGAATCACTGAAAGGCAAATCCGCCGCCGCACCCGTTCCATAACCTGCCCAGGCGGCATAGCGGTACATGATGGTGGCCATCTGCTCCCGGGTCACGTCGTCATCCGGCCTTAAACTGCCGTCTTCATAACCCTTGACTATCCCGTTTTGGGAGGCCCAGATTACGGCGTCAGTATACCACTTTCCGGGAGCCACGTCGGCAAAAGCCCCCGCCTGGCCGGATACCTTGGGGGAGCCGGCCAGCCTGTACAGCACCGTGGCGAACATGGCCCTGGACATTTTCTCATCGGGACCGAACTCTATTTCCGAGACCCCGTTAAACAGGCCCTCTTTGGCTACAAAGCTTACGGCTTCAAAATACCATGCGTTTTGGGGAACATCCTCAAACCTGCCGGGGGGATAGACCACCTTTACCGGAATTGTCACGGTTCTTTCCCCCACCGACACCTTTATGCTCCCGGAGGCGGGCCTGTCCGTGGCCGTAAACTTGCCCGTGGCGCTAATACTCCCGATATCGCCGGAAACGGACCAGCTGAAACAGTCATCGGAAGATATGAGCGCAAGGTGATTATGTAACGCCTCGGCGGAAAATTCCACGCTCTGGTCTACCTGGATTTCCAGGGAAGTCACCGTTTTGCCGGTGGCTTCGTTTTTAATTCTTATCTCATCCGGCGTGGATACCACCGTCAGCGCCGCGTCCGCCCCTGAGAGCCCCTCTGCCGTGACGCTCACAACTCCAATGCCGGAACCGGAGGCCTTAAGCACCCCGTCCGGGCCAATAACCCCCAGCCCCTCGGTGACTGAATAGCTGACTTCCCGGGTTAAGGGCACAGCAAAGCCGAACTCGTCCGCCGCCTTTGCGGTGAAGCTGGCTTTCGCGCCGGAAAGCATCCTTACCGAGTATGGATATATGGCCAGCTGGGTGGCGACGCCGGTGGGTTTTTCCCTTGTCACAAGCATTATGTAGTTGGTCACGGCCCGCTGGTAGCCTTCTGAGGGGCTGTTAATCTGGGACAGGGAGCTGTCTCCTATGTACATGGCGTTGAGGCTTGTGGAGCCGCCGCCGTCCATAATGGCGGCCTCCACGCAGCCCAGCTCTATCAGCCGGTTTGCCACCTGAGTCATGGTGGCCCCCACGCTGTGGCCGGATTTCCTGCCGTCTATGGTATAGAGGACCAGCGTCCCGTCAGCCTTTATCCCCACGGCGGTTCGCGGGGTGGCGCCGGCTTCCAGCCCGGCTTCCGCCTTGCCGCCTGTCACCAGCTTGTAAAGGGAGCCTACGGCCCATACCACATCATTCCACGCCGGGTCGCAGCTTACCGTTAAGGTTGCGGTATCTCCCACCTGCAGGTTCTCTATTCCGTACTGCCTCCATTCGTCGGCGGTGTCGGCAAGGCTTATAACCATCTTGCCTTCGGGGATGTTAACGGGCCCGTCCGAGTCAAGAATCTCCTCCACCAGCAGGGTCAACTGGCAGTTGACGGTCAAGTCTCCTCCCTCAATCACGCTTACAATAATGTCGTGGCCGGGAGTGGTATTCCTGGTGGTAGAGGCGTAGTCGGGAGTATAAAGGGCGTAGTTGTAAGTAGTTCTGGCCTTGTTAATGGTACTTACGGGATATTTCTGATTGCATAGGACCAGAGTGGTCTTCAAGGCGGGCTTGCCTATAACCGCAGTGCCGTCGGCCCTGAACCCTACCGCCCAGTGACCGTCGTCCGAGGATCTTAAAACCCCATCCGTAATAACTATCCCCAGGGGCTGGTAGTCCTTAGTGTTGAAATAGTCCCCGTTGACGCCTGCAATTACGTGATAGCCCCGGGCCTCCAGCTGGCTGGCCATGTTTGAAAAGCTGCCGTAGCTTAATACTTTGGAGCCGTATGTAACAACAGGAAATACCGTACTGTTGGGAGTATATTCAATGTAGTTTTCCCTCCGGTAATCGGAGCCTGTCCAGTAAACGCCCCGGGCCAGCTTCATGCCCACGCCCAAGTTGGTGCCCGACTCGTCTATATTGTCGCCAAGCACTGAGGCCAAAGCCGTACCGGTAAGAAGCAGCAAAAGCACAAGGAAAAAAGCCGTTGTCCTATAAAATTTGCGTGTTCTCATACTATGTATGTACCTTTCTGCAATATGTGTGGAGCCCAAACCAGCAAAATCGCATAAAGATTCACGCCATGTTTGTTTCTCAGCTACTCTGCCTCTGGTTTGCGATTATTCCCCAAATCCATGGCGTCTTAATACTGGTTATAAAAATTTATCATGTTTGGCCAGTTTTTTCAACCTGTGAATTTTCCAATAATACCTGACTGCTTTTTTCCTCCGCACGTTCCCTTTCATATCGTTTCATATGCTTACTTTTCCCGAAAAGAATACATCCGGGGTCCGGCACGACCGGAACCCCGGATATTCCTTTTTTGCGGCTTGCTGGCTCCTTATATACGCAGCCTATCTGGCAAGGTAACGGTTCAGCGCCGCCTGTTTCAAATCTATGGTCTCCTGAATCTCCATGGCGTAAAGCTGGTCCACGAACTGCTCAAACTCGTCGAGCGGCCGCTGGCCTATAATGAACTTGATAATATTCTCAGACCCGTAAGTGTTTACTTCGGCCATAATCTGGTTAAACCTGCTGCCCTCCTCCGCATTAAGCGTGGCGGCGGCCGGGTACCGATAGGCGTTGTCGCTGCCGCTCATCCAAATCTTTACCGCTTCCAGCTCGTTGGGGGCATATATGTCGTCCAGCTTCTCACCGTTGCCGTAAATGCCGGTGGTGTTGTTGCAATGGACGTTCCACGCCATAAACGCGCCCCGCTCGTCGTTCATGATGAGTTCGGTGTACTTGGGCTCCCCGTTAACCATTGTGTAGGTGGTGCCTTCCTCGCCGTAGTTGGCGGCAAGGTAACCCTCCTCAGTGAACCACCAGTTGAGCCACTTGAGGGCTACTTCCACATCTTCCACGGCAGTGGTTATGCAGCAGCCGCTTCCCAGGCCGAAGTTGTCGGGGGTAAGCTGGAAGTGGGTAATATCCCCTTCCTTAAGGACAGGGTCGGTAATGGCAGCGACCTTGCAGTCCGGGTCGGTGCTGGCCCTTTCAATGGCCGCCGCCCCGCTCATGCTTCCGTACCAGAGTCCCACTTCCCCGGTGGTCTTATATTTGTCGTTTTCGGGGTTGTTCCAGTCCGCAGGCATGAGGATGGTGTCGGGATGAATAAGGCCCATGTTATACCATTTGTTCATCAGGGTCAGGTAATCCTTGAACTCCGGCTGCACCCAGCCGTGCCTGACCTCGTTTTCTACCTGATAGAAGGCGTATTCGGACAAAAAGCCAACCACCTGGTAGGCGTTTATCCCAAAGCCGGAGGCCAGCCAGTTGTCGCCCATAACGCCTGTGCCCATCATAAGTATGCCTTTTGAACCGAACTCCGTCTTAAAGCCCAAAAGCGCCTCTTCAAGGTCGTCGTAAGTGACGGGCCTGTCCAACCCGAGCTTTTCAAGCCAGTCGGCGCGTATCCACAGCCCGTTTTCAACACGGTTGGGTACCTTTGCTATGCTGCTGATTTCCGGCATGTGACCGCCCTCCGTGTTGCAGGCCTTGACGCCGTCCTCATACGCGTCCAGAGCCCTAAGCCAGTCGGGGGCGCAGGTGGGTATAAGGTCTTTCAGGTCGTGGATCACCCCCTCCTCAATGGCATGGTCGTAACCCTGAGTGTAGAGGCTTCCAAATTGGGCGATAAAATCCGTATATTCCTCCGCCGCAATCATAATGTTGAACTCGTCCGCGGCCACCCAGGGCATAACGCCGCGGCTCACAATGTGTATTCCGGTGGCTTCCTCCGCCACCCGGAAAGCCGCATTGTTGCGCGTGTCCTCCATCGCCTCCACTACAACGGGGTTAGACATGAAGAATATGGACAGCTCCAGTGTTTCCTCCACAAGGGGATAAGTAACGGTTGCCTCCTCTTCAACTTCCGGCCCAGGCTCCTTCGCAGGTTCCTCCTGGGGGGTTGCCGCAGGTTCCAGCTCAGGCGCATCGGTAGGGGCGGCGGAATCCTTTTTCCCTCCGCAGGCGGCAAATCCAAAAATCAAGGCAATGGCCAGCAGAAATACAAGGATTCTTTTAAAATTTCTCATCAATTACTCCCTTCCTTTCCTATAGAATTATTCTGCCGAAATGAAAAAGCCCGAAACTATCAAACGCCGAGATTCTATCTGCCTTAGCAGCACAACTGGTCATAATAGCCACAAAAACCGGATCCAGTCAAACATTTGTTGCGTATATTACACAATTTATTATACAAATTTTAACAAAAAAGTCCAATACCAATATAGCAAACATTGGGATTGATTGATGTATTTGAATACATCAATCAGCTTGACTTGTTTAAAACCTTCTAGTAAAATGTTTCCGGAGGAGGGGTGCTTATGGAGCTGCTTCAACTGAAATACTTTACAGCCGTCGCCGAAACCCTGCACATGACCAGGACGGCCGAGCGCCTGAACATCTCCCAGTCCACCCTCAGCCGGACAATATCCCGGCTGGAGAAGGAGCTGGGAGTCAAGCTCTTTTACCGGGAGGGGCGTTCTATACAGCTTACGGATTACGGCCGCCATTTTCTGGAGCGTGCCAGACGAGCTCTCCGGGAACTAAACGACGGGCAAAGGGAAATCGAGGACTTGGTGAGGGAAGGAGGCGGCGAACTTACCCTGCTGGTATCCGTGCCGGAAATAACCGGAAATCTTCTGGAGGCCTTTCATGAAAAATACCCAGGGATATCCGTATCCCAGCACATATATCCCCGTGACCAGGTTTTCAGCCGCCTGGAGCGGGGAGAGGGGGATTTGGGCTTTGCGGAGCTGCTGGTGTGCTCCCCCACCCTGCAGAGCAGGCCGGTTCTGTCGGAGCAGCTTTACGTGGTTTTGCCCATAAACCACCCCCTGGCCGGCGCAGAAAAGGTATCCCTCACCGATTTGGAGGGCGAAAGGGTAATATTCCCCTCCCGCATGAGCTCCGCCCTGGACATACTCTATTACACCTCGCAGGACAGCGGATATTATCCAAATCTCACCTTGGAGGTGGCCGACTACCGCACCGCCTTTCGCTACGTGGGGCTGAACTGGGGCATCAGCTTCGCGTCCAGCTTTATTTTTAATCTGGAGATGGAGCGCTCAAAACACGGCGACAAGAGCATATTGAATTTCGCCAGAGGAATACCTATCGCGGAGCCCTATTGCAGTTGGGATATAGGGCTTACCTCGCCTAAAAACCGGTACATGTCCCGGGCGGTCCGCAGCTTTTACAGCTTCACACTGGAATACTTCCGGGGTATGTCCAAGGCGGACCTCCTTGACGTAACCATAGGAATGGAGCCCTGGGGCGGAGACAGGGAAATAATATACAACACCTGATGCGTTCAAACAAAAAAGCCCTGCGCAATGCGCAGGGCTTATTTTTGCCGCTATCTTTTTATAAATGAGTCTTTGGTAAGTTCGTCGAAAAGTTCCCTTGAAAGCTCGCTGTGGTAAAACAGCCGGAAATACTCAGCGACCTCCTCGTACACGTCGTATTCCACATGGTCCGGGTACAGGACGGCGGGAAGCCAGATGAGCCCCAGATAGCGCTGCACGGAAGGCGGTATTCCCATCCAGTTGAAGGGCCCGAAAGGCACCTTGACGTAATTGCCCTGGGAAACTGCCTTCATCTGCTGCCAGGAGGAGTCGCCTGCAATGGACTCCAGGTCCACTTCCGGCGAAAAGACAAGATAGTCCGGATCCCAAAGGAGCAGCTGTTCCATGTCCACTTCATTGCCGGTGCCCTTGGAGGACGGCTCGTCCAAAACGGCAACGTTGTTTGCAAGCATGTCTATAAGCTCCGCATGGTAAGAGCCCTTTGCCAGAACATTCAATCCTTCGGTGCCCAGGCAGTAGAGGACATCCGCACGGCTCTCCCCGACCCGCTCCATAATGTCCTGGGTCCTGCCATATATCCTCTCGCAATACTCCGCCAGGGCCTCTCCCCGCTCTTCTCTGCCCAGAAGCCGGCCAAGTTTGCGGTAGGTCTCGGGCATGGCCTCCAAGGTCGCCTCAATGTGCACGCAGG
>JBMNQG010000073.1:0-6996 GCA_050944015.1 Oscillospiraceae bacterium
GGTAGAAAAAGCGCAGCACGCAATTTTACGTTTTGCAAAGCACAAGGCAGGGCCAGCCGGAGCATTGGAAGCACACCACGAACGCACGAAGGAAAAATACGCCAGCAATCCCGATATCGACATCACCCGGAGCAAAAATAATTTTCATATTATTCAGCCAGAGCAGAAGTACAGGCGGGAGATTAATGACCGCATCAAGGCGGCAGGGTGTCGTATTAGAAAAGACAGTACAATGTTTGTTGATACCCTCATCACCGCCAGTCCGGAGTTTTTTGAGGGCAGGAACAAGAAAGAGATCAAAGCATTTTTCGCAGAGGCGGTTGACTTCATGGAGCGGAAGATAGGTAAGGGCAATATCTTTTCAGCGGTGGTTCATATGGACGAAAAGACGCCGCATTTGCATCTGTGCTTTACGCCCATCACCGAGGACGGGAGGCTATCCGCGAAAGAGATATTGGGCAACCGGGCGCAGTTATCCAAATGGCAGGATGAATTTCACGCCCACATGAAAAAGCAATTTCCCATATTAAAACGCGGAGAAAGCGCCCTTGTGACCCGACGCAAGCACATCCCCACATGGTTGTTCAAACAGTCGGTCAATCTGGTGAAACAGCAGAAAGCCATAGAAAAAGCAATTTCCGAAGTTACGCTTGTAAATGCCGGAAAGAAGCGCGAGGAAATCCTTACAATGGTCGCGCCATACTTTTCTCGGCTTGAAAGCCATTTGGGACAGATGAAGAAATATCAGTCCACAATCGACTATCTGACACAGGAAAACACTTCGCTCAAAAAAGAAGTTGCCGATGAAAAAAGCATTCAGAAGCAGCTTGAAGCCGCAAGGCTGAAGCAAGAAAACGAACAACTCCGGCGGTTTGTGGATAGCATTCCGCAGGAGCTTATAAAGGAACTAAAGCAGCAGCAAAGGGGGCTTGGCAATACAAAAAGTTACCAGCGATAAGTGAGTTTTTGAACCTTGAAAATTTCATATGGAGGGCACGGTTTGGGTAGACGCAAAAAATTGATTAACAACACCAATATCCCGCAGTACAAGATTGAAGCAATCGCTCGCTGCATCATGCCGGACATACTCGCCTTTTATGAGAGCGAGGACGGACAGAAAGAATTTGCCGAGTGGAAGCGTCAACAGGAAGCGGAAAAGAACGGTGTGGAAAGGAAACCGAAAGACTAACAGCAAAGGGCGGTGGTATCATGAAAACACGATACCACCGCCCAATTTTTTGTTTATGTGGCTTTCTTCTTTCGTGGACCTCTTGGTTTAGATTCCGGGCGCTGTTTCACGCCGTTGGGAAAGAAATTGTAGTCGAAATAGAGCAATAATCCGAACCCCTCACCGACAGGGATTAACTGTCGTGATTGGTTCGGATTATATTGGTTTGGTGCCGGTGACCGGGGTCGAACCGGTACGAGGGAAACCCCTCACGGGATTTTAAGTCCCGGGCGTCTGCCTATTCCGCCACACCGGCATATTTGTGTTTTTAAAGCACTGTTTATGGTAACACCAAAAAAGTTGACTGTCAAGACAGAGTTTTTTCCACGCTATTTGGAGGTTTCTGACCAATGCCACGCTTTTTTGACATAAATTAACCGGGGGTGTTCCCCCGGTTAATGCACGGTCGTTACCCGGTAATGGCGTATTTCATGTAATAGTTGAACCGGCGCTCCCTATCCAGGGTGGTGCTGTCCATGTGGCCGGGATAAACTTCATAGTCTCCGGGCAGCTCGGCCAGGCGGCGGAGGGATTTCATCAGGGTTTTCATGTCCCCTCCCGGAAAGTCCGTTCTGCCGCAGCTGTCCTTAAACAGGGTGTCGCCGGTGAACAGGGCGTTTTCGCAGCGGAGGGTGACTCCGCCGGGGGTGTGTCCCGGCGTCTCCATAACATGGAACTCCAGGCCGCCCACTTTCACAATGTTGCCTTCTTTATAAAAAATGGTGCCGGCGGGGGGGTTGAAGGCGTAGGGGTCGCCTTTCCGGGCGTTTTTGACTTCCTTTTCGTGGATGCATACGACAGCCCCGGTTTCCCTGTGGACCGTTTCCACCGCCATGGTGTGGTCAAAGTGGCCGTGGGTGAGGAAAATATATTTGCATTTGAGCTTGTTGTCCTCCAAATAGTCCAGCACCGTGTTGGATTCGTCGCCCGGGTCAATGACGGCGCATTCCAGCGTGTTTTCATCCGTTACAATGTAGCAGTTGGTTTCCAGATGGCCTACGGACAGGGTTTTTATCAGCATGATAGTCCTCCTTACAGGTCGTTTGTATCTAAAATCAGGGTTACTGGGCCGTCGTTAACCGAGGCCACCTTCATATTGGCGCCGAACTGGCCGGTCTCCACCTTGAAGCCCCTGGCGCGGCATTCGGCTACGCACAGTTCGTACAGGGGGATGGCCTTCTCCGGGCGGGCTGCCGCGGTAAAGCCCGGGCGGCGCTGGCGGCAGTCTCCGTACAGGGTGAACTGGGAGACTATGAGCAACTCCGCCCCGGCGTCGGCGGGGGAGATGTTCATCTTGCAGTTTTCGTCCTCGAACACCCTCAGGCCGCAGATTTTGTCGGCCATCTTTTTGGCCTCCGCCTCCGTGTCGTCCGCATGGATGCCTAAAAGGACGAGGAAGCCCTTTCCTATACTTGCCGTAACTTTCCCCTCTATTGTCACGGAGGCTGAATCAACGCGGGTAAGCACTGCTCGCATAATTGGTTCTCCTTTTCAAAAGTAGTGGATTAACCGCCCGCCCGCACCACTTCGGAAACGCCGCTTATGGAATTTAAGCGGTTTATTAGCGCCCTCAGGTCGTCAAGGTTTCTGACCTCCAGGGTTACCGTCGCGGTGGATTTGCCGCCTCCCACGTCGCGGGCGGAGAGGCTGCGCACTTTGGCGTTCACGGAGTTCAGCTCCGTGGCAATGTCCATTACCAGGCCGCTTCGCTCCTTGGCGAGTATTTTTACGGTGGTGGAATACAGGTCCGTGGGGTTATCCGTCCAGGAGACGTTTACCCAGCGGCCTCCATCTTCGGGGTTATTAATGCTGTTGAGGTAATTGGGGCAGTCCTGCCTGTGGATGGAGACCCCGTGACCCCGGGTAATAAAGCCCACAATTGCGTCCCCTGGCACCGGAGTACAGCAGCGGGACAGTTTGATAAGGCAGTTGTCCAGGCCCTCCACCAGCACCCCGTGGACCGCCTTGGCTTTTTTCTCGCTTACGCGGGAATGCCTTTCCGCCTGCTCGTTCAGCCTGTCGAGCGCGGACTTTGCAGGGAGTTTCTGAGCCTTGATAATTTCGTCCTTTATCCTGTTTACCGCCCGGGTTGCGGTCATGCCGCCGTAACCTATGGCGGAATACACGTCGTCCAGGGAGGGCATTGAAAGCTTTTTGAGGATTATGGATACATCGTCGTTAAGGCAGGACATGGAGAGCCCGGCCCGCTTCATCTCGCTTTCAAACATGGCCTTGCCGTGGACGATGTTCTCCTCCCGGCGCTCCTTTTTAAACCACTGTTTTATTTTGGCCCGGGCGGAGCCGCTCTTGGCCAGCTTCAGCCAGTCGCGGCTGGGGCCGGCGGAGGATTTCGAGGTGATAATGTCCACAATATCGCCGTTTTGGAGCACGTGGTCGAAGGGCACTATGCGGCCGTTGACCTTGGCGCCAACCATGGTGTTGCCCACGGCGGAGTGGATGCTGTAGGCGAAATCTATGGGGGTCGCGCCGGCGGGGAGGTTTATAACGTCGCCCTTGGGGGTGAAGACGAAAACCTCGTCGGCGAACATGTCGATTTTCAAATCATGGAAGAAGTCCTGAGCCTCAGAATCCTGCTGGTTCTCCAAGAGCCGGCGTATCCAGGCAAACTTCTCCTCGTCGCCGGGCTTCACGCCCTGCTCGCCGCTCTTGTATTTCCAGTGGGCTGCCACGCCGTATTCGGCGGTTTGGTGCATCTCCCAGGTGCGGATCTGCACTTCAAAGGGTATGCCCTCGCTGCCTATGACGGTGGTATGGATGCTCTGATACATGTTGGGCTTGGGCGTGCTGATATAGTCCTTAAACCTGCCCGGTACCAGCTTGAACATGTCGTGTATATGACCCAGGACATTGTAACAGTCCGGGATGTTGTCCACAATCACGCGGAAGGCGCAGAGGTCGAAAATCTCCTCAATGTCCTTCTTTTGAGAGTACATTTTCCGGTAGATGCTGTAAATATGCTTGATGCGCCCGTAAATTGTGGAGTTAATCCCCCAGTCGTCCAGCCTGGCCTTAATTCTCTGTTCCACGCTGGACATGAATTCCTTCAGGTTATCCATGCGCGCGTTGAGAATGTCGGTGATTTCCTTATAGCCTATGGGGTCCAGGTACAGCAGGGACAGGTCTTCCAGCTCCCATTTTATCTTCTGCATGCCCAGCCTGTGGGCGATGGGGGCGTAAATTTCCATGGTTTCAAGGGATTTGGAGCGCTGTTTATCCTCCGACTGATAATCCATGGTGCGCATGTTGTGGAGCCTGTCGGCGATTTTAATAAGTATGACCCGGATATCCTTGGCCATGGCCATGAGCATCTTGCGCATGTTTTCCATCTGCTCGTCTTCTTTGCTGGTGTACTGAACACGAGTCAGCTTTGTGACGCCCTCGACGATATCGGCCACGGTCTGTCCGAACTGTTTCTTAATATCATCGTAGGTTATGCCGGTGTCTTCAATGCAGTCGTGCAGGAGCGCGGATACGATGGAGACCTCGTCAAGACCCATCTCCGCCGTTATCTCCGCGGCGGCTATGACGTGGGTCACATAAGGGGTGCCGTCACGGCGTTTCTGTCCGGCATGGGCCTTTTTGGCCAGTTCAAAGGCAGCGCGGACGCGGGTAAGGTCCGCTCCGGGGGTTCCGGTTCGGATGGTATCTTCCAGCCTTTTATACATTTCTTGAACAATTTTGTCATAATCCGCCATGACCATCACCTCCTTTGGCTTCTTTTGCGGGATTACTTTCCCGACAGTCTTTGCAGGATTCCCGATTCTGACAGTTCCTTTTTGCCATTGACAGCGATTTGCTCCATGCTGATATTGTCTCCATCAAGTTCCAGTTTCAAAAGGCCGAGCTCCCTGAAAACCGCTAGACAGACGCAGGCCCTCTCCGGAGGAATGTCTTTCGGGCATAGTTCGGCGAGAGCATCCGCCAAGTCCCCGGACAGGCTTCCGCCTGCGGCCTCCAGCCTGCGCCAGATTTTTGCACATTCGCTTCTGGTGGGGGAGAGATTCGCGCCCTCCAAGGGGGAAATGCTCTCAATTTCCTCCAGAACCCTGCGGCACAAAGGCAGGGGGTTGTGAGGTTTTATATCTATAATATGCAGCTGCACGGTGCGGCGGCCTTTGAATTCATTGATTTGGGGTGTAAAAGCCACGTCAATCCTGTCCCCGCACGTTGCGCCCAGTTCCTCTTCCCGGCAGGAGAAAAACACGCACTCGTAAGTTTGGCCGAATTTGGATATATAAAGCCTCAGATGCCGGCCTCCGCCAATGGGTGTAACCGACTCCAGCAGGGCGTCCGTAAGGCAGAGCTGGGGCTTGGGATTTCCGTGGCCGAAGGGCTCCAGCAGCTCGAGGGATTCCACGCACTCCATGTACAGCAGCTCCGGAGCCTCAACGCAAAGGTCCAGCTCCAGCTGGGGCGAGTACTCAGGCGGGTTATTTAGGTAGTATTCCTCCAGGGCGGTGCGAAAATCGTCAAGCTTATCCCGGCGTATATTCAGGCCGGCCGCCAGTGCATGCCCGCCGAAGCTCTCCAAATGTTCCGAACAGGCGCTGAGGGCCTCAAAAAAATTAAAGGTCCCGTAGCTCCGGCATGAGCCCTTGCCCATATCCCCGTCGAAACATATCATTACCGCCGGTACGGAAAAAACCTCCGTCAGCCGGGACGCGGCAATGCCCACCACACCCTGATGCCAGTTCTCGCTGGCCAGGACTATGGGAGCGGTGGGGATTTTGTCTCCCAACATGGCCTCGGCCTCTTTCCAGATGTCCATTTCCATGGCCTGCCGGCTGCGGTTGAGCTCGCAAAGCTCCCTGGCCAGCTCCTCCGCCTCTTTCTCGTCCTTTGTCAGCAGCAGGCGGGTGGCGATGTCCACCTGCCCGAGGCGGCCGGCGGCGTTGAGCCTGGGTGCTACGGAAAAGCCCACGGTTGTGGCGTTCAAACGCTTATCGGCCAGGCCCGCCTCCCTCAGCAGGGCATCAATGCCCGGCCGGGGGTTTCTGTTTAGCTTTTCCAGCCCGGTCTTTGTTATGTAACGGTTTTCGCCGGTAAGAGGCATTACGTCGGCAATGGTGCCCACCGCCACAAGGTCTGCAAAGCGCTCCAGAACGGCGGCAGAATCCTGCTCTATGGCGCAAATCAGCTTAAATACCACGCCCACACCTGCCAGGGATGGGTTGGGATAGGGGCAGTCCGGTCTCTTGGGGTTTATTACCGCCAGGGCGGCCGGGAGCGTTGCCCGGCACTCGTGGTGGTCGGTGATTATCATGTCAATGCCCAGACTGGTTGCGTACTCCGTCTCGGCAACAGCTGTTACGCCGCAGTCGACGGTTATAATCAGGCTGACGCCCCTATCGTAAAGGCTTTTAATCGCGGAGGTATTAAGGCCATAGCCCTCTTCGATTCTGTCTGGTATGTACAGCAGGCAGTCCAGCCCGCGGCTTTGCAGGTAGTCTGTCATCAGACAGGCGGCGGTGATGCCGTCCACATCATAGTCGCCGTAAACCGCAACTTTCTCGCCTTTTTGGACTGCCTGCTTGATTCTGTCTACGGCGGGGCCTACATCCTTAAACAGCAGGGGGTCTTCAAGAAGCTCCTCTTTGCCTAATATGAACTTTCTGGCCACCTCCGGTGAAGAAATTCCCCGGGCCTCCAAAACTGCGGCCAGAAGAGGCGAAAAACCAGCTTCCAGAAGTGCCGGCGTGGCCTGGGCCCCGGTGTATAGAATTTTCCAGTTTGGGAATTTCATATAT
>JBMNQG010000074.1:0-6798 GCA_050944015.1 Oscillospiraceae bacterium
GATGAATTTCAGATTCCCGTAAAATACGTGGGAGTAGGGGAAAAAGCGGACGACCTTCTGCCTTTCAATCCCGGAGAATTTGTCGAGGCGCTGCTCCAATGATTAGATTCGTTCTGGCCAGCAATAACAGCAAGAAGCTCATAGAGCTCAGGGAGCTTCTTTCCGACATGGACATAGATGTGATATCGCAGCAGGAGGCGGGCTGCACATTTCAGGTTGAGGAGACGGGAGAGAGCTTCGAGGAAAACGCCTGCCTGAAGGCCAAAGCGGTCACCGACGCCACGGGAATGCCGGCAATCGCGGAGGACTCAGGCCTTGTGGTGGACGCCCTCGGAGGCGCTCCCGGCATATATTCTGCCCGATTCGGGGGCGAAAGCTGTAAAACCGACGCCGACAGAATCGCCTTGCTGCTTGAAAAAATGAAAAAAGCGGAACTTCGCTCCGCCCGTTTCGTCTCTTGTATAGTATGCACTTTTCCAAACGGCGACATTTTACGCGCTCGAAGCGAGTGCGAGGGGGAAATCCTGACAGCGCCCAGGGGCGAAAACGGCTTTGGGTACGACTCGGTTTTCAGACCCCTGGGGCATGACAAGTCCATGGCGGAAATGTCCCTTGCGGAGAAAAATTCCATTTCCCACAGGGGAAAATCCCTGGCGGAATTCAAAAAACTGCTGTCAGATTACCTGAAGAATAAGCCGGCAAAGAGATAAAGGCGGAGAGGAAACTATCGAGGAGAATCAGCTATGAGCCTTACAAGTAAACAGCGCGCCCAGCTGCGGGGTATGGCCTCCACGGAGGATACCATAGTCCATATCGGCAAGGGCGGCATTGGCATTAATGAAAACGTCATAAAGCAGGTTGAGGATGCGCTCAGGGCCCGGGAACTGATTAAGGGAAGCGTTTTGGAAAACTCGCCAATCAGCGCCAGGGAGGCCTGCGATCAGCTTGCCGAGATATGCAGGGCGGAGCCAGTGCAGGTAATAGGCCGGAAATTTGTACTCTATAAGCGGAACGAAAAGGAGCCTAAAATCGTATTAGTGAAGGAAAGCAAAAAATGAAGGTAGCCATTTTCGGCGGCAGCTTCAACCCGCCTCACAAGGGCCATGTTCAGGCGGCCCTTGACGCGATTTCCTACCTGAAACCCGACAAGCTCCTCGTTATACCCGCCGCAATTCCGCCCCACAAATCACTGGGCGAGGACAGTCCCAGTCCCGAAGAGCGGTTTGAGCTGGCGAGACTGGCCTTTTCCGGCATTCCACAGGTTCAGGTTTCCGACATTGAATTAAAGCGCAGCGGCAAAAGCTACACTGTGGACACCATCAGCCAGTTGAGGGACATTTATCCAGATGCCCGGTTTTATCTGCTCCTGGGTACGGACATGTTTCTCAGCTTTGAAAGGTGGTACGAGTTTCGCAGGATTTTGGACAACGCTGCGCTTGCCGTCTTTGCCAGGGATTGGGGAGAGGATGGCGCCATAAGCAATTTTGCAGGCCATCTTTCATCGGCATACGGGGCCCGCGTGGTAATCATACCGCGGGAAATCCTGCCCATGGCTTCCATGGACGCAAGGGTGCTTTTCCCCAAAAGACAGGGGGCAGACTGCGTGCCGCCGGAGGTTTATGCGCATATAATCAAAAAACGCCTGTACAAAGCAAAGCCGGAGTTTTCTTGGCTTCGCCGGCAGGCGTATAAAATGCTGGACCCCAGGCGCATTCCCCATGTTCAGGGCTGCGAGCAGGAGGCCGTAAAGCTCGCCCAGCGCTGGGGAGAGGACCCCGAGGATGCGGCCGAGACTGCCATATTGCACGACATAACAAAAAAATTATTGGTTGGCGAGCAGTTGCTATTATGTGAAAGATATGGTATTATTATCGACAGCCTTGAAGCAAGAAGCCCTAAACTTCTTCACGCAAAAACCGGTGCAGCGTTGGCTGAAGATTTGTTTGGCGTTTCAGCAAAGGTCAAGAACGCCATAAGATGGCATACAACCGGACGGGCCGATATGAGCCTGTTGGAAAAAATAATATATCTTGCAGATTATATCGAGCCCACCCGTTCTTTTAAAGGGCTTAGCGCACTTAAAGCGCTGGCATATGAGGACATAGATGAGGCACTGCTTCTGGGGCTTGAGATGACTCTTGACGAACTGAAGCGCACCGGCGTAACGCCCCACAGGAACTCGATTGACGCCATGGAATTTCTTAAAACACGAAGGGAACGATTTAAATGAAGCTCTATGGGAGCACCAGTAAGAAGAAACGGTCCTCAGGGAAAGCCGGCTACAGCAGCGCCACAACGACGAGGCTGGTGGCGACCAAATCCAGGAGAAGCAAGACGGATTACAATGAGGATTCAAATAAATCAAATAGAATAAATGGCATAAATCCGGCAAAAAAGAAACGCCGCAGGATTATAACGCTTTGTGTGGTCTTGGCGATAGTCTTTGGTTTGCTGATAGCCTACAAACTTGTTATCAAGCCGCCGGATATCGACCAGGCTGGCCCTGAAAAGAAGCCTAATTCTGCCCCGCAGGATAATGCGGAAAACAACGAGCCTGAAGACCCCATGGAAACAGAAGCCCCGGCGGGAGACCGCATCAATAACGGCGTATATACCTTCCTAGTGGTAGGAAACGATAACGGCTACGGAAATACCGACACCATATTGGTGGGCAGGCTGGACACGGTTGAAGGCACCTTAAACGTAATCAACATACCCCGTGATACCCTGGTTAACGTGAGTTGGGGCACGAAAAAGGTAAATACGCTGCTTTCCGGCACCGGCAGTATCGAGGGGCTTATCAGCGGGATAAAGAACCTTATAGGCTTTACAATAGACTGCTGGGCAGTCGTGGACCTGGAGGCTTTTGTGAAGCTGGTGGACACCATCGGCGGGGTATATTACGACGTTCCCGTAAACATGTATTGGGACGCCCCGGACCAAGACCTTCACATCGCCATTCCCAAGGGTTATCAGCATCTTGACGGCGAGGAGGCCCTGAAGGTTGTCCGGTTCCGCCAGGGAAATGACGGCTCCGGCTATCCCGACGGCGATATAGGGCGTATCCGCACCCAGCAGGACTTCCTGAAAACAGTCGCTTCACAGCTTTTAAAAATAGGAAACGCCACAAAGGTGGACGAATTTGCCAAGATATTTAAGGAATATGTGGACACCAACATGACCCTGGGCAACATTGTCTGGTTCGGTCTGGAGTTTTTAAAGCTCAGCGAAGAAGACATTAACTTTTATCTGATGCCGGGCAACTATAACGGCTCTGTATATGGTATCTCATATGTTTATGTTTATCTTGACGAATGGTTGGAAATGATAAATACCAAACTCAATCCGTTTAAGACAGAAATTACCGAAAGCAACGTGAACATACTGACGAAAGATTCCTCCGGGAATCTGTACTCCACCACCGGGCAGATAGCCGGCGCCAATAACTGGACCAAAGCGCCCGGCTACAACGCCAGTACTCCCACCCCAGGAACGGGTTCAAATTCAGGCTCCGGTGGTTCAGGCTCAAATCCGCCGGATAGCAGCGCACCCGCTGAAACCGGCTCCGACGATACCGGTTCCGAGGACGGGGGAGGCAGCCCGGGGGGCGACTCCGGAAGCGGCGGTTCCGGCAATTCGGATGTCACCAATCCCGGCGGCGCTGATTCCGGCGGAAGCGGCAGTGCTGGCGGCGGCGAAACAGGCTCTGCTGGAGGCGCAAGTTCAGAGATGGGGGTTGATGGAACCTGACTCAGGGAAAGGATGTTCATATTATGACACCTACTGAAATTGCAGAGAAAATCGTTAAGGTGCTTGACAACAAGTCAACCAGAGACATAAAGGTATTGAAAACCGATAAGATTACCATTATCGCAGATTACTTTATCATCTGCACGGCCAACTCTACCACGCATATTAAAACCCTCACCGGCGAAATAGACAAGGTCATGTCCGAGGCGGGGGAACCTCCCCTGCGCATTGAAGGGTACCGCGCCGGGGGATGGGTCCTGCTGGATTTCGCCAGCGTGGTGGTCCACCTGTTCCTGGAAGAAATCAGGGAATTTTATAATCTAGAGCATCTTTGGGCTGATGCCCAGGAGATAGACGTCCCCAGTATTCTTGCGGAATAAATTACAGGGCGGGATTGTGCCTGCCCTTTATTCTATCAACTTGTGGAAAGTGTGATTGCAGTGAAATACGACTTTAAACGTATTGAGAAAAAATGGCAGGAGAAATGGGATAAAGAGAAGACATTCGCAGCCATAACAGGGGATAAGACAAGGCCCAAATATTACTGCCTTGTGGAGTTCCCATATCCTTCCGGGGAGGGTCTGCACGTCGGCCACCCCAGGCCCTACACCGCTATGGACATTATAGCCAGAAAGCGCAGGATGGAGGGCTACAACGTACTTTTCCCAATAGGATTTGACGCCTTTGGCCTGCCTACGGAAAACTATGCAATTAAGCATCACATGCATCCCCGAAAGGTAACTGAGCGCAATATAGCGCGCTTTACAAGCCAGCTTAAAATGCTGGGATTCAGTTTCGACTGGGACAGATGCGTGGATACTACAGACCCCAAGTATTACAAGTGGACGCAGTGGATTTTCCTTCAGCTTTATAAGCACGGGCTTGCCTACAAGGCCAAGATGCCCGTCAACTGGTGCACCTCCTGTAAATGCGTCCTTGCAAACGAAGAGGTTGTAAACGGCGTCTGCGAGCGCTGCGGCAGCGAGGTTGTCAGGCGCGAGAAGAGTCAGTGGATGCTGAAAATAACCGACTATGCCGAGCGCCTCATTGAAGATTTGGAGACCGTGGACTTCATTGAGCGGGTGAAAATACAGCAGCGCAACTGGATTGGCCGCAGCACCGGCACCGAGGTGGTGTTTTCCACAACCGCCGGGAACGATTTATTGGTCTTTACCACCCGGCCGGACACCCTTTTTGGGGCAACATATATGGTGATGGCGCCGGAGCACGAGCTGATAGAAAAATGGGCTCCGCTTCTGGAAAACATCGACGAAGTAAGGGAGTATCAGGCGGCTGCGGCTAAAAAATCGGATTTTGAGCGCACCGAAATGCAGAAGGAAAAAACCGGTGTAATGCTGAAGGGCGTCTCTGCGATTAATCCCGCAACCGGCGAAGAAATTCCCATATTCATTTCCGACTACGTCCTTTCCAGCTACGGGACCGGAGCCATAATGGCCGTTCCCGGCCACGACTCCCGCGACTGGGAGTTTGCGAAAAAGTTCGGCCTCCCCATAGTGGAAGTAGTTGCCGGCGGCGATGTGACGAAGGAAGCGTACACCGACTGCGAAAGCGGCGTAATGGTCAATTCCGGCTTTTTAAACGGCCTGCCCGTCAAGGAAGCGATACCCAGAATGATAAGCTGGCTTGAAGACAGGGGACTGGGCAAGGAGAAGGTTAACTACAAGCTCCGGGACTGGGTGTTCTCCCGCCAGCGCTATTGGGGCGAGCCCATCCCTCTCGTTTACTGTGAAAAATGCGGCTGGGTCCCCCTACCGGAGGACCAGCTGCCTCTAGAGCTCCCGGAGATGGAGAGCTATGAGCCCACTGACACAGGAGAGAGCCCCCTTTCGGCAATTACGGACTGGGTAAATACCACGTGTCCCAAATGCGGCGGGCCAGCCAAGCGCGAGACCGATACCATGCCCCAGTGGGCCGGCTCAAGCTGGTACTTCCTCCGTTACATGGACCCGCACAATGACGAGGCCCTTGTGAGCAAGGAGGCCATAGATTACTGGAAGCGCGTAGACTGGTACAACGGCGGCATGGAGCACACCACCCTGCACTTGCTGTACAGCCGTTTCTGGCACAAGTTCCTTTATGACATCGGCGTTGTTCCGACTCCCGAGCCTTACGCCAAGCGCACCAGCCACGGCATGATCCTTGGCGAGGGCGGGGAGAAGATGTCCAAGTCCCGCGGCAATGTGGTAAACCCCAACGAAATTGTGGATGAGTTCGGGGCGGACACCCTGAGGCTTTATATAATGTTTATTGGCGACTTCGAAAAGGCCGTGCCCTGGTCCTCCACCGCGGTGAAGGGCTGCAAGCGCTTCCTGGACAGGGTTTGGAACCTTGCTGAAACTCCCCTTAACGGCGACGGCTACTCCGCCGCCAACGAGTCTGCAATCCACCGCACCATCAAAAAAGTGGGCGAGGATATTGACTCAATGAAATTTAACACGGCCATTGCCGCTCTCATGAGCCTTGTCAATCAGTTCTACGAGAACAAGCCAAGCCGCGGGGATATGAAAACCTTCCTAACCCTGCTGTCTCCCTTCGCGCCCCATATTGCCGAGGAGCTTTGGGAAATCCAGGGCTTTGGAGGCATGGCCTGCCGGCAGCCCTGGCTCAAGTACGACGAGGCCAAGACCATGGACGCGGAAAAGGAGATAGCCGTTCAGGTAAACGGCAAGCTCAGGTCCGTTATTGTAGTGCCTGTGGATTCCGAGGATTCGGCAGTCGTTGAGGCAGCCTGCGCTGACGAAAAAATAGTGCGCATTATGGAGGGCATGGAGCTTGTCAAATATATAGTTGTCAAGAACAAGCTGGTAAACCTCATAATTAGACCCAAGAACTAAAATTTCTTGACAAGATTCTTGCCAGCACTTATAATGTTAACGTTAAAAGCCATGTTTGGTGGCCCTTAAAGCGCCTATGTGGCGTATTGGAGGGAGGGATATAAGATGGCAGAAGTCCATGTCAAAGAGAACGAATCTTTGGATAGCGCCCTTAAACGTTTTAAGCGTAGTTGCGCTAAGGCTGGCGTTTTGT
>JBMNQG010000075.1:0-6727 GCA_050944015.1 Oscillospiraceae bacterium
GCTGTTCGCCGATTAAAGTGGCACGCGAGCTGGGTTCAGAACGTCGTGAGACAGTTCGGTCCCTATCTGTTGCGGGCGTAGGAGATTTGAAGGGAGCTGTCCTTAGTACGAGAGGACCGGGATGGACATACCTCTGGTGCACCAGTTGTCGTGCCAACGGCACAGCTGGGTAGCTAAGTATGGACGAGATAAACGCTGAAAGCATCTAAGCGTGAAGCTCCCCCTAAGATGAGATCTCCCATCTCTTCGGAGAGTAAGGGTCGATGAAGACTACATCGTTGATAGGTCGGAGGTGTAAGCACAGCAATGTGTTTAGCTGACCGATACTAATAACCCGAGGGCTTGACCTACAATTATGCAGGCAATACCTTGCTTTTCCCCTACCTTTGTTCAGTTTTCAGGGTGCAGACGCTGATTGAAAAGAAGCCTGTAAGACTTTCTTTTCAATGCTACGGGCACCTTTAGCTCAGCTGGTAGAGCACCTGACTCTTAATCAGGGTGTCCAGGGTTCGAGTCCCTGAAGGTGTACCACCATGAGGGTGTGTACGCACCCTCATGGAAAACCCTTGACAAGTAAAACTAAATATTGTACTATTTACTGTGCCAAGTCGGTGCCAATAACGATGAGGGTCCACCCGTTCCCATTCCGAACACGGAAGTTAAGCTCATCAGTGCTGAAAATACTGGACTGGAGACGGTCTGGGAAGATAGGTCGGCGCCGACACGACTGAGGCCTTCGGGCCTCTATATTCCTCCTTAGCTCAGTCGGTAGAGCATGCGGCTGTTAACCGCAGGGTCGTTGGTTCGAGTCCAACAGGGGGAGCCAGGAAGCGGTATTGCCGCCACGGCACCGTGGCGGCAATAACTTATTACAATTCGAAGATGAGCTTTTTATCCATCTTCCGAGGGCTTATTAAACCCCGCGTTTATCTGAGAATATAAGGGCCTTTAGCTCAGTTGGTCAGAGCAACCGGCTCATAACCGGTCGGTCCGGGGTTCGAGTCCCTGAAGGCCCACCACATAGTTGGAGCAAGCCTGCTCCACTACGCTATTGTCTAGCGAAATACGCATCCTCATTTGGCATAAAGCTGGATGCGGAAAATCCGTAGGGGCATAGCTCAGCTGGTAGAGCGGCGGTCTCCAAAACCGTAGGCCGAGGGTTCGATCCCTTCTGCCCCTGCCAAAAGCACCGGATTGGTTTTTCCAATCCAGTGCTTTTTATTTTTTGCAAAAAAAAAGAGCCTCCGTAGAAACGGAGGCTCTTTTGTGTTATGTGTCAATGACCTGCAGGCTTTGTATTTTTAATAAACTCAACGAACCGGAGGGTGGATTTTTTGGCGCCCTTCTCCTTCCAGGCCGCCAGGGCGTAGGTGTCCTGCAGCAGGTCCTCTGAAGCGCACAGCTTAATCAACCCGTCGTTGCCTATGTCCAGGGCATCGCTGCAAATGGTGACGCCTTGGCCCTGCTTAATTGCCATCTTCAGGGACTGCAGGTTGGGCACGTACCTTATTGAGGGGGTAAACCCAGCCCGCTTGCAGGCAAGCAGTACCTTTCTTCCGCCGTTTTGACTTTCGTCCGGTGAAAGTATGTAAAAGACCTCGTCCTTAACGTCTATCATTTTCAGGTTTTCCTGCCTGGCCAGGGGATGAGAAGAAGAAATGGCTATGTAAAGGGTGAGCGGTTTTATATTATGGGTGCTGACGCCCTGCAGGTTGTACAGGTCAAAGTTGGTGGAAAATATCAAGTCGCAGGAGCCGTCCAATAGGCGCTCCCTCAGCTCTTTAAAGCCGTAACAGCAGATCCGTACCCTGTATTCGGGGTAAAGGTTCTCAAAGTCATAAACAAGCTGGGGCAGGAAGGAGTCGTAGTTGAAGCCGTTAATGCAGCCGATATTAAGCACCTCTTTGGTGCCCTCTTCAATGGCGTGGCAGGCCGCTATGCTTTCGCAAAAGTGCGTCATTATCTTTTTCCATTCGGTGTAGAGAAGCTCTCCCTCCGGCGTGAGCTTGACCCCCTTGTTGCTTCGCACAAAGAGCTTTATCCCAAGTTCCCTTTCCAGCAGCGCTATGGATTTGCTGACGGCAGGTTGGGTCACGTATAAAAGCTTCGCCGCGTCGCTGAGGCTTTCAAGCTCGGCCACCGTCAGGAAGTAATCAATTTGCCGCAAAGATATGCCATACATTTGTATCCCCCGCTACTATTTGGTAAAAACCATGATACACGCTGATATTGACTGGAAGAAAATTGGCGAAACTGCTCAAATGCTTTATTTGCTGACATTATAACAGATTTTTCTTTATTAGCAAATTAAAAATATATTTCACTTAAAAAATCATAAAAATGACCGACCCTGATTAAGATGTACTGGCAACTACCAAAAAAATTTTTCTTCCGACGCCTATAACTGTTGATTATAGCTCCAAGAAAAACAGTTATTTCACAAAAATAACCGGATGTTATATAATTATCACAAATTGTTTGTTATTTGAATTATCAGAAACTGCAAAAATCCACAATAAAGGCGGAAGAACAAACATATGAAAAAGATGGATGCAGACGTTATAGTAGTGGCGGCTGGCCTTTCGGGTTTGGCTGCGGCTATAACTGTTGCGGAAAGAGGTGCCACGGTAATAGCTGTTGAAAAGGCCAATACCACCGGCGGCGCCGCCAACATGGGCATGGGACCGCTGGGAATCGGCTCGCGTCTTCAGAAAGAGCATATGATAGTCCTTACTCCGGGCGAAGCTTTCAGGCGTCATATGTACTTTACTCACTACAAGGTGGATGCGCGCCTGGTACGGGACTATTATTTCAAGTCCGGCGAGACAATCGACTGGCTGATGGACATGGGAGTGCAGTTTATAGGCGTCCAGAGGGCTTTTGCCGCACCGGAGCGGACCAGGGCCTATTCTGACGGGGAACTCACATGGCACGTTGTGAAACCCGAGACGGGACGCCCCGGACCCCGCTGCGCCTCGGCAATGATGAAGGCAATGACCGAACGCGCCATTGAGCTGGGGGTTCAGATTCTTTTGGAAACCCCCGCCAAGAAGATACTGATGGAAAACGGGGAAGCAAAAGGGGTACTGGCCGTAGACAAAAACGGCGAGGAAATTGAGATTACCGGCGGGGCGATTATTATCGCCACCGGAGGGTGCGGCGCCAACCCGGAGATGATTAAGGAGTTTACCGGATTTGAGTACGGCAAGACCATTTTCAATTTTGCCATTCCGGGCATGACTGGGGACGGCATCCGCATGGCCTGGGAGGTGGGCGCGGGCAGGACGGATATTTCCATGGAGCTTATGTACCAAATCCCCGACAATTTGAACCATTTCATAATTGAGGGGGCTTTCCGCCAGCCATGCCTTTGGGTCAACAAAAACGGCGAAAGGTTCATGCCTGAAGACCAGATTGCCAATACCACTTTTACCGGTAACGCCATATCCGTTCAGCCTGACAAAGTCGCCTTTTCAATTTTTGACGACGCGATGCTTCAGCATTGGAAAAAGCACGGCGGCGATATAATCTCCCACGTCCATCCTCCCGATTTGTATGAGCATTTTGAGGAGGAATGGGCAAGGGATATCGCCGCAGGGTATGACCCCATCTGCGAGGCGAACACCTTTGAGGAGCTTGCAGAAAAGGCAGGAATTGACAAGAAGGGCCTCCTTGCCACCGTAAAAGAGTACAACGAGATGTGTGCGAGAGGGCATGACGACCTGTTTGAAAAGGAACACATGTATATGCGGCCAATTGGAAACGGCAAGCTCTACTGCTGCAGGCAGCATGTGGGGGCTTACGGAACGCTGGGCGGCATAAAGATTAACTACAGAACCGAGGTTTTGACTGAGGATAACAAGGTAATCCCCGGCCTTTATGCGGCGGGAACCGACGCGTGCAATATTTATGGCGACAGCTATCCCTTTATTTTGTCGGGAAATACCATGGGCTTCTGCCTTAACAGCGGGCGTATTGCCGGAGAAAACGCGGTAAAATTTGTCTTCGGTGAAGAAGATTAGAATAATACGGGGGGACGATATTATGGCTTATAAGGTAATGGGAATCGTGGCTGGCCGCAAGGGCGGCAATACGGAAATGCTGATGAAAGAAGCGCTCCTCGCCTGCAAGGAACAGGGAGCGGAAGTCAGTTGGATCAACCTGCAGGATTTCAAGATTATGCACTGCACCGGGTGCGAAGGCTGCACCATGAACACCATGAGGGGCGGAAAGGAGCCCTTCTGCGTGTGGAACGGAAAGGACGACGTGGACGCCATTTTTAGGGCCATGTTGGACAAAGACGGATTTATTATCGCAATACCTACATACGATTTGATGCCCTCGGCCCTGTGGACCACCCTTATGCATCGTTCGCTGCCCTATGAAATGTCATTTTTGGAGAAGATGGGTATTGTGGAAAAGGCTCCTCAAAGGGTGGCCGGACTGATTTCCCTTGGCGGTTCCACCAGGTCGTGGCAGTCCATGGCTCTTGAAGGTTTGGGAGCCACCATGTTTACCCAGTCGATTATGGTGGTGGATATGCAGCTTGCCACCAGAAACAGCGCCCACGGCCAGGTTGCCCTGAAGCCCGAACAGTTTGCCAGGGCCAGAAAACTGGGTGAAAACGTTATGAAGGCTGTTAAAACCGATCCGGAAGAGAGGAGGTGGCTGGGAGACGAGGGATTTGGACTTTGCCCGGTATGTCATTCCAATGCTGTGGCAAAGGGCGAGGAGCACTGGGACGGCGTCAAGTTTGAAATGGAATGCGTTGTCTGCGGTGCCGGAGGAACACTAGAGCGCAACGAAAAGGGAGAGCTGTATTTCAAGCTGGCGGAAGATGGTCTGTGCCGCTGCCGCATTTTCAGCGAAAAGAGGGCATTACACCTGGATGAGATAATGGAAAACCATAAGCAGACGGCTATGAACAGGGAAAAGGTCCAGGAAGTCATGGCAAAATACAGGGCCATAGAAATACCGAAGACACTTGAGACGGCATACCCGAATTTCAAAAAACAATAATTATAATATTGAAATGAAAAGAGAGGAGAACGCTATATGGATTTTTTAGGTCTCGCCGGTATTATAGTAGCAATGATCCTGTTTCTGGTTCTCGTCTACAAAGGCTGCACCCCGTACTGGGCGGCGATAATCTGCGCTATTATCGTTGCTCTCACCAATAGAATGGGAATAGTAGAGGCGGTAACGGATAAGTTCGTCAACGGAATGCTGGAAGTCATTATATCGCTGTTCTCGGTGGTGTTTCTTGGCGCCATATTCGGCAGGGTTTACCAGGATACAGGCGCCGCGGAGTCCATAGCCAACGCGCTGATGAAGGGCTTTGTTTTGAAACGCGAAGGCAAAAAGCGCATAACTGCGGCCGTCATTGTTCTTATGGTTGTGGGAGCCCTTTGCACCATCGGCGGTATAGACGGATACGTCCTGCTGTTCACGCTGTTCCCCATTTGCTTGATTTTTGCAAAGGTCTGCGATATTCCCAGGCGCTTTGTTCCCGCATTGCTATGCTTAAACTGCGCTTTCATATTTGCGCCGGGTTCTCCTCAGATATACAACATAATGGCAGTTGCGGGCATGAAGTCCCAAATCCCCCAATTTGTTGAGAAAGGTGCTTTTGGCATCGTCGGGCAGCTGGAGTCCGTCAGCGCCACATCCGGAGTTATTCCCGGCATTGTCGCGACGGTTATAGTTGCAGTTTTAAGCTGCATTACCCTGATTAAAATGATTAACAAGGCCATGGATAACGGAGAGCATTTTGACTTTGGCCCCCTGCAGATGCCTGCAAGTGAAAATGAAGGGGAGCGAAAGCTGCCTCACGTAATAGTAGCCATTTTGCCCCTGATATTGGTTTTCGTCCTCTTCAGCATTGTGGGCCTAAACGTTTTCCTGGCCCTGGGCGCAGGCATTATTCTGGGACTTATCACAATGTTCCCCTATCTTCCCAAGGTTGACGCCCGGGGAAGAGCCCTCAGCCCCATAGGAAGCATAGTCAACACTCTTAACGTAGGTTCCAGCAACTATCCCTCCGCGCTTCTGAACGTTGTGACTCCCGCGGGCCTTGCGGGAGTAGTTACAGCAACCGCGGCCTTTGGAATGGTTGTGGGCGTGCTTGGCGGCCTCAGAATCGCCCCCATGGTGCTGCTGATAATCGTGGTCTGCGTTATTGTCGCAATAACCAGTTCTCCTCCCGCGGCCCTTATGATAGCGCTGCCAATGTTTGTCGGGGCGACCACGGGGCCCCTGCTGGCTCAGGCAGCCGAGGCGGCCTCCGTCCTCATTCCCATGAACCCTCACGCTATAGTGCGTATAGCTGCAATAGCGGCCGCAACCTTTGAGACCCTGCCCTTCAACGGCATGGTCATACTCTGCCTTAGCCTGCCCATGTGCACTCATAAGGAATCCTATAAACCCATATTCCTTATGACCGTAGCATACATATTCCTTGCGACAATAGTTGCGGCGCTTCTGTTCCTCATTCCCGGCATGGTATAAACCCGTCATCAACTGCATCAGGCCAGTTGACGATTCATAGAAGAAGGGGCGGCCTGTAGCCGCCCCTTCACCCCCCAACAAAAAGACTGCCGGAAAAGAAGCGTTCACATAGGGATTTACGAAACATGTGAATTTTAACCGACTCTCTTCAAGCGGAGACTTGAAAGAAAAGACTGCACCGAAGGATAAAACCTTTAGTGCAGTCTTTGTTTTACTGTTT
>JBMNQG010000076.1:0-6434 GCA_050944015.1 Oscillospiraceae bacterium
TGTCGCTCCCCACCCGGGGAGCGTGGATTGAAATTGTTCACGGGCGAAGAACCCTGCATAAAGTTAGCGTCGCTCCCCACCCGGGGAGCGTGGATTGAAATAATGTAAAATTTACAATTTGTGTAAGGTTTAAATGACACCAAATAGTCGCGATTATACAGCCCTGTCATTTTATCGTGCTCACTTATGTACATGCGTTCAATTTCAATTTGCTTTCTTTCAGTGATATCCTGAACTATACAAATATGATTCAGTTTGTTTTCTCCCACTGGAGCAAGGGACGCGACAACCATATTTACCCATACAACCGACCCATCAGGTCTAATAAATCGTTTCTCCATGGAAAAGGAGGGATTTGACCTCTTGACCTTATGGATGTTAACCGTACGTTCTCGTTAGTAGTCAGAACCGCACGGCGGAAAGCCCAAGCACACTAAAATACTTATCTGTTTACCTTCCTTTTATGAAATGCCGAGGGGACTAGCCTATATGCTTCTTTTTTATCCATTTTAGTAATGTACCGGGTGGCTATTTGCTTGCCGCAGTTGGGGCAGAAGATGGCCCCGTGATATTTTGAAAAGTCTATGGAACCTTCAATAATCCTTTCGTTATACATTTTCACAAAGTTGCTGTTGCCTACTTTTTGATATTTGACTATGAAGCAGTGGCAATAGGCGCAGGTAACCTCAAGGATATGGCTGCCTCTGACCTTTTTGCAGTTTGGATTCTTGTATATTTCCATTTTCATCACCAAGCCGCTATCCATTTTATTGAATTACGCCGTAAGATATGTAAAGCCCATAAAGAGTGATTTATAGCTGAAAGACCTTCCGTCCTGTCAATTCTTTGAAATACTTTCCGCCATAATCTCCGCCCAGTCCTCCAATTCCATTATATAACTTTCCGAGGTCTGGTAGAAATACGCTCTGACGACTATGTTGTCCTGTTGAATCACAATGACAGGGAAGTGGAGTTTTGAGTAAGCAGCTACAAAGTCCGCATTCAAAATCGGCGCATCCATGTGCTCGTATCCCCGTCTCCACCTGTCAATGCGGTTGCAATCCTTCGCAATCAGCCGGGCGACCCATGGACTGACAGTTTCAAAATATTCAACATACAACCCGCCTTTTAGGACATTTCCGTCTGACGTTGTGATCTCAGCATGTTCGTTGAAGTCAATGCACCTGGGAGCAAGCCAATCTGACCACTCCATGACGGTGTTGATGTTTCCGCCCGACATGCATAGCTTTCCAGCGATACTCTGTCTTCATTAAAAGCATGCTTACCCCAAATATTAAGAAGCAAGCATATAATCGTGATTGCCAGGCCGATCTGTATAAATTTTTTTCCAATATGTCTGTACGACCTTTTCCGCCAATTATTCGAACATCCCAGTGTTCCTGTCTCCCGCAGCTTTTTTTGCAGCCTGGACAGGGATATTAAGGCCATTACCGAGTCAGCGATGGTCAGCAATACAAAAAATGATGCAAGCAGGAAAACCCATGTTTTTATTGTGACCGCCGTGAGCACCAGTCCGCCGCGGAATAGGAACAGAGGATAAAGAATTGACCAAAACAGTGTGTAAATTACCGCGCCCATCTGCCTTTTTTTCACGGCGTTCAGCGCCATTGCCTGTACCTCGGAGTCGGTGTGCAGTTCTCTGGCCACCGGCTGGAAGCTGCGGTAAATATGGAAGTTGCCGCGCTTTCCCACATATGTCCATGAATACTTTTCGGCTAGTTCCAACTGCTCAGGGTCGGGGCCTCCTCCGTTTTCCGACCACATGCTTGTGCTTTTCTGGGCTGCCTCCAGACGGTATATTGCTCTGCGGGGGGTGTCGTATTCAAAAATTGCGATTCCGGCGAAAATACCGTCCTTGGCCAGGAAAAGACCCTTCCGCGCCATATCGGATAACCAGCTTTCCATGCCCTCCATATCATAGGCAGGGCAGGGGATAATACGATAGATTTTTTGTCCTTTTTTATATTTCCTTGACATCCATTTGCCTGGTAGTCGGAAAATAGCCTAACCCGGCTTGAATTAGAGCCTGATATTTCAATACTTGTAAAATAATAACAGCATAGATTATAATATTATAAGCGAGTGATGTATTGCCTATCCCAAAGCTTCAAAGCGGCAAATTAGTTGAATAACAGTGCCTCGGACTGACAAAGGCCTGGGCTGAGACCGGAGGTAAGTCCATGAAAACAATTCGGGACGTTTATAAGATTGGAACAGGGCCTTCCAGTTCTCACACGATGGGGCCGGCTTTTGTAGCTGAAGTATTTAAGAAGGAAAACCCGGAGGCGGACCGTTTTGAGGTTCTCCTGTATGGTTCCCTGTCTAAAACCGGACGGGGGCACGGCACGGATCGGGTGCTGAAACAGGCGTTTTCCCCGGTGGAAACCGAAGTGATTTTTACCGACCGCGACCTGAAAGGCATGCGCCATCCCAATACGCTCGACCTGATAGCCTACCGCGGCGGCATGGAGCTGAGCCGCATGAGGGCGTATAGCATCGGCGGCGGTGATATCATTATCGAAGGATGTGCTGAGGAGAACACCGGCATGGAAGAGGTTTACCTGGAAAATTCCTTTGCCGAGATTAAGCAGTTTTGCCAGTACCGACATATAGACCTAGTGGAATATATCGCCATAAACGAAGGCGAGGAAATATGGGATTTCCTTGCGGAAATCTGGAAAGCCATGCAAAGGTCGGTGGAGGAGGGGCTTTCTTGCGAAGGGGTGCTTCCAGGAGGCTTGAACATTGTCCGCAAGGCTAAATATCTCTACGAATACCAGCTAAAAAACGAACACCCCGAGGTTGTCGAATGCCAGAAGGTCTGCGCCTATGCCTATGCAGTTGCAGAGCAAAACGCCGATAACGGCACGATTGTTACCGCCCCCACCTGCGGCGCCGCCGGCGTGGTGCCTGCCGTGCTGTATCACTTCCGGCAGAAGCGAAATCTCTCCGAGGAAGAGATAGCGCACGCCATTGGTGTAGCCGGACTGTTTGGAGCGCTGGCCAAGAGGAACGCCTCCGTTTCCGGCGCCGAATGCGGCTGCCAGGCGGAGATAGGCGTGGCCTGCTCCATGGCGGCGGCGGCCCTGGGACAGGTTTTCCATTACGATATCAACCAAATCGAGTACGCCGCCGAGATTGCCCTGGAGCATCATTTGGGGCTCACCTGCGACCCCATCCGGGGGCTGGTGCAGGTGCCGTGCATAGAGCGGAACGCGGTGGCCGCCATGCGGGCCATCAACGCCGCGAATCTCTCATACTTCCTGGCCGATACGCGCACCATCAGCTTTGATATGGTGCTGAAAAGCATGTACCACACGGGGCTTGACATGAACCGCCGCTACCGTGAAACCGCAGAAGGGGGGCTGGCCCACGCTTACAGCCGCCGCGGCCGTAGGTAGAATTCTACATATAAAATTAAACCAGCAGGCGTTTTGCTAGCGGGTTTTTTGCAAAATACAGCCGGATGCGTCACCAGATTTGTATCCGCCCCATAATCTGAAAGAGAATCTGAAAAAAGGCGGGTGCAAAATGGTTTCTATCTTGTCAATCGACGGCGGGGGCATCAGGGGTATTATCCCCGCGGCTTTTTTTTAATTGAGTTTGAAAAGAGAACGGGCAAACCCATCAGCGAGCTTTTCGACATTATTGCCGGCACCTCGACAGGCGGAATTCTGGCCGTGGCGCTCACGGTGCCGGGCAGCCGGGGAAGGCCGAAGTACTCTGCTGAGAAGATATACTCCTTATACATTGAGCACGGCGGGACTATCTTTAACCGGAGCCTGCTTCGCTCCGCAGCAACGCTCGGCGGCCTTTTGGGGCCCAAGTATTCGCCCCGCGGGCTGGAGTCTTTGCTGGAGCAGTATTTTGGAGATAAAAGGCTGCATGAAACTCTGACGGAGATAATCGTCACCGCTTACGACATGGCAAGCAGCACGCCATGGTTTTTCAAGACATCCTTTGCAAAAAACCACCGCGCGCCTGAAGACGACCCGCTGCTAGCGCAGGTTGTCCGCGCCACCACGGCGGTGCCGGCATTCTTCCCGCCGCTTACAATGGAAGGGCACTGCATGGTTGACGGCGGGGTATTCGCCAGCAACCCGGGGCTTTGCGCATATGCGCACGCGAAAAACCTGTATCCCGAGGAAACGGAATTTCTGGTCATATCTCTTGGAACAGGGGTTCAGACACACCACCGGCCATGCTCGAAAATAAAGGATTGGGGCATTGCGGACTGGGCTGTGCCAATAATTGCAGTCTTGCTGAACTCCTCCAGCGAGACGGTCAATTACCAGATGAAAACGCTGGTTGGCGGCGAAAACTACGCGCGCTTTCAGGTGAAGCTGGACGACCAAACGGCGGAAATGGACGACGCAAGCCCGGAAAATATCAGAAGGCTTGAAGCCCTCGCCCAGGCGGCAGTAAGAGAGAATTCCGCAAAAATAGACCAGCTTTGCAGCAGGCTGATGAAAAGGGAGGAAAAGTCTCGGCCCGTTAAGCGCAATGCGAGGGTGTATACATATTGACCGCCGCCGGCTGAGCACCGCTTTTAATTTAAAAATGCGGAAAAGTATAAGCGCAAAACAAAAACTCGCCAGTAAGCGAGTTTTATTATACATGAAAATTGCTGCGGCAGGCTATATGCCTCAGCCTTTTATTTCTGCAGCAAAAATTATTCACCTTCTCAGAGCCAGGGCTATATCTTCTTTTATCAGCAATTGCCCACAAAGACGTGTTTCAGGTGCCTTTTGGCAATTTCAGCCAAACGGTAAACCCTGCCGACAGGCGTGGGCAGCCTGTCAGTCATTTTCCAGGAGGGGAAGAACCGCGTCACGTGCAATGTGATGTCCTTATCCAGGCCGGCCAGCCATGACGCTATCTCTTCGATTTCCTCTTCGGTGTCGTTTTCACCGGGGATAATCAAAGTTGTTACTTCCACGTGGCAGCGCTTTGCCGCAATTTTTATGGTATTCAGCACGGTATCAAGGTCGCCGCCCATGCGCCTGTAAAAGTCATGCCTGAAGGATTTCAGGTCGATGTTCATCGCATCAAAGTACGGCAGTATTTCAAGAAGAAGCTGCTCGTTGATGCACCCGTTGGTCACCGCCACGTTGGCAAGGCCGCGCTGGCGGATGAGCCTAGCGCAGTCCATAACAAACTCATAGCTTATGAAGGGCTCGTTGTACGTATAAGCAAGCCCGACGTTCCCGTGCGGCTTTAACTCCACCGCACGTTCCACAAGCTCCTCGGGAGTTGTTTCGAACCAGCGCGCCGTGCCGCCGTCCTTGTCGGGATCCGCCATGGATATTTTACAGTTCTGGCAGAACAGGCAGCGCATGTTGCAGCCGTAGCTTCCGACGGAAAGTATCCTGCTGCCGGGCTTGAACCTGTACAGCGGCTTCTTTTCAATAGGGTCAAGGGCAATTGACGTTATGCGGCCGTAGTTTTCGCATATTATTTCGCCGCCCATGTTCCTCCTTGCCCGGCAAACCCCAAGCTGTCCCTCGGCAAGGCTGCAGTTATGGTGGCAAATCCCGCACCTAACCTTCATTTATGACGCACCACCTCAAAGCGCTCTATTTTCACGTCGTCATCGTCAACGGGTATCCCGGCCTTTTGCTTTGCAATTCTCAGCTGGGTTTCCACGTCGTTTACCCCGTCCAGGTTCGGCAGCAGCAGCCCCCGCCTGAACCCCCTGGAAACGATGATGCCGAAGCGCTTGGGGTCCAGTTCAGAAATTGATTGCACCGGTTCTGGTTTCGTCAGGACATCCACGCTGTATACAAGGTCATCAAGTTCCGGCTCCGTTACGCTGTCAATCCTGGGGTCCTCCGTTCCGGAGCTTATGGCGTTGCGCATTATCTCTTCAGCCACGCAGCCCGTTACAGGCTCAATGGTCCCAATGCATCCGCGGAGCTGCCCGTGCCTGTATATCGAGACGAAAACGCCCGCTCTCTCGGCAAGCAACTCATCAGGCAGGCCCTCGGGGAGCTTTGCCCACCTGCCGGTGCGTACATATGTCTCCAGGGACAGACGTGCCAGACGGACGTACGGGTCCTCTTCGGTCTTGCGCTTTTCAACCTTTTGCCTTTCGTTTTCAAGATAAATGCGCTCAAAGTCACGCTCCGGGTCGGTTCCCGTTATTTCGAAAGAACATATGCCGTAACCCACTCCGAACGGGCCTTCGTAAGAAAGCTTCCTGGGCTTTACCGCAAGCCCGTCCAGAGCACCGGCCATTACGATAAAGGAGCGGAGCCCGCACTCGCCCGCGGCGTCGCAGAAGGCTGGCGTGAAGTCGAACATCCTTATGAAATCGCCGCCGCTTAGGATGTCCATTATCCTCCTGTCAAACTCGGGCCCTTCCTCGGCAAAACCGTAAGGTCCGTCCTCCTTGAGCTTGTGGGACAGGTCGC
>JBMNQG010000077.1:0-5981 GCA_050944015.1 Oscillospiraceae bacterium
ATGCGCTTGCAAAGCGGCTTTGCCTTCTTTTGCAAGGCATGTTTAGTTTTCAGTCGTGATGCAGGGCGCTTTCTATGAAATAGCGCGGCCGTCTTTTGGTTTCAAGGTAAATCTTCCCCACGTATTCTCCGACTATCCCGATTGAGAGGAGAATCAGCCCTCCCACAAAGAATACGGCAAAGAGGACGATACGCCAGTTCAGCATGCTGCGGCCAAGGCACGCGCCAACAAGAAACACGACAAGCAGAATAAGGGACGCCGCAAGTGTGGCGGTTCCAAGAAAGAGTATCCACCGCAGGGGACGGGCGCTGAGGGAGGTAATTCCCTCCGCTGCGAAGGCCAGCATCTTTTTCAGGGGGTATTTGCTCTCTCCGGCAAAACGCTTGCCCCGCTCGTATTCAACTATTCCCGTCTTATAGCCCAGCATGGGAACAATTCCACGGAGAAAGAGGTTTACCTCCCCGTATTGGGATAGGGCGTCCAGGGCCCGCCGGCTCATGAGCCTGTAATCGGCGTGGTTGAACACCACCTGCCCGCCCATGGAATTTATAAGCCTGTAGTAGCTTTCGGCGGTGAAGCGCTTGAAAAAGGTGTCTTTTTTCCGGGAGGAGCGGACGCCGTAGACTATGTCGCAGCCTGCGTAATATTTTTCCACCATAGCGTCTACTACCTCGATATCGTCCTGGAGGTCTGCGTCCATGGAGATAACCATGTCAGCGTACCGCCGGGCGGTCATAAGGCCTGCAAGCAGGGCGTTTTGGTGGCCCCGGTTCCGGCTGAGGCTTATGCCCTCGAAGAGCCTGTCCGACATGTGAAGCTGCGTTATCAGCTCCCAGGTCCGGTCGCTGGAGCCGTCGTTTACCAGGAGTATCCTGCTTCGGCCTGAAATTTTCCCCCTGTCCATAAGGGAATGCATTTTTTCCCGAAGCCGCCTTGCGGTTTCCGGGAGAACCTCCTCCTCGTTATAGCACGGGACGACTATATACAAGGTATCCATACGCCGCTCCTTTCGGAATAATCTGGCTTTGTTTTACAATTTCATTTTTTTCATTATAGAGTATTGCACTGCAATATGCAACGACTGGACATATCCGTTTTATTATTGAGCATAATATGTCCAAAAAATGTGCCATTTTCTTTTTATTATATTGAAAAATACTTCAAATAGGGATAAAATATAGGGATAAAATACTAACAAATTTGAAAAGAGAGGGGCGCATAAAATATACATACAAATATCAATATCAATGCGCCACTAAAACTTATGTATTCCGGATGGGAGACATAGACATGAATTTTAACAAAAAAACGGTAAAGGATATTGAGGTTGCGGGCAAAAAGGTTCTGCTCCGCTGCGATTTTAACGTGCCTAGAGACAAGAAGACGAACGAAATCACCGACGACCGGAGGATAAGGGCGGCTCTGCCCACCATTGAATACCTGCTGGACAACGGGGCGGCGGTTATTGCCTGCTCTCATCTCGGCAGGCCCAAAGGAGAATGGAAGCCCGAGCTTTCCCTGGCCCCCGTGGGGAAAAGGCTGTCGGAGCTTTTGGGAAAACCCGTTAAAATGGCCAAAGATGTGGTGGGAGACAGCGCCATGGAGCTTGCCGCCGGCCTTAAGCCCGGCGAGATTATGCTCCTTGAAAACCTCCGCTACCACCAGGAGGAGGAGAAGAACGACCCTGATTTTGCAAAAAAGCTGGCCTCCATGGCAGATGTGTACGTTTCCGACGCCTTCGGCACCGTCCACAGGGCCCATGCCTCCACTGCAGGGGTGGCCCAGTTCCTGCCTTCCGTCGGCGGTTTCCTGGTGGCCAGGGAGCTTGAAATAATCGGGGGAGCCCTGGAGAACCCCAGGCGCCCCTTTGTGGCGGTGCTGGGCGGTGCCAAGGTCAGCGACAAGATAGGCGTCATAAACAATCTCATGACCAAGGCCGACACTATCCTCATAGGCGGCGGCATGTCCTATACCTTCATCAAGGCCATGGGATACGAGGTGGGCACCTCCCTGCTGGAGGAGGATAAGGTGGAGCTGGCCGCCGAAATAATCAAAAAGGCGAAGGACTGCGGCGTTGAGCTGCTGCTCCCCGTTGACACCAGGATTGGGGACAGGTACGACCCGGAGTGCAGCAACAAAGTGGTAAGCAGCAGGGAAATACCCGCAGGCTGGATGGGCATGGACATAGGTCCCGCCACCGCACAAACCTACGGCGACATTATCAGAAAAGCAGGCACTGTTATCTGGAACGGCCCCATGGGAGTGTTTGAGTTTCCCGCCTTTGCCGAGGGAACCAGGGCTATCGCCCAGGCCATGGCCCAATGCCCCGGCACCACCATTATCGGCGGCGGGGACTCGGCGGCCGCGGTAGAGGAATTCGGCGTGGCGGACAGGATGACCCATGTGAGTACCGGCGGCGGTGCTTCCTTGGAGTTTATAGAAGGTAAGGTATTGCCCGGCGTGGCTTGCCTCCTGGACAAATAGAAAACTATGCGGACTAAAGACTAGATTTAATGATTTAATCGGTCAGATGGAGAGATGATAAATGAACAGGAAGTACCGGAAGGTCATTATAGCCGGCAACTGGAAGATGAACATGCTGCCCTCGAAAGTGAAGCGCTACGTGGAGGACCTTCGCGACGCAATGCCAAAGCTTAAAACCTGCAGCATAGTGCTGTGCGTTCCCTTTCCCCTGATACCCGCCCTGAACAAGGCAACCCGGGACAGCCGCATTGCCGTTGGCGCCCAGAACGTAAGCGAGCACGAAAAGGGGGCCTACACCGGCGAGGTCAGCATCAGCATGCTGGAGGACCTGAACGTAAAATACGTGATAGTAGGCCACAGTGAGCGCAGGCAGTACTTCGGCGAGACGGATTACACCGTAAACGCGAAGGTAAAGGCCCTTCTGGAGGCGGGCATTGTGCCCATAATCTGCGTGGGCGAGAGCCTGCAGCAGAGGGAGTTTGACCTGACCATGGAGCATATTTCGTATCAGGTCAAGGCGGCCCTCCATGGGCTCGCCCCAGAGCAGGTGCGCAAGTGCGTGATCGCCTATGAGCCCATTTGGGCCATCGGCACCGGCCGCAACGCCACAGCGGAGCAGGCCCAGGAGGTCTGCGAGCACATCCGCGCCATAATAAGGCGCGGATACGGGGCGAGGGTGGCCCGCAGCGTGTGCATACTTTACGGGGGCTCCATGAACTCGAAAAATGCGACGGAGCTTTTGTCAATGCCGGACATTGACGGCGGCCTTGTGGGCGGCGCGTCCCTTGACCCGGCAGAGTTTGCAAAAATCATTGAAGCAACCGATCAGGAATGAGTATTTATCATGGATAGAATACCTACAGCTTTAATAATCTTGGACGGCTACGGCCTCGGCCCTCCAGAACCCGGCAACGCCATCTGGTCTGCCAAGACGCCGGAGCTGGACAGGCTCATAACCGAAAACCCCCACACCATCCTATCCGCCTCCGAGGAAGATGTCGGCCTGCCCTCCGGCCAGATGGGCAACAGCGAGGTGGGGCACACCAACATAGGAGCCGGGCGGGTTGTTTTTCAGGACCTGCCCCGCATCAGCAAGGCCATTTCGGACGGGAGCTTTTTTGAGAACAAGGCCTACGTGGCGGCTATGAACGCCTGCCGGAGCGGCGGGAATTCCCTGCACCTGATGGGGCTTCTGTCCGACGGAGGGGTTCACAGCCACAACAGCCACCTTTACGCCCTCCTGGAGATGGCAAAGGCCCGGGGGCTGGCAAAGGTTTACGTCCACGCCTTTCTGGACGGCAGGGACATGGGGCCCACCACCGGCCTTGACTATGTCCGGGACTGCGTGGAGGCCTGCAACAGGATAGGCGTGGGAAAAATCGCCACCGTTATGGGCAGGTACTACGGCATGGACAGGGACAGGCGCTGGGAGCGGGTGGAGCTGGCCTACGCCGCCATGGTCTACGGGGAAGGGGAAACGGAGCCCGACCCGGTGCAGGCGGTGAAAAACAGCTACGACCGGGGCGTTACCGACGAATTTGTAAAACCCGTGTTGTGCGACCCCGTGGGGATTATAAAGCCCAACGACTCCGTAATATTCTTTAACTTCCGCCCCGACAGGGCCAGGGAAATCACAGGGGCCCTGACGGACCCGGATTTCGACGGATTCGAGAGGAAAACCGGCTGCCTGCCCCTTCACTTTGTGTGCACCACACAGTACGACGAGACCATGAAAGGGGTTTCCGTGGCCTTTCCCCCTGAGGAAATCCGCGGCACCCTGGGGGAATACGTCAGCCGGCTGGGGCTGAAGCAGCTCCGGATTGCCGAGACTGAAAAATACGCCCACGTGACCTTTTTCTTCAACGGCGGCGACGAAAAGGTATTTCCCGGGGAGGACAGGGTGCTGATACCCTCTCCCAAGCAGTACCCCACCTACGACCTGATACCCGAAATGAGCGCCTACGCCGTGGCGGAGGAGGCGGTAAAGCGCATTGAAAGCGGCAAATACGACCTGATTGTCCTGAATTTCGCCAACTGCGACATGGTGGGGCATACCGGCGTCAGGGAGGCCGCCATAAAAGCCGTTGAGGCCGTAGACGAGTGCGTGGGGCGGGTCGTGAGGGCCGTATCCGAAAAGGGCGGCATCAGCCTGATTACCTCTGACCACGGCAACGCGGACAGGATGTATGACGCAACCGGCAATCCGGATACCGCCCATACCACGAATCCCGTGCCCCTCATCATAGTGGGGGCGGATGTTCAGCTCAAGCCCGGGCGGCTGGCTGACCTGGCCCCCACCATACTTGACCTTATGGGGCTGGAAAAGCCCCCGGAAATGACCGGCGAAAGCCTGATAGTCAGGACCGCGTAAGCCGGCAGGCTCATATTTTATTGGAGGTAGCGACATGAAACAGAACATTGAGATAGTAGACGTTTTGGCAAGGGAAATACTGGACTCCCGGGGCAATCCGACGGTGGAGGTGGAGGTCACCCTGGAGGACGGCACCGTCGGCAGGGCTTCGGTCCCGTCGGGCGCGTCCACGGGCATGTACGAAGCCTGCGAGCTGAGGGACGGGGACAAATCCCGCTACATGGGCAAGGGCGTCCTGAAGGCCGTGGAAAACGTAAACACTGAAATCGCGGAGGCCCTTGTGGGCTACAACGTGCTGGACCAGACGTCCATAGACAAGCTGCTGATAGAGCTTGACGGCACGGAAAACAAGAGCCGCCTGGGCGCCAACGCCATTTTGGGAGTTTCCCTCGCCTGCGCCAAGGCCGCCGCGGCGGCGACGGGCAACAGCCTATACAACTACATCGGCGGCGTCAACGCCAAGACCCTGCCGGTGCCCATGATGAACGTGCTCAACGGCGGCGCCCACGCCTCCAACAGCGTAGACATACAGGAATTCATGATAATGCCCGTCTCTGCCGAGTCCTTTTCCCAGGCCCTGCGCATGTGCTCCGAGGTATTCCACGCGCTGAAAAAAGTGGTGGCCTCGGCCGGCGTGGGAGACGAAGGCGGATACGCCCCGGACCTTGCCAGCGACGAGGACGCCCTGAAGGCCCTTATGGCGGCCATTGAGAAGGCCGGCTACAGGCCCGGCGAGGACTTCAGGATTGCTCTGGACGGCGCTGTCTCCGAGTGGTACGACGAAAAGGACGGCTGCTACCACCTGCCCAAGCGGGGAACCGTCATGACGAAACAGCAGATGGTGGACATGTGGGTGGACTTCTGCGGCAAGTACCCCATAATCTCAATTGAGGACGGAATGGCCGAGGACGACTGGGAAGGGTGGAAGATGCTCACCGACGCCCTGGGCAGGAGGATACAGCTTGTGGGCGACGACCTGTTTGTGACCAACACCAGGCGCCTGAAGAAGGGCATTGAACTGGGGGTTGCAAACTCCATCCTCATCAAGGTAAACCAGATAGGCACCCTGACGGAAACCCTTGATGCAATACAGATGGCCCACAGAGCCGGCTACACCGCCATAATT
>JBMNQG010000078.1:0-5779 GCA_050944015.1 Oscillospiraceae bacterium
GGCTGGAAAGTCTATGCCCGCCGTATAGTGGCCGCTTGAAAGCTCTATGCTGAAGGAAATCCTCGCAGGCGTTTCCGTGGCGGGCGCAGGCGTTTCCTCGGGGGAAGGAGCCGCATCCGGCACTGTGCCCGTTTGGGCCGGCGGGGTCGCGCCTATGTCGCCGCCGTCGGGGGCGTCGCCATCCCCAAGATTGCTTAATATCACGATGACGGCAATGGCGATAAGTATATACCACCATTTAAACCTCTTCCGTTCCGCAGTTGGGACACACCCTCGCCGACTTGTCCATTTCCGCCCCGCAGTTTTTGCATCTGGCGTTTTTGTCCACGCGTCCGTTTTCGTTCATGTCAAACACCCTCTCTTGCGGATATTTGCCCGTCATGTGCTTTTCTTAGTTTATCCAATGCTTTGATTTTATTCACACCCCGCTCAAATATCGCTATGAAAGGGCGCCGCCGAGACCGGACCTGTTCGCCAATACTGCTATGTAAAGCAGGTTTACGCTTATGGCAAACCTGCTGAAAACCGCCTAAAAGAAGCATCCGCAGCGGCGACGCCTTGGCAATCTGCGGAACCCGCACCTGAACGGCCGGCAGCCTCTAAAAAAACACCACCACATGGTATTACCTCCTTTTCACATGCGCGGCTGTCAAACTCGCGCTACTACATACTATGCGGTTTATCCCTACGGCGTCATGACAAGCAGCGCGCATCAGAAAGGTACATATGAAGCGGCGGCCATTAAAATGCGAAAAACAAACTCCCGCAGGGCAAAATCTAAATGTCCCCGCTCAACAGGTTTTCCACGTACCTTTTGAGGCTTTCATATGAGTTGACGTTGCCGGCCCGGGTGCTGATTTGGTTCCGGACATAAGCCGGAAGCTCATCAAAATATTTCCTCGCCTTCGGGTCCTTTTCAAGCATTTCATACATATCCCGGTACTTGCGCATGGTATCACCTCCCGGTTAGGATTCTCCCAACGGGCGAAAATATCCGGGAAAACCCCAGGCATATTTGACACAGGCCGGAACAGAGCAAAATAAAAAAACCCTCAAACCGTTAACGGTTGAGGGTTTCGTTCCGCTTGGCACGCCCTAAGAGATTCGAACTCCTGACCTTCTGGTCCGTAGCCAGACGCTCTATCCAGCTGAGCTAAGGGCGCCCGAGAGCGCCCTAGTATAATAGCACAGACGGAAGGGAATTTCAAGTGTTTTTTTAATAGAGCTGTTTTTTATCGGAAAAAACGCTGTTAATACAACCGCCTACCAGCCCATGGCCTCGTTGATGCTTTCAATTACCTCTCCTACGGACCTTAAGGCCTTGCCCACCATTTTCTTCCCGTTTTTCTTCGGCGTCGCGACAGCCATGCCGATGGCGGAGCCCACCATAAGGCCCAGGCCCACGCCTTTAACAAAATTCATACCGTTATTCATATGGTTATCCCTCCATTTTTTATTCTTCTGTCTGCAAAATGGCAGTGACGAAAGAACCGCCTTCAATTTTAGCGCTCTTGACACTACCTTTATAGTGTCAATAATTTGCCGGATAATGAACCAGCAGAGAAAGATCTGTCCCACATACATTCACCGCCATTTTTTCAGAATGCCTTTTAATTGCAAGGATAGTATGCGCACGAAACAATTTTATAATGCATTATTACTTTTCCTGTTATACTATACACAGGAAGGGATAACATTTTCTGCTTCTCTGGAAAAAACAAGCAATCAAGCGCCGTGCATGTTGCGCGCGCGGCTCAATATGTGATAGAATAACCGAAAAGCCGCCATTTCACAGTGGTTTCAGCGGTAAAATAAAAAATGAAAGGGCAAATATATGACCGTCAACATACTGGCTGTAGGAGACGTCTGCGGCTCAAACGGGCTGGAATTCCTGAGGGCGCACCTGCGCAGCGTGAAAAAAATTAAAAACATTGCGTTTACCGTCGTTAACGGCGAAAACGCCAACGTGGTGGGAATCACCCCAAGGCAGGCGGATTATATATTCGCCTCCGGAGCGGATGTAATCACCATGGGCAACCACATCTGGACCCGTTGGGAGATGCAGCCCTATCTGGACGGAAACAGCCGCATCCTGCGGCCGGCCAACTATGCCCCCCAGTGCCCGGGCAGGGGCTACGGCGTGTACGAAACTAAATTCGGCCCCATATGCGTCATCAATCTCATGGGCAGGTACGCCCTGGATACCAACGTGGATAACCCCTTTGTGGTTGTTGAGAGCATACTGGAAAAAATCGACACAAAAGTGATTCTTGTGGATATGCATGCCGAGGCCACCAGCGAACGCCGGGCAATGGGCTATTTTTTGGACGGGCGCGTCAGCGCCGTCTGGGGCACCCACACCCACGTGCAGACCTCCGACGCGGAAGTGCTGCCCCGCGGGACCGGCTACATCACCGACCTGGGCATGACGGGTCCCGTCCACTCTGTGCTGGGCATAGACCTGGAACAGTCCATCTCAAAGTTTCTGGGCGATCCGCCCCAGCGCTACAGGTCCGCCTCAGGCCCCTGCAAAATGGAATGCGCCGTATTTGAAATAGACATGAACACCGGAAAATGCCTTAGCGCGGAGGCTTTGCGGATTCAATAACACATTAGCCAAAGGGTTTTGGGAGGATAAGCAATGATTAGAGTACTGCACGCCGCCGACCTGCACCTGGACTCGGCCTTCGAGGCCCTGTCCGACGCCAAGGCAGCCCAGCGCCGGACAGAACAGCGGGAACTGCTGCTGAAAATGGCAAAACTGGCGGAGACTTCGGGGGCACAGATTCTGCTCCTGGCGGGCGACCTGCTGGACAGCGAAAGCCCGTACATGGAAACCGTCGAAATCTTTCAGCAGGTCTTCGGCAGCCTCAAAATACCGGTATTTATTTCCCCGGGCAACCACGACTACTGGTCTTCCCGCTCCCCCTACGCCCGAATTAAAATGCCGGAGAACGTACATATCTTCCAAAGCGAAACCATCAGGTGCGTGGAGCTCCCCGAACTGGGCGTTAGGGTCTGGGGCGCCGGCTTTACAGGCAGCAGCGCTTCCCCCCTCCTGTCCGGCTTCAGGCGGGAGAAAAGCGGCGATTTGGTTGACATAATGTTGATGCACGGCCAGGTGGGCGCAAAGGACAGCGTCTATAACCCCATCACCGAGGAGGAGCTTGCCTGCAGCGGCATGGACTATGTGGCCCTGGGCCACGTGCACGCATACAGCGGCCCGCGAAGGGCCGGAAACACCTGGTACGCCTGGCCCGGCTGCACCGAAGGCCGGGGCTTTGACGAGCTGGGCGAAAAGGGGGTCATCCTGGCCGACGTGGGTATAGGACGGTGCGAAATAAGCTTCATCCCCCTGGCAGGCAGGAGATACGAAATAGTGGAAGTTGACATAACAAACACTGCTGACGTTGCTGCGGCGGTGGCCGCCGCAGTGCCGGACGATTCGGAAAGGGACGTATTCCGCATAGTCCTAAAAGGCGAGTGCTCCTCCGAACCGGATATAAGCGGGCTCTACAGGCAGTTTTCACCCCGGTTTTTCCAGCTGCAGATTCGGGACAAGACCACCCTGCGGCGGGATGTCTGGGAAAAGGCGGGGGAGGACACCCTGCGGGGGCTGTTTCTCACAAAGCTGCGGCGGATGTACGAGGCGGAAACCGACGAAAAGGAGCGGGATAAAATTGTCCAGGCCGCCCGCTGGGGCCTGAGGGCTCTGGAAAACGGGGAGGAGCTGTATACGTTATGAGAATAAAAAAAATGAGCGCCTCCTTTGGCGCGCTGCAAAACAGCCGGCTGGAACTGGACGGGGGGCTGAACATTGTGTACGCCCCCAACGAGACCGGCAAATCCACCTGGTGCGCCTTCATTCTGGCAATGCTCTACGGCATCAACACCTCCGAAAAGGAGAGGGCCGGCTACAAGCCCGACAAGATTAAATACGCCCCCTGGTCCGGCAGCCCCATGGAGGGGAGCATGGACATTGAGTTCAGGGGCAGGGACATCACACTGAAAAGGTGGACCCGCAGGGCTTCGGCACCCATGAAGGAGTTTTCCGCAGTCTACACGGGCACGGCGGACGAAGTGCCCGGCCTGAACTCCTCCGACGCCGGAGAGACGATAACCGGTGTGCCTAAAGGGGTGTTCGAGCGCAGCGCCTTCATACGCCAGGCGGATTTGGCCGTAAGCGGCAGCCCGGAGCTGGAGCGCCGCATAAGCGCCATTGTTTCCACCGGGGAGGAGGACAGCTCCTTCACCGAGGCGGAAAGCCGCCTGCGGGCATGGCAGCGGAAGCGCAGGCACAACAAATACGGCGCCCTGCCCGAGCTGGAAAGCAGGATGTCCGAAACCAGGCAGCGGCTGAAGGATATGAAAGACGCCCTGAGGGAGCGCTGGAAGCTGGAAGAGGCCCTTGAGTCCGCCCAAGCCCGCCGGGAGGAACTCTTCAGGGAAGTTGAGGAGAGCAGGAAGCTCCGGCGCAGGGAGGTTTTAAACAGGATTGCCGCAATACAGAACGAGATTCGGGAAAAACAGCAGGCCGCCATAGAAACCCAGGCGGAGGCCGGCCGCCGCAGGGAGGAACTGGCTCAAAGCCTCTTCGGGACGCGGGAGCCCGGCGAGGTGGAGAAAGACGTGCGGCAGGACCTGGAGCGGGCCTCCGCCCTGAGGGCCCGGGCCGGCAAAAGGTTTTCACCCCTCCTTTGGATAATTCCCGCAGTCCTTTGCGCTGCGGCCCTGGCCGCAGGCTTTCTGTGGGAATTTAAACTGTTCATAGCGGGAGGCTTGCTCCTTGCGGCTGCCGCCGCGCTCTTCGTCCGCGTGTGGAAGAACAACAAGGCCAGCGGCAAAGCCCTGGAGGAACTGAAGACAATTTTGGACAAATACTCCGCCCTGGACGTGGGCGGCATATCGGAGGCGCTGAGCAGGCACCGGGAGCTCTGGAGCGCCTGGCAGGAGGCCAGGGAGAGGGCGGAAAAGGCCTCCTCCGAGCTTGAAGCCGCCCGGGAACGGCAAAAGCAGGCGGACAAGGAGCTTCTCGGCGACCTGGACTTTACCTCTGGGGACACGGAGGCGGCATATCTGACCCGCAAACTAGCCTCCGCGGAGGAAGAGGTGCGCTCGCTCCGGGAAATGGCGGCCGCCGCCAGGGGCAGGCTGGAAGCCCAGGGAGACCCCATGGTCCTTGAATCGGAGCTAAGGAGCCTCAAGTCCCGCCACAGGGAGCTTACGGAGCAGTACGAGGCCCTGGATTTGGCCGTAAACGTCCTGAGGGAGGCCGGAGCGGAAATACAAAGCCGCTTTTCTCCCCGGCTCAGCCGCCGGGCAACGGAGCTTATGGCCGGTTTAACCGGCGGCCGCTACGACGAGCTTGCGCTGGACAGGGAGCTGTCCGCCAGGGCAAGACGCGTGGGCGACATGATAAGCCGGGAAACGGTCTATTTGAGCAAGGGAACCCTGGACCAGCTGTATCTGGCCCTGCGCCTGGCCATATGCGAGCTGGCTCTGGAGTCTGATGAGCCCTGTCCCATAATTCTGGACGACAGCCTGGTGAATTTCGACGAGGAGCGCATGGGCCTGGCCCTGGAGCTCCTGCTGGAGATGGCTAATTCCCGCCAGATAATACTCTTCACCTGCCATCGGCGGGAGGCGGAGTATTTTTCCGGCAAAGACAGGAAAAATGTGAGCATAATAACCCTAAACGGCCAAAAATAAGGGCAAAAACCCTGCTTAAACCTTTATTTTTGCCTCTCCTATTTTTGCCGCTTTTAGCCCTATTTTTGCC
>JBMNQG010000079.1:0-5716 GCA_050944015.1 Oscillospiraceae bacterium
CAGTTTTTGAAGCACGTTTTCGTCTACCCTTGACAGGATTACCGTGGAATGGGCCTCGTAGCCGCTGAGCCTGGGCAGCTGCTCAATAGCCAGGGCGGCCAGGGGGTCCGTGACCGCGCAAATGGCCAGGGCGATGAGCACCTCATCGGTATGAAGGCGGGGATTGCGGTTGCCCATATGGTGGACTTTTAGCTTTTGGATTGGCTCGATAACCTCAGGGGAAATGAGCAGCGCGTCTTTATCTATGCCACCCAGCCTTTTCAGGGCGTTCAGCAGACAGGCGGAGGAGGCTCCCAGCAGAGAGCTTGTCTTGCCCGACACTATCTGGCCGTCCGGAAGCTGCATGGCCATGGCAGGGCCGCCGGTTTCCTTTGCCCGGCGCAGGGCCGACTCCACCACGGGCCTGTCCTTGGGGGAGGTGCCGGCCTTGTTCATGAGCAGCTCCACCTTATAGACCTCGGACATTTCCGACATTCCCTGGCGATGGGAACAGGCGGTGGCATAATATCGTCTAATTATCTCCTGCTTTGCCGCCTGGGAACAGACGTTGTCGTCCGTTATGCAATAGCCGGCCATGTTAACGCCCATATCCGTGGGGCTTTTATAAGGGGATTTACCCCATATCTGCTCCAAAGTCCTGTTGAGAATCGGGAAGATTTCAATGTCCCTGTTGTAGTTTACCGTTGTTACCCCGTAGGCCTCCAGATGGTAGGGGTCTATCATGTTCACGTCGTCCAGGTCGGCGGTGGCGGCCTCATAAGCCAGGTTAATGGGGTGGGTCAGGGGAAGGTTCCATATGGGGAAAGTCTCAAATTTCGCATAGCCCGCCGCAATACCCCTTTTATGCTCGTGATAGAGCTGGGACAGGCAGGTGGCCATCTTGCCGCTTCCGGGGCCGGGGGCGGTTACCACCACAAGGCTCCTGCTGGTTTCGATGTATTCGTTCTTTCCAAAGCCGTCCTCGCTGACAATGAAGGAAATGTTTGAGGGGTAATCGGGAATCACATAATGCCGGAAGACCTTTACACCCAGATGTTCCAGGCGCTTTTGAAACTGGTCGGCGGCGGGCTGGCCCTGATAATGGGTCAGTACAACGCTGCCCACATAAAGTCCGCAGTCCCGAAAGGCGTCTATGAGCCGCAGGGTATCGGCATCATATGTAATGCCCAGGTCACCCCTTCGTTTATTGCGCTCAATGTCGTTTGCGCTGATAACTATGACAATTTCGGCGGAATCCTTTATTTCCATGAGCATGCACACCTTGCTGTCGGGTTTAAAGCCCGGAAGGACGCGCGAGGCGTGGTAGTCGTCAAAGAGCTTGCCGCCGAATTCCAGATAAAGCTTGCCGCCGAAGCTGGAGATGCGCTCCATAATCTTGCTGGACTGCAATTTTACATATTTTTCGTTATCAAAGCCGATTTTCATTTCTTCCTCCGGTTAACGTTAAAAATAAACATCATAAGTATTAAAAAATATATAAAACACAGACCAAGGGTAACAAAGCACATTAGGTCGGATTTGGGGGCAAGGCCTATGAATATAAGCATGGGCGCGCCGAAAACTATGGCGAAACTGCTGCCCACAACCAGATTGTTTGCCGCCGGGGTCTCGTAGTTGGGGTCAATCTCCCGGAGCAGAAGAATTCCGGAGGAGATGGTGCCCGTCATCATTCCGTACATGGACATGAGGCCTTCATAAAAGTAGCCCTTATAGACATGCCTGCACACCCAGACCAGATAGAACCAGGTGACGGCGCCGCCCGCAATTGACATGAGTATAAAGGGCACCCAGAGCCCCGTGAGCTCGCGAAGTTCAATGGAGGCAATGCCCGCCACTATCATAAGGTCAAAGGCCAGCCCGGAAATCCGACTCAGAAGGTAGTTGTTTTGATACTGCCTTGTCATGACCTTCGACCTCCTCAGTTTTTGGAGGAGAATCCGGGTTAGTATGGCCAGAACGGAGCCTATAATGAAGTTAAAGCCCCAGAGCAGGGAGTTTATGGTATCCGCCAAAGCCGAGGACAGGGCGCTGAAAAGCTCCGTCAGCCCCTTGGTAGCCAGATATGTGAACAGATATACGATAATTACCAGGGCCGCCTGGATAGAGAACTTATCTATGGATTCGGAAATGGGGATTTCACCCTCGTCCTGAAAAGTGTCGACAGTTGCGGAGCCGGACAAATCCTCGTGGGCGACTTTTTTCAGTTTACCCCGGCGGATAAGTATGTTTAATGCAATTATGCCAACAATACAGGCGCAGAGGTAGCCGGAGGCGGCTATGGACAGTCCGAAGGAGCGGCCACCCACAAAGCCCAGGGCCTCATACGTGCCGCCCACGTTGTTTGCCTGGCCCGGCCCCTGGCCATAGCCCATGGGCAACAGTATGCCCGCGGCCTTGAAAAGGCCGGGCATTACGGTGTAGGCAAGACCCAGGGAAATAATCAGACCAAATACTGCCTGAATAAGGTAGGAGCCCACAATGATGGCGCCGCTTTTGGCCCCCACAAGGTATCCCTTATTTCCCTCCGTCTTGTTGTTCACCCTCAGGGACATGGCGATAAATCCAAGGGCTATGCCGTGGTAGGTAGTCATCTCCAGCATGGCTGCGTCCATTTTCAGGGCGCCAATGCTGCGAAGGATTAATAGGATAAAGCCTGCCAGGGCCGAGGTGGGCAGAAGGCTGTCCCGAATGAGGGAAACCTTGCGCCTCAGCAGGTTCCCCACAAGGATTGACGACGCTATGATGCCAAGCTGGACAACTATGTTCCACAGGCCGGTGTTTGCGGCAGAATAGTCCATGGCTACCTCCAGTATAATTAAGTTTTGATTAGGCTCCGGTGTGAAGGATTTGGCGTTTCAAGGCTTCGTAGGCCATCATATACTTCCTGCCGCAGAAGCGGGAGCGGCAGTTGAGCTCAAAGTTGCGGCTGCCTACGCCCAAATTTATTGCCTGAGCGCCATGGATGGAGATGCCAGTAATCTCTCTCAAATGGAAGGTCTGGCCGGCAAATTCCAGACGGTCCCGCCACAGCTTTAACTGGCCCCTGCCCAGCCTGATAGATTTGTGTTTACCCAGTATTTCTATAATATCAATGTTGTTATCCGTGAAAAGAGGCTCATTTCCGGTATTCTGAACCAGCTGGTAAAGCTGTTGCGCCTGCCACCTGTCCCAGTCTGTTATGTTGTCGAAAGGCAAGTAATCCCCCTCGAAAAAGCCGTACTCCGTAAAGCGGAGGTTTAGGCCGCAACCGCAGAAAATGCGGTCGCCCCGGCTTTTCAGGCTGCCTACGCTCCTGCATTTGGGGCATATGAAAAGGGTGGTCTCCAGGGCTTCCACAATTCTTTTGCCCTTAAAGGGGACGGGGTTTTCCCGCTGGCGGGCATAGGCGTCCTCGAAAAGATCCCTTTTAATCAGAGCGTTGATTTCCTCAACCGTCATTTTGGACAGCACTTCCGGGGGATAGACGCCTACAGCGTAGCCTCGCATCCTGCCCCGGCGGAGGCTGACACCCCAGCGGGGACTGGTGAAATAGCCGCCCTCCAGTTTATAGGTGACAAGGGTTGCCCTGCAGGAGCGGGCCAGTTTGCCGGTGGATGGAAGGATGTCACAGGTCAGGCCGTTCCAGGACCTGTTTCCCTCGGCAAAAAGGCACACGTTGAAGGACCTTCGCAGCCGCCGCATTACGGCCAGAACTGTATTCGTTGCAAGGGTTCCCTTAAGGCGGGAAATGGGGTCGAAAAGCCAGCGTATGAGCCACGACAGCAGTCCCCAGCGGAAAATATGCTCGCTGGCAACAAAGTACATGTGCTGTTTAAAGCTCAACCCCACCAGAAAGGGGTCCCAATCGGTGTTATGGTTGGCAAGTATCAGACAGGGGCCGTCAATATCGGCGGGGACCGGCTCAAAATTGAATTTGCGCCTGAGCCAGGGCGAAGCCGCACATCTGAACAGCTTCCATACAATCAGGTGGCGCCTTCTACCTTTCATAACTACAGACTCCTTGTTAAAAATCAGATTTTATTATACACCAGCTTTTAGCGGACTTCAAATATTTTAATAAATTATTATAGAGAATATTTAAACTTTTATTATCAACAGTTGTGTGCTATAATAGTTTGCTATAATAAAACGTTTGCAGATTGTAATTACTGAAAGGCAGAACGTATAATGGGTTTATTCGCAAAAATGTTCGGCACCTACAGCGAAAGGGAACTGAAGAAGATTACCCCGATAGTTGATAAAATAGAGGCCATGTCGGCGAGATTTGAGGCCATGTCCAACGAGGAACTCCGGGCAAAGACCAGAGAATTCAAAGACCGTCTGGCAGCGGGGGAGACCCTGGACGACATCCTCCCCGAGGCTTTTGCCACGGTGCGGGAGGCCTCCTGGCGCGTTCTTGGGATGAGGCCCTATCGGGTGCAGCTTATCGGCGGCGTTGTCCTCCATCAGGGGCGCATTGCCGAGATGAAAACCGGAGAAGGCAAAACTCTTGTTGCCGTGCTGCCTGCCTATCTAAATGCCCTGGCGGGCAAGGGCGTTCATATTGTCACGGTGAACGATTACCTGGCAAAGCGTGACAGCGAGTGGATGGGAAAGGTCTACAGATTCCTCGGTCTTAAGGTGGGGCTGATAGTCCACGGACTTAACAGCGACCAGCGCAGGGAGGCTTATGCCGCCGATGTCACCTATGGCACCAACAACGAGATGGGCTTTGATTATCTCCGGGATAACATGGCCATCTATAAACAACAAATGGTGCAGAGGGGGCATGCCTTTGCCATAGTGGACGAGGTGGACTCCATACTCATAGACGAGGCCAGGACTCCACTTATCATATCGGGACAGGGGGACCAGTCCACGGACCTTTACCGTCAGGTGAATGATTTCGTTCGGGGGCTGAAACGGGTTGTTTACGCCTCTATTGACGAGAAATCCCAGGAGGACGAGGGCCTGGACGCGGATTATGTGGTGGACGAAAAGGCCCGTACCGCGACCCTTACCGCCCGGGGAATAGCCAAGGCGGAGAAGCACTTTGGTCTTGAAAACCTGGCGGACCTTGAAAACTCCACCCTTTCGCACCACATCAACCAGGCCATCAAGGCCCACGGCGTCATGAAGAGGGACATAGACTATGTGGTGAAGGACGGCCAGGTAATCATAGTCGACGAATTTACCGGCCGCCTCATGTTCGGCAGGCGCTACTCCGAAGGTCTCCACCAGGCCATAGAGGCCAAGGAAGGCGTGACCGTGGAGCGGGAGAGCAAGACCCTCGCAACCATCACCTTCCAGAACTACTTCCGGCTCTATTCCAAGCTCTCGGGCATGACGGGCACCGCTCTCACCGAGGAGGAGGAATTTGCCACCATATACAATCTGGACGTGGTGGAGATACCTACCAACAAGCCCGTAAGGCGCATAGACCATCCGGACGTGGTATTCAAGAACGAAAACGGCAAGTACCGGGCCATAATCGACCAGATTGAGGAATGCCACAAAAAGGGTCAGCCCGTGCTGGTGGGCACCGTTTCCATTGAAAAGAGCGAATACCTCTCCTCACTCCTGAAAAAGCGGGGGATACCCCACAACGTGCTGAACGCCAAGCACCATGAGCGGGAGGCGGAAATCATAGCCCAGGCGGGCAAATTCGGGGCCGTTACCATAGCCACCAACATGGCGGGGCGCGGCACCGACATCATGCTGGGCGGAAATCCGGAAT
>JBMNQG010000080.1:0-5649 GCA_050944015.1 Oscillospiraceae bacterium
TGCAACTTTGACAATCATTAAGGTTGATGACGGCGACCCGGCAAAACCAGTTAAGGGAGCGGGCTTTACCGTTTACCCTGGGAGCAGCACCGCCGAAGACAGAGAAGAAAAATTAACAGGCGATGACGGCAAGGTCACGTTTACGTTTAATGAGGCTGGTACCTATTACTTAGAGGAAACGACCGTTCCTGCAGGCTATACTGGTGATGGCACAGTTTGGAAGATTACCGTCACTAAGAGCGCCAAAATCAAAACAGAAATCGTGGGTGACTTTTTCCACAATTTTTATAACTGGCTGGTTAAGCTGGTAAAAGGTAGCAACGCTGAAGAGCCGTCCGCTTCGATAGAGCTTGTGGTTGTAAACAATAAGGAATACAGTGTAACCTACAGGTTTGAGAGCGGTACTCCTGGCATGTCGCTTCCGGCGGGACTCACGCCCGCTTTCTATGACTATAAAGCTGAGAACAACGCGAGGAACGGAGAAACCTATATTGTTGACGACATAGAAGAAACCTATGCGGACGCAGTTAACGACGGTGTATGGAGCTTCCAGAGCTGGGATGCAACTTCGAAGACCATAAACGGAGCTGACATTGAGTTTGTCGGCACCTGGACCTTTACTGCCAACACATATAAGCTGTTTGTGAAGTATGTGTTTACTGACGACAGCACGCATGCAGGTTTTGTGGACGGCAGGTATGATGATGTTGACTATATCAAAGGCCAGTCGTATTCTGTAACAGCGCCGGCTGCGCCTGCGGGATACTATCTTGTAGGCTCTTCGCCCGTTACAGGTGTGTTTGGAACTTCAGATGTTACTGTAACCATCACTTATACACCTAACGGCACCAGGGTGGTTCAGATTGAATATGTTGATACCTATGGTAATCACATCGCTGATACCAGGACAGCCGCCTCAGGGTTAATCGGCACAAGCTATAACATTGACGAAAGCAAAGAGCCGGATGAAATTGAAGAAGACGGTATCTGGTATGATTATGAATACACTGAAGAAGGAGACGAGATATATTCCGGGGTGTTTATCGACGGAACAATAACAATCACCCGCGTGTATTCCGAGCGTCTGTATCCCGCGCCCTATGGATATAAGGTTGTAAGAGGTCTTACCGATCTGCCTGATGGTTACACCGCCACATTTGAGCTTCGCAATTCCAGCGGGCAGGTTCTGGCAACCGCAACTGTAGAACATCGCAATGATGAGGATACCGATTTCTGGAGACAGGAAGACGGAAGCTGGTGGGCGAGCATTTACTTTGAACAAGCGAAGCCGACTTTGACCACTATGAACGGCCACTCGCTCAGGCTCCCCGCTGGTGAATATATCATCGAAGAAGCCTCAATTAGCGGCATTTCAGGCATGAATCTCACAACAAGTTACACTGTGAATGACATTGAGACCGAGGGAAGAAGCTTCACTTTCACCATCGGGGGCGAGGGAACAGAGTTTAGGTTCACATTTACGAATACCTACTCTAAAATCATCACCCCGCCGCCTCCAGTGATCACTACCTATGACTACACGGTTGCACATGAATACTACACAACTGACGGCGAGACTGAAGCACTGGTTGGTTCAACCACCAGCACCCACAGTTTCATCGCAGGCACAAGGGTGCTGGCCTCCAGCATCGCCAAGGTTCCCGTATTCCAGGGCGAGGAGTATGACTTCGTTTCCATGAGCGTCAGCGACGACTATCAGATTAAAAACGGCGACAGAATTACCCTGAAGTATGTACTGACGGTCATCGAAGAGGAGCCGGTGCCTGGCGGGCCCGAGCCTGAGCCGTCGCCCGAGCCTGAGCCGTCGCCCGAGCCGTCGCCCGAGCCGTCGCCAGAACCCGGGGATGGCATCGACATTGAAGAACCGCAGGTGCCCAAGGGCGATGCTCCGCAGACAGGGGACAACAACAGCATAGGAAGCCTGATACTCCTTATGGTCCTCTCGGTTCTGGGCATGAGCTTCACGGTGCTCAGCGGGAAAGGCCGGAAACAGACCAAAAAAAGATAATGACCCAATAAATAATTAAAGGAAGGCCTGCGCCTTCCTTTAATTATTTGATAGTTCTCTCTCCCGGAAAGGGTGTTTTGTCGTCCCCGCCCGGGAGAGAGGCCTGAGTTGCCCCCAGATGTGGGAATAGGATAAGCAATTCCGTCACAAGTTCCACATTATTTGCCAATAGGGGTAAAATAATCAAAAAAATCTTTACTTATAACGGATTCTCATATAATATAATAAGGACAAATAATTGTGCACAAAGTGACGGATTTTAAGGAAAAATGTTGGTATATGTCATATATAGTTTTACTTCCAGTACGGAGGCAGAACGATGAAGAAATCAAGTAAACACTATTCTTTAATAATAGCTTTGTTGTTGCTTGCCATTGTAACGGGATATATGGTCGGCAGAAAAGATATCCCCGGCGATATAGACGACTATTATTTGGAGGCGCCGGAAGAAGCGGAGGAAATGACCTTTGATGAGGTTATTCCCCTGGCTGATGCTCCTGCCGCCCCCGGCTCTTTAATGCCCATGGCCAGCGGAGAAGTTGTGTATAAAGGCGCCTCCGGGTCGGCGGAGGTTACCATGGACGCCTCGAATGCAGCCGACGGGTATGTTATGATTAAATACCAGGGGCCACAGGCCAAGCTCAAGGTAATTATTGCGGGTCCCAGTTCCGTCAAATATACCTATAACCTGGGCAGCGACGGCAGCTTTGTAACCTACCCACTGTCCGACGGCAACGGCCAGTATTCCGTTGGCGTCTATAAGAATGTGAGCGGCACCAAGTATAGCCTCCTGTTCTCCCAAAAGATTGACGTGGAGCTGAAGGACGAGTTTGCCCCCTTCCTGCGTCCCAATCAGTATGTGAACTATACGGAGGACAGCCAGGTAGTTGAAAAGGCGGCGGAGCTTACCGAAGGGACCAGCGACGAGCTGGAAAAGTTAGAGAAGATTTATACATACGTTGTGACGAACTTCTCCTACGACTATGAAAAGGCTAAAACAGTCCAAAGCGGGTATCTGCCGGTGGTGGACGAGATTCTGGCAACCAAGAAGGGAATCTGCTTTGACTACGCCGCCGTTATGACCGCCATGCTCCGCAGCCGGGGCATACCCACGAAACTGGTGGTAGGATATGCCGGAGACGTTTACCATGCCTGGATATCCTCCTATACCGAAGAATACGGGTGGATTAACGGAGTAATATATTTTGACGGCAAGGTGTGGAAACTGATGGACCCCACCTTTGCGTCAACAGGCAAGTCCAGCGCCGCAATTATGAAATATATCTCAAACGAGAAGAACTATCAGGCCCGGTATCTTTATTAATCTGCGGTTGTGTGATAGGGAGGAATAAGTATCAAAGTCTATCCTTTGAATTATGAGTATCTAGCCTCCTTTTATTCTCAGCTTTCAATGATATTTAAGAGCGGGATTCCTGCTGCTGCAGGATTCCTGCTCTTAGCTGAACAGGAAAAGGATTCCGGCTACCGCTCGCTACTTAACACTCTTTACCAATATATTGAGCAGGGCATGCCGGTGCACAGGGCCATGAAAGAAACCGGTGTGTTCAGTGACTACATGGTGAATATGGTGGAGCTTGGAGAATACACCGGGAAACTGGACGATGTGTTTTCTTCACTCTCTGATTACTGCCGGTGGCAATACCGGATTGCAAGGGCGATACGCGAGGCGTTCTCCTATCCCTTGCTGCTCCTGGTGACTATGCTGGCAGTTTTTGTGATTATGATTACAAAAGTGCTGCCGATTTTCAAAGACGTGCTTGCCCAGTTCGGCGTGGTTTTGACGCCAATGGCCGCCGCCCTGCTTGGCTTTGGAGAAACCCTTAAGGACAACTGGCAGCTAATACTGGCCGTCGTTGCAGTTTTGACAGTGCTTGCGGTGCTGATTGCTGTGATCCCTTTCTGGCGCAGGAGGTTTTCGGCATTTTGGGGGCGCATTCTATTACATACGGGTGTCGGAAAAAAGACGCTGTCGGCCCGTTTTTCCGCTGCCATGTCCATGATTGTGTCCACGGGCATGGATATGGAGGCCTCCGTGGAAATGGTGGAAAAATTCTTCACCGGGTTTGCGGGGGCGGAGCGGGTTGCCATGTGCCGCAAACTGGTATTGGAGGGCGGTAGCCTGTCCGAAGCGGTATCGGAAGCGAAGCTCCTTGAATCCACATACGCAAAAATACTTGCGGTGGCCATCAGAACCGGCAAAATGGATACCGCCATGGTTGAAATTGCCTCCCAATGCGAGGAAGATATGTATGCCTCCCTAGACAGGCTTACGGGCAGGATTGAACCCGTTGTGGTGGTTCTGATGGCGGTTATGGTGGGGGTAGTCATGCTTTCTGTGCTGCTTCCACTGCTGGACATATTGTCCGCCTTGGGCTGAGGGTGACAATAATGGGTTTTAAATTTAGGTTGCAGCGAAATCTTCGAAGGCTGGTCAGGCGTTTACCCGGGGTGCTGCTTTTCGCGGCCCTGGCAGTTGTATTTGTTTTTAGCGTGGACAAGGCCGCCCGGGCCCACAAAAGGGAAACCGTGGGACAGCTTGAGGAGAGTATAAGAAGGGCCGCCATGGTCTGTTATGCCCTTGAGGGGCGGTATCCCGAAAGCCTGTCGTATCTAAAGGGCAACTACGGTATTATGATTGATGAAGAGAAGTTTACCGTCTATTACGATATTTTCGCCTCAAACATCATGCCGGAAATATTCGTTGTAGAGAAGTGAGGGAAGGCGTGAAAAAACGTCATATCTTTCAGGTTTTCGCAGTACTTTGCGCTGTGTCTGTTTTTGCTTTGTGTGTCTTTTACGCAGTGGCTTTGAGCGCGAGAGTGTACCGGGGCATAAGCCGGTTCCTGGAGGAGGCCCATGCGGTACATACGGGTACAAGCTATATCTCCGCCAAAATCCACGGCAGCGATAAAAAAGGCTGTGTGGAGATAGGCGACCTGGACGGCACGCCGGCCCTGGTCCTTATAGAGGAGATAGACGGCGAGGAGTACACAAGTTACATTTACTGCCATGAGGGCAAGCTCTATGAGCTTTTTTGTCAGCGCTGCGCCCGGTTTTCGCCTGAGGACGGGATGGCTCTGCTGGATATCGATAGACTTGAGATTGAAAAGGTCGGCCAGGGCCTTATAAAGCTTGCCTGCAGCTCCGGTGACAGCAGTGCGGAGGTATATGTGGCCCTCCGCAGCGCGGGAGGTGTGGGCTGATGAGGAGCAGGAGCAGGGAAACCCTTGTCTTGCTGGAGCTGGCCATAGTTTTGCTGGTGTTCGCGGTTTTTGCCTCGGCCTGCATACGCATTTTCGCCGCCGCCAGGGAAATCGCCCGGGAGAGCAGCGATTTGCAAAGGGCGGCGGAATGGGCCCAGTCTGCGGCGGAATGCTATAAGGCCCTTGGGGGAGACCCGGAAGAGACGGCTTCTTTATTGCACCTGGAGGCTGACAGCAGGGGAGACTACACAGCCTGGCGCGACGCCGACTGGCAGCCCTCCGGCGCTGAAGGCGGCGCGTATATTTTAAAGGTGGAGCCCGGTGACGGCCGGGCGCAAATATCCGTCGCCAGGGACGGGGAAATTCTAATCTGCCTTGAGGCGTGGGTGGCTCTTT
>JBMNQG010000081.1:0-5514 GCA_050944015.1 Oscillospiraceae bacterium
ATATGGTCTGGCCGATGTTCGTGTTGACGGCGCCGGGGGCGATGGCGTTACAGCGTATGTTCAGCTTGGCGTACTGGAAGCCCACATTCTTGGTAAGGCCCACCACGGCGTGCTTGGAGGCGGTGTAAGCCGCTCCGGCCCTGGAGCCCAGCAGCCCGCCAGCGGAGGCTATGTTCACAATGACGCCGCCTTTCTTCTCGATAAAAATAGGAAGCACTTTCCTGATGGTGCGCATGGGGCCCGTGGCGTTGACTGCAAAGACCCTTTCCCAAAGGTCGTCGGTCACTGAACCAGCGGGGACAAAGTTATCCATGATGCCGGCGTTGTTCACCAGGATGTCAACGGTGCCGAAGGTGTTGACGGTGGCGTCCACCAGGTTCTGCACGTCCTCTTCCTTGGCCACGTTGGCCTTGACGGCCTTGGCAACGCCGCCCTTGGCCTTTATTTCCTCAACGACACACTCTGCCCTCCCGGAGTCCATGTCGGAAACTACGACCTTGGCGCCTTCCTCGGCAAACAGGATGGCCATTGCGCGTCCCATGCCGCTTCCCGCGCCGGTAATGATGGCGATTTTGTTGTCAAGTCTACCCATTATACAGCTCCTCCTTTATTGCAAGTTAAAGTTTAGTATATTTCATTTTATGCATATAATACCAGCGAATCTCTCTTCAGGCAATAGTCTTTTTTTACAATATTTCCTTGAGAGATTTAGCTATAATTCCAGTTAGATTTTTGCTGCATTTTAGTGAATTTATTAACATTAATGTCCCAAAAAGTTATAATTTTAACCAGAATGATAAATTTATCACGGTCTTGAAAAACCGCAAAATGGTTAATTAATTATCTAACAGGGCGCTGAATAAAAAATTCACAATTTGCAATAAATGCAATTATAACTTGCAAATTGACCGGGGAAATTGCGGTAGGGGCAGGGGCTGATGAATAAAAGGGCGGACTGGAGGTCAAAGTTCGGCGGCGGAAAGATATTTGCCTGCGGGCCGGAATAAAATGTTAGGAGCGGAAAGCAACGCCCGATGCAAGACAGAAGGCAAAAAGGGTAAAAATTTTGCATGTATTAACATTGGAGTTATTGCATACCTCTATTAGGCAGGAGCTGAAAAAGGATTTAAAAACGTATTAAAAGGAGAAAAGCGCATGAAAAGGTTGCTTGTGATTAGTCTTGCCCTGGGTCTTCTCCTGGCGTCCGGCTGCAGCGGGAAAGGCGGCACCGGCATTACGGTGGTTTCCCGGGAGGAGGGCTCCGGCACCAGGGCGGCCTTCGTGGAACTGACGGGGATTCTATCCGAGGGCGCGGACAATACCACCCAGGATGCTGAAATCACCAACAGCACCGCCGTGATGATAGCCACGGTGGAGGGGAATGTGAACGCCATCGGCTACATATCGCTGTGCTCCATGAACAGCTCCGTCAAGGCAGTGAAGGTGGACGGGGTGGCGGCCACCCCGGAGAACGTTAAAAACGGCTCCTACCCCATCGCAAGGCCCTTTATTATTGCAGCGAAGGAGGGCTTGAGCGGAGCGGCCAGTGATTTTGTAAATTTCATCCTGAGCGACGAGGGACAGAGAATTGTGGAGGAAGAGGGCTACATTGGAGTTTGGGGCGGCGATGAGTACAACGGCGCCGGCATGCGCGGGAAGGTTACGCTGGCAGGCTCCACGTCCGTGGCGCCGGTTATTGAGGCCCTGGCCGAGGCTTACAGGGAGCTGAACCCGGAAGTGGAGATAGAAATCCAGCAGACGGGCTCCACGGCGGGTGTTATTTCGGCAATCGAAGGGGTGTGCGATTTGGGCATGGCATCCCGGCGGCTGAAGGACAGCGAGCTGGAGGCTGGTCTTACACCCGTGGTCATAGCCATGGACGGGATAGCCGTTATTGTAAATAAGGCCAGCGGCGTCGATTCCCTTACCAGTGAACAGATAAGAAAGATTTTCACCGGGGAGATTACGGATTGGTCGGAATTGAGATAGGCGCGGGCCTGCTCGCCCGTTAGGAGGGGCTATGAAGCGGTTCAGGGAGAAGTTGATGAACGTAGTTTTCATGCTGGCGGCTGGGACCTCTATTTTCGCGGTGGCGCTGATAAGCGTGTTCCTGTTTGCCAACGGGTTTCCCGCCATAGCGGAAATAGGGCTGTTTGAATTCATGCTGGGCACGAAGTGGAAGCCCATGGAGGGGCTGTTCGGAATCCTGCCCATGATACTGGGCAGCGTTTATGTGACCGCCGGCGCGCTCATTATCGGAGTGCCCCTGGGGATACTCTGCGCCATATTTTTGGCCAGATTCTGTCCCAAAAGGCTTTATGGGGTTTTAAAGCCGGCGATTGAACTCATGGCCGGTATTCCATCCATTGTTTACGGCTTTTTCGGGCTGACGGCGATAGTGCCCGCAGTACAGGGCCTGTTCGGGGGGAGCGGGAAAGGTATACTTACTGCATCCATACTGCTGGGCGTTATGATACTGCCCACCGTCATAGGCGTGGCGGAGTCGGCAATCAGGGCGGTGCCGGAAAGCTATTACGAGGGGGCCCTTGCCCTGGGGGCGACTCACGAGCAGAGCGTGTTCGGCGTGGTCGTCCCCGCCGCAAAGTCCGGCACCATGGCGGGGGTGATACTGGGCATAGGCAGGGCCATTGGCGAAACCATGGCGGTGGTCATGGTGGCGGGGAACCAGGCGGTTATCCCCAAGGGGATACTTAGCGGCGTGAGGACCATGACGGCCAACATAGTCCTGGAGATGGCCTATGCCGCCGAGCTTCACAGGGACGCACTTATTGCGACGGCCGTAGTGCTCTTCGTCTTTATACTTATAATAAATGTCTCCTTCTCGCTGATAAAAGGAAAGGAGGAGCAATGAAGAATACAGGCAGGAGGGCGGTGAGTCGGAGGCTGCGGGAATATAAAAAGCACCCCGCTTCGGCGGCGCTGGCGTCGCTGACCGTTCTTGCCGCCGCCGTCACCGCGGGAATACTGGCGTTTCTCATAGGCTATATACTGATAAAAGGCATCCCAAATATTAAGCCCGAGCTTTTTAAATGGGAATACACGGCAAGGAACGTTTCCATGACCCCCGCCATAGTAAACACAGTCATAATTACGGCCCTTTCTCTTGTGATATCCGTGCCCCTGGGCATGGGGACGGCCATATATTTGACGGAATACGCCAGGCGGGGCAACAAAATTGTAAAGCTTGTCCGAATAACGGCGGAAACCCTGGCGGGGATTCCCTCCATTGTATACGGGCTGTTCGGGTTCCTGCTGTTCGTCGTGACCTGCGGATGGGGCTTTTCCATACTCTCGGGGGCCATGACCCTGTCCGTAATGGTGCTTCCCCTTATAATGCGCACCACGGAGGAGGCCATCCGCTCCGTACCGGACAGCTACCGGGAGGGCAGCTACGGACTGGGGGCAGGCCGGCTGCGCACAGTGTTGAAGATTGTCGTGCCTTCCGCCATGCCCGGCATTCTGTCGGGGATTATTCTGAGCATAGGGAGGATTGTGGGGGAGACTGCAGCCTTAATCTTCACGGCGGGTACCGTGGCCAGGGTGCCCGCCAGCGTAATGTCTTCCGGCAGAACCCTGGCGGTGCACATGTACGCGCTGCTTACCGAGGGGCTTTACACCAAGCAGGCTTACGCCACGGCCGTGGTGCTCCTTGTGCTGGTGATATTCATCAACTGGCTGTCAAACCGCCTGGCCAAGGCGGTGGTAAAGAGGTGACACGAAAGATGGGCAGGTATAAGTTTGAAATAAGCAATCTGGACCTTTATTACGGCGATTTCAGGGCCCTGCGGGGAATCAGCATGAGCATACCGGCCAACGAGATAACGGCTTTCATAGGCCCCTCCGGCTGCGGGAAGTCGACCCTGCTGAAAACCTTAAACCGCATGAACGACTTGGTGGAGGGCTGCAGGGTTACCGGAAAGGTGCTGCTGGACGGGGAGGACATATATGGGGACATTGACGTAGACCTTTTGCGAAAGCGGGTAGGCATGGTGTTTCAGAAACCCAACCCCTTCCCCATGAGCGTGTACGACAACGTGGCCTTCGGACCCCGCACACATGGGGTGCGCTCCAGAGCAAAGCTGGACGAAATCGTGGAAAAGTCCCTGCGGGACGCCGCTCTTTGGGACGAGGTGAAGGACCGGTTGAAAAAAAGCGCCTTGGGCCTGTCCGGAGGGCAGCAGCAGCGGCTTTGCATAGCCCGGGCTCTGGCGGTTCAGCCGGAGGTACTCCTGATGGACGAGCCGACCAGCGCCCTGGACCCCATTTCCACGTCAAAAATAGAAGAACTTGCCATCGAGCTAAAAAAAGACTACACTTTTATTATAGTTACCCACAACATGCAGCAGGCGGCCAGGATATCGGACAAAACCGCGTTTTTCCTCATGGGAGAGCTGATTGAATACGGCAGGACGGAAAGGATCTTCTCCTTTCCTATGGACAGACGCACCGAGGACTACATAACCGGGAGGTTCGGATGATGCGGAGCCGTTTTGAGCATCAGCTTGAGACGCTGAACGCGGAGCTTATAGAAATGGGTGCCCTATGCAAGGAGGCTATGGCCCTGGCCGTTAGAGCCCTCCTTGAAGACGACGAAACCCTGCCGCCGAAAGTCTTTTCCATCGACAGCGAAATCGACCGGAAGGAAAGGGACATCGAAAGCCTTTGCATAAAGCTGCTTCTGCGTCAGCAGCCTGTGGCCCGGGACCTGCGCCTTATTTCCTCCGCTTTGAAGATGATTTCGGACATGGAGAGGATTGGAGACCAGGCAGCAGATATTGCCGAGTTATCAAAGCATATCGACGGCAACAACACCGTGGAAAGCATTCACATCAGGGACATGGCCCTGGCCGCCAGCAGAATGGTTAAGGAAAGCGTGGAATCCTTTGTGAAAAAGGACCTGGAGCTGGCAAGGGCGGTTATGGCCTACGATGACGTGGTGGACCGCCTGTTCCACCAGGTAAAAGCAGAGCTTATCCAAATCCTGGCCAGGGACAGCAGCAGCGCCGGCTTGTGCCTTGACCTTTTGATGATTGCCAAGTATTTTGAGCGCATAGGGGACCACGCGGTGAACATTGCCGAATGGGTGGAATATTCCCTGACGGGACAGCGCACCGACAACGAGGGAGAGCAGAAGCGACCTAAGGTGGGCAAGTGATTTATTTCCTAAAAGACGACAGCAGCATTTGAAAGCCGGTAATTATACCCAGAACAGCCAGAGTATGGAGGCCGCGGGGTTCTCCAAGCACTCCGGATATGATATTTTCCAAATTCTGCTTTAATTTTTTTATTTTTCTGGGTATTATTTGAAACATTACGCCTGGGAATTTCGTCTATATAAAAGCCAAATGCCGGTAAGCCGGCGACTTAATTATGTTGTAGGGCGGTTGACAAAACCTTCCTTGCATGCTACTGTATTAATACGTTCAACACAGATGTGACTATATTTGGGGGAAATAAAATGAAGAAAACGAAACTGACAAGAATTATCTCGCT
>JBMNQG010000082.1:0-5498 GCA_050944015.1 Oscillospiraceae bacterium
CATATCCGGCGGCGAAATAATAGAGGAAGGCACTCATGAGGAGCTCATGAAGGCCCGGGGCATGTACGCCAAGCTCTACACCCAGCAGTTTAAAGGGATGGCGCTTGTAGTGTAGAACCACATTATGTAAACCTATAAACGCCGGTTTCTGCGAAAGCGGAAACCGGCGTTTCAGTTTTCATGGATGCGGCTACGGCGGCGAAAAAGGGGGATTCGGCCGTTCTTTTACCGGGGTTTGCTTATTGCCGCAAGTGCGGCAGCTTCACCAGGGCCGATACATGATTATAAAAATATTTTATTGATGTCCTACTTCTACTAACCAAAAGCGCATAATTGTATTAGATTAAACTCTAACAAAATATTCCCCATTGTATGTCTGTGCAGGCTGGATAAAACATCGAAATAATGCCATAAACAAATACAACAAAAATAACGTGGAGTTGGCATTTGCGCTTGTGAACATGTTACCATTCTTTAAACTATTTGTTTATATATGGATTAATTGTGTTGCCTATTGTAAATAAACAATGGAAAAAGCTCTGTTATTTATTTTTTACTACCCCTTATATACGACAGAGCTTTCTCGTTTTTCAAATAGTTTTAATTTTTTACTAAAAATCACACAACTAAAAGTATCTTAGAAGCCAAACTTTAGGTGTTTGTAATTTGCTCTTTATTATATTAATTTTTTAAATGGTAGAATGTTAATATGAGAAATCTTACAAGGTGCTTACCCACGACGCCACGTTCAACTGGTGGAACGCCTATCCCTTTATTCCGCAGCCATACGAGACTTTTACCGACGATATAAGCTACGGGCCGGAAGGATTCAGGCCCAATCCCAATAAAGGACTTTCCGCGGGCGAAGGGAGGAATTACAAGTGAAAGAACACCTCAGTTTAAGCCAAAGAATAAGGAACGCGGCTGCCAGCCAGGAAGTGGAGAACGTAAAGGCGCTGCATGCGTATTATCATGCAAGAGCGGATGCCACAAGCGAATGGACGCAAATCTGGTCCCGTTCCGACGATGTGTCCTGGGCGCACGGCTTCGGGCGCATGCGGGGATTCGACCAGGTCTGGTTTGGAACGGTAACTCACTATGACAAGATGGCCTTTGAAAACTGGTTGAAGATGTACGAAATATATCCGAAAGTGGGAGGCAAGGACCCCCGCCCGCTGATGGAGGCCTCGGTTCATACCCTGGTTACCGACGTAATAGAAACGTTTATTTATGATATTGGTTATGATTTTATAAATAAATTGTGGCTTATTATATCCTTTGACAACGGTATTGTTTCAGGCTACACCATAGATGTCAGTTAAAAATTAAAGCCATGGAGCAGTTGTCCATGGCTTTTTGTTTTTTTGACCAGCGGACACATAAAGTTACTTAGACAATCTATGGGGTATATTATATAGTTTACTGCCTAAATTTCTGTTTGACAGACGACAGTAAACGTTATATTTTATTCTGGGAGGATGATGAGATGAAACTGCAGACAAATGAAAAGATCAGGATACTGGCAGGAAGGCGCAATCTGACCTTGAAAGAACTGGCCGAAAAGCTCGGCATGTCCCGGCAGAACCTCAACAACAAGCTGACCAGGAACAATTTTTCGGAAAAGCAGCTCAGGGATATTGCCGAGGCCCTCAACTGCACGCTGGATATAACCTTTACGACAAAGGACACAGGGGAGTCCATATAGAGAATTATTAAGATAAAAGGAAAAGGGAGGGCACGTCATGGTTTTTGTATGCTACCCTAAATGCACCACATGCCGGAAAGCTAAAAAGTGGCTGGAGGCAAAGGGAATTGCCTTTGAGGAAAGGCATATCAAAGAAAGCAATCCTACGTTAGAGGAATTGAAAGAGTGGCACAAAAAGAGCGGACTGCCGCTGAGGAAGCTTTTCAATACCAGCGGGCAGCTGTATAAGGAGCTGAAACTGAAGGACAGGCTCCCCGCCATGAGCGATGATGAACAGTATGCCCTTCTGGCGTCCGACGGCATGATGGTAAAGCGCCCGATTCTAGTGGGCGACGGTTTTGTCCTGATAGGATTCAATGAAGAGGAGTGGGAAGCCGCACTTGGCGGAAAATAGCAAGCGCCCGGCGTTTCATGGCCGGGGTGAAAGGAGGGGGCATATGCCGTTGACAGGCGGCTATGATGGTATCATGTCGATTCCGGAAAGCGATTTGCAGGAGGCATCTAAGGCTCTGACCGGGGAGGATATTCGGGAGCTTATCCAATGGCTGGCGCTGAAGGACGATAAAATCAGATATCGGGCTTTCCGGCTCCTGCAAAACAGATCCTTATTCTCTAATGATGTTTATCCCTATTGGGACACTCTCCGCAGCAAGCTGAAAAGCGATAACTCATATCAGAGAAGCATTGGACTGATGCTGCTTGCCGAGAACGCAAAGTGGGATACCGAAAACAGGATGGAAGACACTGTAGACGAATGCCTTGCCCTGCTTGACGATGAAAAGCCTATAACGATACGCCAGTGCATTCAGTCATTAGGGAAAATCGCCTCCACCAGGACCGGCCTGAATGGCACAATAGCCTCCAGGCTTATTTCATTTAATCTCCTTGCCGTAAAGGAAACAATGAGGAAACCCATACTGCTCGACATCCTGAATGTGCTGCTTATAATCAGGCAAGAGCTGAAAACTGACGAAATAGAAAGTTTTATCCTGAATGCGCTTTCCGGCGAGATATTAGATAAGAAAGCAAAGAAGCAAATTGAAAATATAATTGGTATGTAAAGATATGCCCTGTTCCGTACCATTTTCGCCCGGAGGGAATGAAGAAGGATAAAAGCAGGAACAGGCTGCTTTTTAGCAGCCTGTTCCTGCTTTAATTCAAGCTTGATTATTTTTTCTGAAATACAACCTTCACGCCCTGGGGGGTGTCTTCCAGTATTATGCCGCGGGCTTTCAGCTCGTCGCGGATGCGGTCAGCCTCCGCCCAGTTCTTGGCCTTTCTGGCGGCCTGGCGCTTTTCTATAAGTTCCTGAATTTCAGGGTCTATCTCGTCTTTTTTGCCGCCGAAGGGGATACCCAGAACGTTGGACAGCTCCATGAAAATATCCAGGCAGCGCCGGGCCAGGGCCTTGGAGGGGGAGCTGGCGGCGTTTACGGCGCTGTTTATGTCCCTTACCAGCTCGAAAATAACCGCAATGGCGTCGGCGGTGTTGAAGTCGTCGTCCATAGCCTCGACAAAGCGGTGGCGGTATTTGTCCAGGCCGGAAACGAATTCCTCCTCCGCCGGGGAAAGGCCGCCGTCGCCGCCGTTTTCAATAAAGAATTCCAGATTGTTCTTTGCGTTGCGGAGGCGCTCAAGGGCGGACTTGGCCTGTTCCAGAATCTCGCCAGAATAGTTCAGAGGGCTGCGGTAGTGGCTCATGAGCATGAACATGCGGATGGCGTCGTAGCCGTAGGTCTCGGCGGCCTCCCGGACAGTAAAGAAGTTGTTGAGGGATTTGGACATCTTTTTGTTGTCTATACTGATAAAGCCGTTGTGCATCCAGTAGTTTACGAATTTCCTGCCCATAGCAGCCTCGGACTGGGCTATCTCGTTTTCGTGGTGGGGGAAGGCCAGGTCCTGGCCGCCGCAGTGTATGTCTATGGTGTCGCCCAGATAGCGGTTGCTCATGGCGGAGCACTCGATATGCCAGCCGGGGCGGCCTTTGCCCCAGGGACTGTCCCAGGAGGGCTCGCCGGGTTTTGCCGCCTTCCACAAGGCGAAGTCCATGGGGTTTTCCTTTGCCTCGGAAACGTCGATACGTGCCCCCGCCTGCAGTTCCTCAAGGGGCTGGTGGCTCAACTTGCCGTATTCATCGAATTTCAGCGTGCGGTAGTAGACGTCGCCGTTGGCCTCGTACGCATAGCCCTTTTCGATGAGCTTCTGTATCAGTTCGATTATTTTGTCGATATTTTCCGTGGCCCTGGGGTGGATGGTGGCGTCCCTCACGCCCAGGCCGCGGGCGTCCACATAATATTCTTTAATGTACTTTTCCGCCACCTCAGCGGGGGAGATGCCCTCCTCGGCGGCGCGCTTTATTATCTTGTCGTCCACGTCGGTGAAGTTCTGGACGAAGGTGACCTCGTAACCCCTGTATTCAAGGTAGCGGCGCAGCACGTCGAACATTATTATTGGCCGGGCGTTACCCACGTGGATGTAGTTGTAGACCGTGGGGCCGCAGGCGTACATCCTTACCTTTCCAGGCTCGATTGGTACAAATTCCTCTTTCTGCATGGTGAGCGTGTTGAAAATCTTCATTTATCATTCTCCTTAGTAATATATCTTTCGAGTATCTCAAGCTGTTCCCGGAGGGCAGCCAGCTCAACTGCAATGGGATCCGTGACGTGGATTTGGTCGACCTCGGAGACGTAATTTACTTTTTCTCCGGCTATGCGCACCACCCGGGCGGGCACGCCCACAGCGGTGCTGTCGGGCGGGATTTCTTTCAGGACTACCGCGTTGGCGGCAATGCGGCTGTTGTCGCCCACCTTAAAGGGGCCAAGGACTTTTGCTCCGGCGCCTATAAGGACGTTGTTTCCCACCGTGGGGTGGCGCTTGCCCTTGTCCTTGCCCGTTCCGCCCAGGGTGACTCCCTGGTAGAGGAGCACGTCGTCGCCGATTTCCGCAGTCTCACCTATTACTATACCCATTCCATGGTCAATGACAAGCCTTTTTCCAATTTTTGCTGCGGGATGTATTTCAATTCCCGTCTTGCGGCGGCTTCTGTTTGATATCCACCGGGCGATGAAGTACATTTTGCGCCTATAAAACCAGTTTGCAATCCTGTGATATATAATTGCCTTAACGCCGGGATACAGCAGCAGGACCTCCAGTGACGAGCGTGCCGCAGGGTCCCTGGCCTTGTAGGCTTCGATAGTTTCTTGAAGATTCTTGAACATAGAAAACCTCCCTTTATATAACAAACGCCTCTCATGGGTTATTACCCATGAGAGGCGTATTATGCGCATACGCGGTTCCACTCTCTTTTATCACTTCCCGGCCATCACCGGTGTGGCCTTAACGCGGCCGGACGGGCGGGCATTTCCTCCCGCCGCGGCTCCAGGGCGCATTTCATGCCCTCCCCGTAGCCGGCGCTTTCAGCAGACGTGCCGGCTCTCTGTTACGGAGAAAATGGCATTACTTTTCCCGTTCATCGCCAGTTTGCCGTATTAATATATGATATTACCATGATGCAAAAAATGTGTCAAGTATCGCCCAAAAAGCAGGGGGCAGTTATTTTTTCAGATTCATGACTTCCCAGTTCTGTACGAAGTATTCCATGCCGGACCAGACGGTTGTCAGCACCATTACCGCCACGCACAGGGTGTTTATGGTGACGGCGCCAATAATGGGCGCGCTGTGCCAGGGGGTAAGCATGAGGCAGATAGCGAGGATTGAGGAGGCGGTTTTGATTTTCCCGGACATGCCGGCGGCAATGACCCTGCCGTATTCCACGGCCACCCGCCGGAGGCCG
>JBMNQG010000083.1:0-5399 GCA_050944015.1 Oscillospiraceae bacterium
TACCGCAGCCATGGCAAGAGAGAGGTACTTCTCGGAGGCAGATGAACCCCTGGAAGAAAGTACGATGGGTACTTTGGCGCCTACAACAATGCCGGCCATAATGGAGCCGCAGGAAACCGTCCAGCACTTGCCCATAATATTTCCGGAGTGGATATTGGGCTGGAGCAGAATATCGAAATCCTGGCAATACTCGCAGTTAAACTTCTTAATGGCGGCTATTTCCTTACTCATGGCTATATCATAGGAAATGGGGCCGATAACCACGCACTTGCCAAGCTCACCTCTCTCGCACATCTCCTGAAGGGCGCGGGCGTCAGTGGTTTCCGGCATTTTGGGGTCTACCGTCTCCTTGCAGGCAAGGCAGGCCACTTTGGGAAGCTCGTACCCCAGCTTGTGGAAGGCCTCAACGGCGTTGATGACAATCTCTTTCTTCTTTTGGAGATCGGGATAGGGTGTCATGCCGCCGTCAGTATTGCAGATAACCTTATGGTAGGCGTCAAACTTGTTGAAGCTAAGATGGCTCATGACACGGCCTGTGCGAAGGTTGTTCTCCTTCTTGACAACGGGGCGCAGAAGGTCTGTGGTCTCAATCATGCCCTTCATCAGGAAGGTGGCGCTTCCGTCTTTAATAAGCTCCACCGCCATCTCCGCTTCGTTCAGGCCATTGGCAGGGGCGACTATATTAAAGTCAGAGGGATTGAGTCCCATTTCACGCAAAATTTCGCGGATTTTTGCGTCATCGCCCACCAATATGGGCTCCGCAACACCGTCATTCTTGGCCTCAAGCGTCGCCTCGATAACGTGCTCATCCGCAGCCGCAGCCACGGCCACGACAGCTTTTTTCTTCAGGTTTTTCGCTTTCTCAATAAGAATATCGTAGTTATATAGTTCCATTTATTCGAACCTCCGAGACTGAATAAAATATTTACGCTGTTTTCGCATATAAATCATATTACATTTTTCCAGAAATAAAGTCAATATACGCTTTTCATCAAGATGATTGACATTGGACGTCTTTCTGTGCTATTATACACAACGCACGGTGCCTTTTGCGGGTATGATGGAATTGGTAGACATGTGAGATTTAGGTTCTCATGTCGAGAGACGTGCAGGTTCGAGTCCTGTTACCCGCACCAAATCAAAAACAAAAGCCCGCCTTCAATATTTTGGAGGCGGGTTCTGTTTTGGCGTTAAAAACTAAAGCCGAAGCGGGCTTTCGCTTCGGCTTTAGTTGTACTTACGGATTCATGGTGTAGTTTGGAGCTTCCTTGGTAATGTATATGTCGTGGGGATGGCTCTCCTTCAGTCCAGCATTTGTTATGCGGATAAACCTGGATTTTGTGCGCAGGGACTGGATATCCGGAGTGCCGCAGTATCCCATTCCGGCGCGCAGGCCGCCCGTCAGCTGGAATATGGTCTCCGACAGGGGGCCCCTGTGGGGCACGCGTCCCTCCACTCCTTCCGGAACCAGTTTTTTGTTGTCCTCCTGGAAGTAGCGGTCGCTGGAGCCCCTGGCCATGGAAGCAAGGCTGCCCATTCCTCTGTAGACTTTAAACTGGCGGCCCTGATATACTTCCGTCTCGCCGGGGCTTTCCTCGCAGCCGGCAAGGAGTGAGCCCAGCATTACCACGCTGGCTCCGGCGGCTATGGCCTTGGTAATGTCTCCGCTGTATTTGATGCCGCCGTCTGCAATAATGGGTATTCCATATTTATTTGCCATTTCCGCGCTCTCAAGCACGGCGGTAATCTGGGGCACGCCTATGCCCGCAACCACACGGGTGGTGCAGATGGAGCCGGGCCCTATTCCCACCTTGACGCAGTCGGCGCCCGCTTCAATCAGGGCCCTGGTGCCTTCGGCAGTGGCCACGTTGCCGGCCACAAGGTTGCAGTCGGGGAAGCGGTTCTTGATTTTCCTGATGCAGTCAATAATGTTCTTGGAGTGGCCGTGGGCGCTGTCCAATACAAGGACGTCAACCCCCGCGTCCAGAAGAGCGCCGGCTCTGTCCAGAACGTCACTTGTTACGCCAATGGCGGCGGCGCAGAGCAGACGTCCGGAAGAATCCTTTGCGGAGTTGGGGTAGGCAACCGCCTTTTCAATGTCCTTGATGGTGATAAGCCCCTTCAGCTTGAAATCCTTATCAACTATGGGCAGCTTCTCTATCTTGTGCTTTCTAAGTATGGCCTTGGCCTCTTCCACTGTGGTGCCCTCTAAGCCGGTAATGAGGTTCTCCTTTGTCATTACCTCGCCTATCTTGCGGGTCATATCCTCCTCAAACTTCATGTCCCGGTTGGTGATGATGCCCACAAGCTTGCCGTCGTCATCCACAATGGGTACGCCTGAAATGCGGAATTTCGCCATCAGCCGGTCCGCTTCGCCTAAGGTGTTGTCGGCCTTGAGGGAGAAGGGGTTGGTTATTACGCCGTATTCCGAGCGCTTGACCAAATCCACCTGCTCGGCCTGCTGGTCAATGCTCATGTTCTTGTGGATAACACCAATGCCGCCTTCCCTGGCAATGGCAATGGCCATGCGGTATTCCGTAACCGTATCCATTGCGGCGCTCATAAGCGGAATATTCAGCTTGATTTTTTTTGTCAAATTAGTCTCAAGTTTTACATCCGCTGGCAGCACGGAACTTTCCGCAGGCAACAGCAGCACATCGTCAAAGGTCAGCCCCTCGCTCACAAATCTATTAAGATATTTTTTCTCATTTTCCATACGCAGCCACTCCTTGGGTCTTAATAAATTTGAGATATTCTATAACCATTTTGCAGTCGGTGTCAACAATAAAATTATTTCATTACATATGCGCAGGTAAAGGCAATGGATCCATCAGATTTAACGCCTCTGATATAGGCCTTCTCCCCTTCCTTCCTGCAGCCAAGGCTTATAATCTCTCCCGGCAGGCACTCGGAGCTGAAGTCTATCTGGAGACAGCTCATCAGCTTCGGGTCACCCTGCCAGTATCCAGCGTGTTCGCAAATAATATCCGCATAGTTTGCCCCGGATAGGTGCCCGTTTAAATCACAGTCCCTGTACCGGACCCTGTAAGAGCCTATGGACTCCAAGTCTCCGGCAATACGGAGCCTTTTCAGGTCTGACCCCGTCTTATTGCCACCGGACTTATTGGGGAAATCGCCCAAATTCCTGGGCAGCACAATGCGCCTTGTATCCCTCAAAACCGCCATTGCCGCCATTTGACAGGTAGCTATCATATCCTCCCCGCGCCTGAAATCCACGAAGCAGATATAGGTGCCGCCCTCTATAAAGGTAGGCGCCGCCTGTACAGACAACCTGTCCCCAATTTCAACGGGCATATGCTGTTCCAGCCTGAGCCTGGCCAGCATCCAGGAAGCGCCCAGCTCCCGGCGTTTTTTTTCCCTTTCCGCACTTTCCCCTATCATCTGGCCAATGTACGCCTCCACCGCGAGGCACAGGAGCATCGAGGGAGGCGCCAGGCCAAATATGTCCGCCTCAAAGGGCCTTATCCTGTGTTCAAAGCTGCTCATTTCCCATTCCCTCTTTTCCGTTCCGGGTGTAGTAAAATATGTACTGCTGCGCCAGCCCTGCATAGGGTCCAAGGAACTTGGGATCAAAATCTCTGGGGAAATACTTTTTCAGCGCGCGCTTCATCCACACATCTACGGGAAAGCCGGACATGTTGTACAAACCGAAGAGGGCCACGCAGTTTGCCACCTTGTCCCCGACCCCCTTCAGCCTTTTCAGCTCCTTTATGGCGGTATCGTAATCGCAGGCGGCGAGCTCCTCCAAATTGAGCTCACCAGTGGTTACGGCCCTGGCGGCTTCGATAATATACGATGCCCTATAGCCGCAGCGAAGCGGGGCCAGGTCCGCCGTTTCAAGGGAGGCAATTCGCTCCGCCGGCGGGAAGGAGTACAGCGTCTCTCCGAAAGCGTTGATGGGGTCTCCAAACTCTCGGCACAGGGTTTCAATAATCCTTTTTATCCTGGGGATGTTGTTGCACTGAGAAATAATGAAGCTGCATAAAGCTTCCCACCTATCCTGGCGAAGTATGCGTATACCGGCGCCGTATCGGACGCAGGCGTCCAGGTATTCTCCCCCGTCGAAAACTATGTCGCCGTAGTCCCGGTCAAGGTCAAAGTAATCATGCCAGATTTCAGAGACGTCCTTCTCGTCTGCGTCAATATAAACTGAGTCCCCCTCGACCCATACCCTTGCGGCCCTGCCCATGGCCACGCCGGTATATACGCCATTTTCGTCTGCGTTCCAGCGGAAGCACTGACCGCATTCGAAGGTTTTAACGGGGTCCAGCTCGGAAAGCTTGGCAAGCCTTATTCCTTTTTTTTCAGCGCGTTGTTGCATAATTCTCTCCGTATATTTATAATAAAAGAAATTATACTCCTTTTCCCCACTTAATTCAAGAACGGAGTGTCTACATGGCGGAGACAATTTATACTATACCCATCAACGAGGCCTTTGAAAAGCGGGAGGGCTGTCCCTTCTGCCGGCTCCGCCGCGAGCTAGAGGCATCAAGCCTGGAATACATCCTGGGCCCCGCCCTGATGGAGCCCGACGTGCGTATGGAGGCAAACCGCCTGGGCTTCTGCGCCCGGCACTACGACAGCATGCTGGAGATGAGAAACAGGCTGGGGCTGTCCCTGCTTGTGGAAAGCCGCCTGGTGGAAGTGCTCAGGCTGCTTGAAAAGCCTCCCGCCAACGGGAAAAAAACCTTTGGAATCAGAAAACACGGTGTTCCCGACGATACGGAGATCGCCAATGCCGCCGGCAGCTGTTTTATCTGCCACAGAATCGAATTTTTTGAGGAAAAGTACATAAGCAATGCCCTTTCCATGTGGCGAAGGGACCCGGATTTTCAGGAAAAGTTTAAAAAGCAGCCCTTCTTCTGCCTGAAGCACACGGGGTCGCTGCTGGAAACGGCCCAGTCCGCCCTGCCGGATAAAAAGCTTGAGGAATTTCGCGCCTCCCTTATGAGCGTCAACGCAAGCTACGCGGAAAAGCTGAGGGAGGACCTGCAGGGATTTATAAGGAGCTTCGACCACAGGTTTGCAAACGCCGGGCTGACCCTGGAACAGCAAAGCGCCCTTGACAGGTGCATAGAGTTTTTGGCGGGCAAAAACAAATAGGTCATTAAGCATGCAAAAAGAGCTGTTGCTCAGCAACAGCTCCTATTTTTGCAAATTTACCTGGAACGCTTTTTCTTGCGGGCAGCCTCTGACTTCTTGCGTCTTTTAACACTGGGGCTTTGGTAATACTCCCTCTTCCGCAGGTCAGACAAAACGCCAGCCTTAGCGCAACTACGCTTAAAACGTTTAAGGGCGCTATCCAAAGATTCGTTCTCTTTGACATGGACTTCTGCCATCTTATATCCCTCCCTCCAATACGCCACATAGGCGCTTTA
>JBMNQG010000084.1:0-5368 GCA_050944015.1 Oscillospiraceae bacterium
GAATCCTTCTTCCTTTTGGGAGGTAATGGCTTTGTAGCAGAAACCATTATACCAAAAGCCTTGAAGGGTTCTCAACTTTCATTTAAGTTTACACTACCACAAAAATTGTTAGGAGGAGTAATTTATGAAAAAACTGAGTCGATTATTAGTGCTTTTTCTAGCGATAGCGATGTTATTTGCCTTGGCGGCCTGCGGTTCCGGTAATGCCGGAAAAAACAAATCAGACAAATCTGTAACTGTCGGCATTGCTTCCAATTACTATTATTTTAATCCGATGGGAGGAAGCGAGAGCGATGCCATTGCCAATGGCATGCTATACAACACACTATTTCAGATAGACCAGAATGGGAAATACTATTCACCTGTCTCCGATGATTGGGGTTGGGAAGACGATACCACTCTGCGGATAACCATCAAGGACGGAATATATTTTAGCGACGGATCAAAAATGACCGCCAACGACGTGCTTGCCACCATGAGGTTTGCTCAGGAATGTGGCTCACAAAGGGCGGGGTTATGGAACGGTGTAATTGATTTCGACTCCACCTATGTAACCGATGACGGCATGACAATCTACATTAAGTATTATGATGTCTACGGAGCTGCGTTGTCGGAGATGTGCATAGAGCTGTTAAGCGGCGACTTTGTATCCAGTCATCCGGACGGGGACGACGTCTGGTGGAAAGGGCCTGTAGGTTCCGGTCCATATAAAGTTAAAGAACTGGTTAACGGCTCTTACATCACATATGAGCTCAGGGACGATTACTGGGATAAAAGCAAAAACTATGAATGCAAGGAATTAACGGTTCGTTATTACTCCGACTCAACCACCATGTGGGTCGATTACCAGAATGGTGTCATTGACGTGGCGCTTGACCTCAATGACGAGCAAGTCAAGGCACTAGAAAGCGGACAGGTGAAAGGAACCCTCGTCAAAAAGAACACGCATAATGTGCCCTGCCTGGTTATGTATGAGGATAACCAGTACCTTTCGGATATTAACGTCCGAAAAGCCATGTCATACGCACTTGATTTCGCGGCTGTTGGAGATATGGCCTGGGGTTCCCTGCAATCTCCCGCCACCTCTCATTTTGCTGACACGCTGGGCTGCTATACCAATTATTCCGGCTACTTCACCTATGACCCGGAGGAGGCAAAACGGATTCTTAAAGAAGCAGGCTATGACGAAGGCGAAATCACCCTGTCTTATGTGGCGGTTAACGTTGCCGACGAGGTTGCCGTTATGGAGGCAATTCAGGGTTATTTGAGCGCCGTAGGTATAAATGTGGAGTGTTCCAGCCTGGACCTGAATTCGGCTCTTCAGTATTATTTCGGCGGCGGCAACGACCTTGCCCTTTTAACAACCAGGGGAGCAAACTACCAGAGAGAACCCCGGCTTAATGCCACTATCAACGGCATATTTGTCGACCGCATGATGACACATCCGGAATACGTGGCCTTGTTAAAGGAAGGACTGGCCACCCATGATTACGACTCTCGCATGGAGGCTTATAAAAAAGTTGACAAGTGGCTTTTTGAAAACTACTGGCTGTTCCCCATAGCCCAGCCACAGGAGGCATTATGCTTTAACGAGAGAATAAAATCTATCAATATTAACAACATCGGTTTTGAATGCCTTGGTGACATAACATTCAACTAATTAATGTTTATCAAAAGCTTTATAAAGTTCATGAGATGGCAAACGGTTCGGTCGCATGCCGGGCCGCTTGTCATGCTATACCGGAATAGAGGTTCAACTGAGGGGGGAAATGAAGAAAATGAGCACATGGAGGACCCCGCCGGCTCCAATACCGCCGGAACAAATCGAGACCATTGAACGTGCGGATGTGGTAATTGTCGGACTTGGGTTTGCCGGTACTGCTGCCCTGCGCGCTGTTGCCGAAAAGGGAGGCAGCGTCATAGGCATCGAGGAAATGCCAGAAAAAAGCTATAACGCCTGGGGACGGCATATTGGACATATCAACTCTAAATTCCTGGAGAGCCGGGGAGTGCCCAAAGTTGACATTATAGAATATTTTAACGAATGGATGCGCAGGGCCGGAAACCGGGCAAACCCGGGGCTTATTATGAAGTTTATAAAAAACTGCGGCGACGCTTTCGACTGGTATACGGACATGATAGAGGACAAGAGCTACATAAACGTGGCATTTTGGCTTGGCGGCAAAAAAATTGATGGCGAACTGTCGGGATACAAGTTCTGGCCCGGTACAGCCGAATTTGAAACAGGACCAGCTCCTATGTTTAGGAAAAATGCGCCCCCGTCCGTAATTCTCGGACAGGACAGATTTCCGGAATCCGAAGGAAAAAACATGCGTTTGACTCAGATCAACAGAGCAAACCATAGAAAAGCGGAAGCGCTGGGCGCTAGAACTCGCTTCGGCATTGAGGCGATGCAATTAGTTAAAGAGGGCAATCGTGTTTCCGGTGTCGTCGGCCGGGACAGGGAAGGGAAATATCATCTTTTTCTTGCTGATAAGGGTGTTATACTGGCCGCCGGGGATTTCGGCGGGAACAGGGAAATGGTGATGGACCTGGTTCACGACATTGCGGACCTTTACGGGGATGAAAAATTCTTTACCATGGGCAGAAAGGGACGCGGAATCCAGATGGGTGTCTGGGCCGGGGGCAGACTGGAGGCGGGGACAATCCCTGTCATGGGCGGAAACTTCTTTGTCCATAGAGGACTGAGTGTCACCTTTGGCGTGCTCTGGCTTGACCCAGACGGGAAACGCTACTGCAACGAGATGTTCGGAGATCCGGTTATGACTGGCATGCCCGGAAACCAGATGAAGCGCGGCACTTATTACAACATATTTGACCATAGGCTTTACGAAGACGTTCAGTGGGCGGTTCCGGCCCATGAAGGTTTCGATGAGACACAATACTATGATGCCCAGGGCTATTTCAGGGAGTGCATGGAGGCCGCCCTGAAAGCAGGCAAAGGTGGTACGGAAGTCTGGGGAATGTTCGGACCCATACGCATTGCAGGCGGCAATAGCATGGAGGAACTCCTTGACAACGCAGAACTTGAAGGGCAAGTGCGTACAAACGTTCAAAAGAGCATAGAGAGGTACAACGAGATATGCCGTTTGGGCCGTGACGAGGACTTTGGAAAGGATTCGAAATTGCTCAGAGAGTTAGAATGGCCTATGTTTATCCAGTTCTGCAAGGCTCAGTCTGTAATGCTTTGTACAGTGGGCGGCTTGCTTACGGATGAAAACCAAAATGTACTGGACAAGAATTTTGAACCTATTCCTGGACTCTTTGCCACCGGAAATTGCTGTGGCAGACGATTTGGCACGCAGTATTCCACGCCTACTTCGGGAGTTAGCATAGGCATTGCCATAACTCTGGGAAGGGAAGCTGGATATGCTGCTTTAGGCGAAAATTAAGCTAACACATAGAAGGCTGCGGTCGGATTGAGGTAAGAGCATATGATCAGGTTTATTTTAAAAAGAATCCTTTGGATGATACCGACGGTTCTTGGCGTTTTGCTAATCATCTTTATCATTAATGAGCTAATGCCTGGAGATCCAGCCATGAACGCCCTTGGAACCAACTTTACCCAGGAGCAGTATGAGGCTAAACGCGAAGCCATGGGACTGAATGATCCATATTTATTGAGGTATGTGCGATATGTGAAGGATTTTGTGACGAAGTTCGATTTGGGCACCTCATATTCAACGCTGCGCCCTGTGGGAGATATGATTAAGGAACGCATTGGAGTGACTCTCCTGCTCGGCATACTTGGAAGCCTGATAACCATTATATTCGGCATGCTTATAGGCATCCTTTCCGCCGTAAGGCAATACTCGGCGCTGGATTATGCCACAACGTTCTTTGCCACATTTTTCGCCTCTATGCCAAACTTTTGGATGGCCCTGATGGCTATAATCATCTTTTCCCAGAAACTGAAGCTGCTGCCTGCTTCGGGGCTTGCCACCTGGGTGCACTGGATATTGCCGGTGGTTTGTTTGGGGCTTGGGCCCATTGCGCTGGTGGTCCGTATTACCCGAACCAGTATGCTTGACGTAATTAGGCAGGACTATATTATTACCGCCCGGGCAAAGGGCGCCAAGGAGCGGGCGGTGATTTACAAGCACGCCCTGCGCAATGCGCTTATTCCCGTAATAACGGTAATAGGAATGCAGTTGAGCATGATATTCGGCGGTTCTGTAATTATAGAAACAATTTTCTCCATACCGGGTATGGGCATGATGCTGCTGGCGGCTATAAACGGCCGGGACTATATTGCAGTACAGGGTATTGTATTGGTCCTTTCCATTACGGTGTGCATCGTAAACCTGCTGGTGGATGTCGCCTATGCCTTTGCGGACCCCCGCATTAAGGCCCAGTACGTAGCCACAAAAAAGAATGAGGGAATACAGACTCAGAGTGTTGCGGGGAAAGAGGGGGTGCCTACATGAATAAGGTACAGACGAAACCCGCTGCTGAAATCTCGGAAGAAGATGTTATCCTGCGTAAGCGGAGCCAGATGAAGGACGTCTGGATAAGATTCAAAAGCAACAAGCTTGCTATGGTTGGCATGGTAATTGTTATTCTGATCGTCCTTTCAGCTGTTTTTGCGGAGTTTCTGACGCCTTATGATTATTCGGCACAGGATTACGACAGTCGGTTCCAGTTTCCAAGCTGGGAACACCCCTTCGGCACCGACAATTACGGCCGCGATCTTTTAAGCCGGGTCATGTACGGAGGGAGAATATCTCTTCTGGTATCCCTGCTGGGACTTGTCATATCCCTTGTTATCGGAGGCATTCTTGGAGCCACCGCCGGCTATTTTGGCGGATTGTATGAAAGCACGGTTATGCGCCTGATGGATATTATCATGGCAATCCCGGGTATGCTTATGGCTGTTTCGATTTCGGCGTTGCTGGGCACCGGCATTCTTAATACGGCAATTGCAGTTTCGGTGGGAGGCATTGCGCCCAGCGCCAGGATGATCAGGGCAATCGTATTAACGATAAGGGAACAGGAATATATAGAGGCGGCGCGGGCACGGGGGTCAAGGAACCTGAGAATCATATTTAGGCAGATACTTCCCAATACCCTTTCGCCAATCATAGTTGACGCCACACTCCGCATAGGTGGCAATATCATGATGATCTCGGGACTGAGTTTTATCGGACTGGGTGTTCAGCCTCCCACGCCGGAATGGGGTTCGATCCTCAATTCAGGGCGCGATTATATTAATTCATTCTGGCCGATAATCACCTTTCCCGGAATTGCAATAATGTTGACGATGTTCGGGTTCAATGTCATGGGGGACGGGCTCCGGGACGCACTTGACCCAAAACTCAAACGCTGACTGGGGGTGTACATATGAACG
>JBMNQG010000085.1:0-5220 GCA_050944015.1 Oscillospiraceae bacterium
TAAATCCCATAAGCAAATCTGTTTAAGATTTATTTTTCAGGAGCGAGTGGGAGTAGTACGTAAACCATCTGCATTCCGCCAAAATCTTAGTGCAAAACGGCTCTGATGGACTCGTTGCAGAAATCAGCAGAGCCGCTTATTGCCTGCTCCATGCCAAGGTGCAAAGAGTTTTCCAGTCCGGCAAAAATCTCGCCAAAACAGTTCTGAACGCAAAAAAATCGCAAGAGAACCTTAATGGGTCTTGCGATTTTCGTTTTTATTATCAAACATGCCAATGAAATTGACTGCAGCAGGCTAAAAAGCGGTAAAATTGACACAGGGGTGCATTATTGCTAAATCCAGCGTTTCATGTTAGAATTAATTGTCATTTGTGCTGTGAAATCTATAATCCGATTTTATTAAACGATGAAATTAGAGTCTGCAGCAGTTGCAAATCAAGTAGACAAAACTTTCTGCAGGGCAGATTTAAAATATTATTAGGAAAGAGAGATAAAATGGGTATTCACGAGGAATGCGGCATATTTGGCATTTATGACAAGTCTGGAAACTGTGCAGAAACCACCTATTACGGCCTTTACGCGCTCCAGCACAGGGGACAGGAAAGCTGCGGAATCGCCACAATAAACGACCGTGAGCTGAGCTTTCACCGCAGCCTTGGCCTTGTGGGGGATGCCTTCGACTATGAAAGATTGCAAAAGCTGAACGGCACCATGGCGGTGGGCCATGTGCGCTATGCGCTGGAAGGGGACAACAGGCCCGAAAACGCCCAGCCCCTTACTCTCAGATACATAAAGGGCACCTTGGCCCTTGCCCATAACGGCAATCTGGTCAACTCCCAGCAGCTTCGCATTAAATACGAGTATTCGGGGGCCATTTTCCACACCTCCACCGACGCCGAAATTATTGCCTACGTAATTGCCCAGGAGCGGCTCAGGTGCGGCTCGGTTGAAGAGGCGGTAAACCGGGCAATGAAGCACCTAAAAGGCGCCTATTCCCTCATCGTAATGAGTCCCCAGAAGCTTATTGCCGCTAGGGACCCCAATGGTTTCCGCCCCCTGTGCATGGGCAGAAAGGGGGATGCGGTGGTGTTTGCCTCTGAAAGCTGCGCTCTAGATGCCGTAGGCGCCGAATTTGAGCGGGAGCTTGAACCGGGCGAAATTGTAGTGGCATACCAGGGAGAAGTAAAAAGCATAAGGGACAACTGCTGCGGGAAATCAAACTTCTGCATTTTTGAATATATTTACTTTGCGCGCCCTGACAGCATTATCAACCAGCAAAGCGTCCACGAAGCCCGGGTTATGGCAGGGCGTTACCTGGCCAAAAGAAAACCGGTTGACGCCGACGTGGTTATAGGCGTGCCGGATTCCGGCCTCTCCGCGGCGGAGGGCTATGCTCTGGAATCCGGTATTCCCAACTGCAGCGGGTTCATCAAAAACCGCTACATCGGCCGCACTTTTATTTCCCCCAGCCAGGAAGACAGGGAAAGAAGGGTACGCATAAAGCTCAATCCCCTGAAGAGCACGGTGGGCGGCAAAAGGGTAATCATGATTGACGACTCCATCGTCAGGGGCACTACAAGCAAGCAGATTATCAAGCTGCTGCGGAACGCGGGGGCAAGGGAGGTTCACGTGAGGATTTCTTCGCCGGAGTTTGTTTCCCCCTGCTATTTCGGCACGGATATTCCCAGCACTGATTCACTGGTTTCCTGCAAATATAACGCTCAGGAACTGGCGGAGCTCCTTGGCGCGGATAGTCTTGCCTTCCTAGACCTGGAGGACCTGCATAAGATCGCCCCAAACGCCCGGTGCGGCTTCTGCGACGGCTGCTTCACCGGAAAATACCCCATAGAAATTGAGTAGAATATCGCCCGGTTAAACGGGCGAAATAGAGTTTGAGGTGCCATTATGAAATTCACAAAGATGCATGGGGCAGGCAACGACTACATTTACGTCAACTGCTTTGAAGAGCAAATCGACGACCCCGCCGGGGTGGCAAGGAAAGTATCCGACCGCCATTTCGGCATTGGCGGCGACGGGCTTATCTGCATCCTGCCTTCCTCCGTTGCCGACTTTAAAATGGAGATTTACAATGCCGACGGCTCCCAAGCCCAGATGTGCGGCAACGGCATACGCTGCGTCGGGAAATATGTGCATGACCGGGGCCTCACGGATAAGACCGTTATTACCGTGGAAACCGGAGCGGGGATTAAAACCCTTTGGCTCAACCTTGAAAACGACGTCGTCAAAACCGTTCGGGTATGTATGGGAAGTCCGGAATTTCGGCCGCAGATGATACCCGTTGACGCCGAGGGCGAGTTTTTTATACAGCGCCCGGTTTTCGTGGACGGCACGAAATATTTAGTTACCGCCCTGTCGATCGGGAACCCTCATGCGGTGGTTTTCGTCGAAGATGTGGATTCCCTGGACCTTGCCAGTCTCGGCCCTAAATTTGAAAACCACAGTCTTTTCCCCCAGCGGATAAACACCGAGTTCGTCCAGATTATCGACCGGGAAACCCTTAAAATGCGGGTATGGGAGCGGGGCAGCGGCGAAACCCTGGCCTGCGGCACCGGCGCCACGGCTGCGCTGGCAGCCGCCGTTGTCTGCGGTTTTGCCCAGCCTGCCGCAAAGCTTATTCTGGCAGGCGGTGAACTCTTTATAGAATGGGACAGGGAAGAAAACCTCCTGTATATGACCGGCCCCGCGGAATTTGTGTTTGACGGAGAAATCAATATTTAACTGCATGTTGAGAAGGAGGAACTATGACTAAGGTAAACGCCAATTTTCTGAAACTACCGGGCAGCTATTTGTTTTCTGAGATTGCTAAAAGGGTAAACGCCTATACTGCCGCAAATCCCGGCCGCAGCCTCATCCGCCTTGGTATTGGGGATGTAACCCTGCCCCTGCCCCCTTCGGTGGTTGCCGCAATGCACGAGGCTGTGGAAGAAATGGGGAAAAAGGAAAGCTTCAAGGGTTACGGCCCTGATTTTGGATACGATTTTCTGCGCCAGGCCATTTTGGAGCATGATTATAAGGCTAGAGGCGTGGATTTGGAGCTAGACGAGATTTTCATCAGCGACGGCGCCAAGAGCGACACCGGCAACATTGGCGACATTTTTTCTACCGAAAACATTGTGGCTGTCTGCGACCCGGTATATCCCGTTTACGTTGACACCAACGCCATGGCCGGCAGGGTAGGGGACTATGTAAATGACAAGTGGTCAAGGCTAATTTACATGCCTTGTGTTGAGGAAAACGGCTTTCTGCCCCAGATTCCGGAGCAGGTTCCGGACATGATATACCTTTGTTTCCCCAACAACCCCATGGGGACGGTAGCCACCAGGGAGCAGCTCAAGGTTTGGGTGGACTATGCCCTCGAGCACGGCTCAATTATCCTGTTCGACTCCGCTTATGAGGCTTACATCAGCGAGCCCGACATTCCTCACTCCATTTTCGAAATTGAAGGGGCGAAGGAATGCGCCATTGAGTTTCGCAGTTTTTCAAAAACGGCGGGATTTACCGGCACACGTTGCGCATATACTGTTGTGCCTAAGGCCCTTATAAGGGAGGGTGCCTCCCTCAACGCCCTGTGGGCCAGAAGGCAGTCCACTAAGTTTAACGGGGTGTCGTATATCGTCCAGCGCGGCGCCGCTGCCGTATATACTCTCGAAGGCCAGTGTGAGATAAGGGAAAACATTAAATACTACATGAAAAACGCCCAGGTCATCCGCGAGGGCCTGTCCGCCGCGGGACTGAAGGTATACGGCGGAGTCAATGCGCCTTATATATGGTGCAAGACTCCCGACGGCATGGGTTCATGGGAATTTTTCGACAGGCTGCTTAACGAGGCAAATGTGGTGACCACCCCAGGCGCCGGTTTCGGCCCCAGCGGCGAAGGATATATACGCCTTACCGCATTCGGCGATGCCGAGGCGACCAAACAGGCTGTGGAGCGAATTGCTGCCATCCTGTAGCAATCTATTCTTATTCTTTGGAGGAAAAAATTAATGTGCGGAATAATTGGATACACCGGCGGGAAACAGGCCGCTCCAATTCTGCTGGAGGGTCTGGAGAAGCTGGAATATAGAGGTTACGATTCCGCAGGTATTGCCGTCAATACTGGTGACGATATCAGCGTTGTTAAAGCCATGGGCCGCTTGGCCGTTCTGAAGGAAAAGACAAACGACGGAAAAGACATATGCGGCACTGTTGGACTGGGCCATACCCGCTGGGCTACACACGGAAAGCCCTCGGATGAGAACTCACATCCCCACGTAAGCGAAAACGGAAGGGTGGCAATAGTCCACAACGGAATAATTGAAAACTACATGGCCCTTAAGGAGATGCTTATCCATCGAGGGCGCACCTTCGTCTCGGAGACCGATACCGAAGTAGCCGCCCAGCTTATCGATTACTACTACAAGGGTGATATCCTCGAAGCGGTAGCCAGAGCGGTCAGGGAGCTGAAAGGCAGCTATGCCCTGGGAATCATGTGCGCTGATGACCCTGATACTCTTATAGCCGTAAAAAGCCGCGCTCCCCTGATAGTTGCCTACGGCGAGGAAGGCAACTACTTTGCTTCCGACGTAATGGCTTTCCTCAGCCATACGAACAAGGTCAGCTACATGGACGACGGTGAAATAGCTGTCGTCAAAAAGGATTCCGTCTCTTTCTACACTTCTTTCCTCGACAAGGTGGAAAAGAGGGTGGAGACGGTTGACTGGGACATTTCTGCGGCTGACAAAGGCGGATATGAGCATTACATGTTCAAGGAAATCGTAGAGCAGCCGGAGGCCGTCCGCAGGACAATTCTCCCACATATTGTGGACGGCAAGGTCGACCTGGACAGCGTCCTGTCCCGCGAATTCGTCCGAACCATGAACAGAATCTATATCGTAGCCTGCGGCTCCTCTTACCACGTGGGCGTTATCGCCAAATACAACATTGAAAAACTGGCCAGAATACCTGTTGAAGTTGTCCTTGCCTCCGAATTCCGTTACTATGACCCCATAGTGGACGAGAATACGCTGGTCATACTTATTAGCCAATCGGGAGAAACCGCCGACACCCTGGAAGCCCTGAGAGAAGCCAAGCGGCTGGGCGCCCGAACCCTTTCCATAGTAAACGTGGAAGGCAGTTCCATAGCCAAGGCCTCCCACAGCGTCATCTATACGAAAGCCGGCCCGGAAATTGCCGTGGCAACCACAAAAGCATACAGCAC
>JBMNQG010000086.1:0-5208 GCA_050944015.1 Oscillospiraceae bacterium
GTCATGAGCCATCTTAGCTTCAACAAGTTTGACGCCTACCATAAGGTTATCTGCAATACTGACGGCGGCATGACCCCCTATCCCGATCTCCAAAAGAAGAAGGAGATTGTAATCAACGCCGTTGAGGCCTTCCACAAGCTGGGGTACGAGCTTCCCAAAGTGGCCTGCCTTGCCTGCAAGGAGACGGTGGATCCCAAAATGCCGGAAACCACTGACGCCCGCGCCCTTCAGGAGATGTGCGAGAGAGGCGAGCTTGGCAAGTGCGTGGTTATCGGCCCCATTTCCTATGATATAGCCATGAGTAAGGAAATAGCCGCCATTAAAAAGTTTAACTGCGAGTATTGCCAGGATTTCGATATTCTGCTCCAGCCCAATATCCACTCCGGTAATATTATGGGCAAGTGCTGGACGGTTTCCTGCGGGTCCATCATGGCCGGCATTGTTGTAGGCGCCAAAGTACCCATCGTACTTTCTTCCAGGGGTTCATCTGCCTCCGAGAAGTACCTCTCTCTTGCCATGGCTGCGGTAGTCGCCGCTGCGGAGTAGTTTCCCAATTAAGTCGAGAGTCTTGGGGCGGCATTTGCCGCCCCATAATAGTATTAACCTTTGCGGGAACTGAAAGGAACGGGACAAGCCAATGATAGCGTCCGTAATTAACGCCATACTGATTTTCATAGGCAGCGCTTTGGGCATGGTCTTCAAAAGCAGGATAAAAGAGGAATACTCCAAGGCAATCATTACCGGCTTGGGCCTTTGCGTGCTTCTCATAGGAATTTCCAGCGCCATTGGCACCAACAACATGCTTTGCGTCATCATCTGCATGGTCTTCGGCATCGTTATTGGCGAGGTCCTCCGCATTGAGGACAGGCTGGATAATCTGGGGGAGAGATTAAAGCAAAGACTTATGAAGGGCAGGGACGGCGGGCGCTTTAACGAAGGCTTTATGGGCGCCACGCTGATATTTTGCGTGGGCTCCATGGCAGTTATGGGCTCGATGGAAGCCGGCCTTAACCACAACTACAGCATCATTCTGTCCAAGAGCGTCATTGACTGCGTGACCGCGGTTACTCTTGCCGCCGCCCTGGGTGTCGGGGTGCTCTTCTCCGGTTTTACCGTCCTTATATATCAGGGGCTATTAACCCTGCTGGCCATGTGGGTCGGCCCCGTCCTGCCTGACGCCGCGGTGACGGAGATGTCCGCAGTGGGCGGGCTTTTAATTGTTGCCCTGGCCGTCAACATGCTTGGGCTTGCCGGCGACAGAAAGCTCAGGGTGGGGAACATGCTCCCTGCGGTTTTCCTGCCCATCGCGTACATACCTCTGGAAAACTGGATTCGCGGGCTTTTCTCATGAAGAAAAATTCCCTTTTTGTGCTGAGCGCCGGAGCCCTGTGGGGACTGCTGGGCGTGTTCTCACGATTTCTTGCGGCTGCGGGTTTCGATTCCGGCGGCGTGCTGATAGTACGCTGCGGAATCGCCGCCATTTTCTTTGGCGTGACCCTGCTGGTCAGGGAACCAGGCATATTCAAGGTTCGGCTCCGGGATTTCTGGTGCTTTTTCGGTGCGGGCATATGCAGCCTGCTTCTGTTCATGTACTGCTATATCAACACAATAGCCTTGACATCCCTTTCGACGGCGGCAATTCTGCTGTACACAGCCCCGTCAATGGTCATGCTGATGTCCCTTTTCATATTTAAGGAAAGGCTGACGGTATCCAAGGTTTTGGCTCTGCTGCTGGCCTTTGCCGGCTGCTGCCTGGTATCGGGGCTTGGGGCGGACGGCGGGACCCTGTCCACTGCCGGTCTTATCTACGGCCTTCTATCCGGCTTCGGCTACGCCCTTTACAGCATTTTCGCCCGCCTGGCCATGGACAGAGGCTACAGCAGCCTGGCGGTGAACTTTTACAGCTGCCTCCTTGCCGCCCTGGGAGCCTCCGTCATATGGGGCCCGGCAATGCCGGTAAGGCTCATGTTTGCCAGCTGGGAAAACTTTTTCCTCTGCCTGGCGACGGGAGTCGTGAGCTGCTATCTGCCATATCTGCTGTATACGAAGGGCCTATCGGCAATGGAGGCGGGCAGGGCTTCAATTATGGCTTCAATTGAACCGGTGGTGGCCACCGTTGCCGGAATCGTAATTTTTCACGAAAGGCTCACGTTCTTAAGCGGGTGCGGGGTGGCACTGGTATTGGCCGCAATCATCATATTAAACTTAAAGCAAAAAGCAAACCTTGAAAAATAACAGGCAGGCACTTTTGGCGCCTGCCTGCTGCTATTTATTTGTTATCAACCTTAAAACTGTCCTTTAAGGCAACAGACCGGTTAAAAACAAGGGCACCGGGCTTGGAGTCGACGTTGTCTACGCAGAAGTAGCCCAGGCGAAGGAACTGGAAGTGGGCGGGGGCTTCCGCGTTCTCCAGAGTTTTTTCAACCTTGCAGTCCTTCAGAACTTCAAGGGAGTCGGGGTTCAGGCAGTCCATGAAATCCTTGCCGTCCGCTTCCGGGTCAGGGTCCAGAAACAGGTTGTCGTACAGCCTGACCTCGGCTGGAACGCAGTTGTTGGCGTCCACACAGTGGATGGTTCCCCTGACTTTCCGCCCGTCGGGAGTGTTGCCCCCGCGGGTCTCGGGATCGTATTCCGCCAGGACTTCCACCACGTTGCCCTCCTCGTCCTTTACGCAGCCGGTGCACTTGACAATGTATGCAGACTTGAGCCGCACCTCGTTGCCGGGGTAAAGGCGGTTGTACTTCTTTATGGGCACTTCCATGAAGTCGTCAGCTTCAATCCAGAGATTTCGGCTGAAACTGACTTTCCGCGTCCCCTCATCGGGGTTTAAGGGGTTGTTTTCCACGTCAAAGTATTCGGTCCGGTCTTCGGGGTAGTTGGTAATGGTCAGCTTGACGGGCCGGAGGACCGCCATTACGCGCTTTGCCTTCAGGTTTAGGTCTTCCCGGAGGCAGTGCTCCAGGAAGGCGTAATCGACGATGCTGTCCACCTTGGAGACCCCGATGCGCTCGCAGAAATTGCGCAGGGATTCGGGGGTGTAGCCCCGGCGGCGAAGCCCGCGAATGGTGGGCATGCGGGGGTCGTCCCAGCCGGAAACCACGCCTTCCTCCACAAGCCGGCGGAGCTTGCGCTTGGACATGACGGTATAGCTGAGCCCCAGGCGGGCAAACTCTATCTGCCGGGGTTTCGAAGGCAGGGAACAGTTTTCCACCACCCAGTTGTACAAAGGGCGATGGTCTTCGTATTCCAGAGAGCAGAGGGAATGGGTGATGTGCTCAAGGGCGTCCTGGATGGGGTGGGCAAAGTCGTACATGGGGTAGATACACCACTTGTCTCCCTGCCGGTGGTGATGGACATGGCGTATGCGGTATATTACCGGGTCGCGCAGGTTGAAGTTGCCGCTTGCCAGGTCAATCTTGGCACGAAGGGTGTATTTGCCGTCGGGAAATTCGCCGGCGCGCATGCGGCGGAAAAGATCAAGGCTTTCCTCAATGGGCCTGTCCCTGTAGGGACTGATGGCCGGCACGCCTATGTCGCCCCTGTATTTCTTAAACTCCTCGGGAGAAAGCTCGCACACATAGGCAAGCCCCTTTTTTATGAGTTCCTCGGCGTACTGATAGGTCTGCTCGAAATAATCGGACCCGTAATAAAAACGGTCTCCCCAATCGAAGCCCAGCCAGTGTATATCCTCTTTTATAGCCTCCACATATTCCTCGTCCTCCCTGACGGGGTTGGTGTCGTCCATGCGGAGGTTGCACAAGCCGCCGTATTTTTCCGCGACGCCGAAATCTATGCAAAGAGCCTTGCAATGGCCGATATGCAGGTATCCGTTGGGCTCGGGCGGGAAACGGGTGTGAACCTTCATGCCTTCGCAGCGCCCGCCCGGCGCCAGATCTTCCTCAATTGCCTCATGTATGAAATTTTTCGAGACTTCTTCCATGATTTCAACTCCAGAAGTAAATTTTATATAATTTCTATAAATTATACACGATTTGATTAATGTTTACAATATGGCAACTTTATTATATAATCAGGCGGAAAGGCGGGTGTTTTCATGCCAAATTCGGCCGACATAATTATTATTGGAGGGGGCCCGGCCGGTCTGAGCGCAGCAATGACCGCGCGAAACCGCGCGAAAAGCGTTATGGTTATCTCAAACCCGGCTGAAGCTAGCGGGCTTTACAAAGCCGAAAGGGTGGATAACTACCCCGGTCTTCCCCAGATGAGCGGGGCGGATTTGCACGGCGCCATGCTGAGCCACGCCCTTGCCCTTGGGGTAGAATTCCTCACAAAAAGAGTAATCAGCGCCATGCCTTCAGGAAACGGTTTTTTCGTCTCCGCCGGGGCGGATTTTTACGAGTGCCGCGCCCTTGTTTTGGCCACGGGCGTCGTTCAGAGCAGCGCTTACCCAGGTGAAAAGGAGCTGCTGGGCAGGGGCGTCAGCTACTGCGCCACCTGCGACGGGATGCTGTACAGAGGCAAAAAGGTGGCGGTTATCGGCCTTTCCTCCGATGCGGAGGAGGAGGCGGAATTCCTGCGGAGCATTGGCTGCCAGGTGCTTTACTTCAACAAGCAGCAAAAGTATCAAATAATAGGCCGGGAGAAGGTGGAAGCTGTTTCCGTCGCCGGCACGGAACACCCGGTGGATGGAGTCTTTATACTTAGGAATACGCTTGCCGTATCGTCCCTGCTGCCGGGCGTCGACATTGAGGGCAACCACATAAAGGTTGCCCGGGACATGTCCACCTCCGTGCCCGGGGTTTTCGCGGCGGGCGACTGTACGGGCAGGCCGTATCAAATTGCCAAAGCCGTTGGGGAGGGCAACATAGCCGCCCTGTCGGCGGTTGCCTGGCTGGATAAAAAGTGATTTTAATAAGCCTGGATATTGGGCAGAATTTTTATAAAAACATGTCACTTCACCAGAAGAAAGATTAAAGATACAAAGGAGAATCAAAATGGCGGTATTGCATCTTTCAAAAGCTAACTTTGACGAGACCATAGCCGAAGGCACGGTAATGGTGGATTTTTGGGCTTCCTGGTGCGGCCCCTGCAGGATGCTTTCCCCTACAATAGAGGGTCTGGCGGAAAAATACGAAGAGAAGGCAAAAATATGCAAGGTGGATGTGGATGCGGAGCCGGAGCTTGCCAGAAGATTTGGCGTCATGAGCATACCCACCATCATCGTTTTCAAGGACGGGGTTGAAATGT
>JBMNQG010000087.1:0-4982 GCA_050944015.1 Oscillospiraceae bacterium
AGGCAGCTCAGGCAGGACCTGCACCGCATGCCGGAAACGGCTTTCGAGGAGCATAGCACCCAGGCTTATATCATAAACGAACTGAAGCGGTATTCGCCCGACAGCATACAGACCCTAGCGGGGACAGGTGTGAAGGCGGTTTTCTACGCCTCCGGAGCAGAAACAACAATAGCCTTCCGGGCGGACATGGACGGCCTGCAAATTGAAGAGCTGACGGAAAGCGCCTATATGTCGGAGCACCCCGGAAAAATGCACGCCTGCGGCCACGACGGGCATATGACCGTTCTCCTGCTGCTGGCAAAGCTAATCCATTTGCACAGGAAGCAGCTTAAAACGAATGTGGTGCTGCTATTTCAACCGGCGGAAGAAGGCGGTGGCGGAGCAAAAAAGATGATAGCGGAAGGAGCCCTGCGGAATCCGGATGTGGACAGAATCTATTGTCTGCATGTCTGGCCTTCAGTGGAAAAGGGTAAAATCGGCGTGCGCTGGGGTCCCATGATGGCCAGAACAACCGAGTTTGATATTATAGTTCATGGCGTAAGCGCCCACGGTGCCAGCCCGCAGATGGGCGTGGATGCCGTGGTGGTGGCCGCCGAGTTCATACTTATGCTGCAAACCGCAATAACCCGTAACCTTGATCCCCACCAGGACGCATTGTTGACCATAGGCAGGATTCAGGGCGGCGTTGCCCGGAATATTATCGCCGATAAGGTGATTATGAATGCCACCCTCCGGGTCTTCTCCACTGAAGTCTTTGAAAACCTCACCGCCCGGATTCAGGCAATGGCGGACGGTCTTTCCCTTGCCACGGGGGCCCGCTTTGAAGTGGAGACAAAGATGCAGTATCCCCGGGTTGACAACCCAAGATACATGGTTGAGGATTTCTATAACTATGTGAATATGGAGGATGTTGTGCTGGTCGAGCCGGTTATGGCGGCGGAGGACTTCTCCTGCTACCAGGAGGAGGTTCCCGGCCTGTTTTTCTTCCTGGGCGTTGGCGGCGGTAAAAACAAGCGTCCCCTGCACAGCAGCCTTTTCGATTTTGACGAGGACGCCCTTTTATACGGGGTGGAAATCTACCGCAGAATACTGGGACTGGGAAATATCAAAACCGAATAGTCCAGAACAGCCCCGGCGGATACTGTTCTGAAAAGCAAAAAACCCGGTTTGGCTCGGCCAAATCGGGTTTTTGTTCGGCAAAAGAATAAATTATTCGTCTTTTTTCCACATTTATTAATTGACAAACCTGGAATATTTATGTATTTTGATGATAACCATTATTTATCACAAGGGGAAGCTGCGCTTTACCTGATTGGATTACGTCGTCTGATTTGAATAAAGCTTTTCCTCCTTATGATTAATTGGTATTGCACCATAAAATATAAAACAAAAAAGGAGGTAAGATTATGAGCGATTACAGGAACCTTACGAATGAGGTAGGCGCGCCGGTAGCCAACAACGAGCATTCCATAACTGCCGGTCCCCGCGGCCCGGTTGTCCTGCAGGACGTGTGGCTGCTGGAAAAAATGGCCCACTTTAACCGCGAGGTCATACCCGAGCGCCGAATGCACGCCAAGGGCTGGGGAGCATATGGAACTTTTACTGTAACCCATGACATCTCCCAGTACACGAGGGCCAAGGTTCTTCAGCCGGGAAAGCAGACTGACGTATTCATCCGGTTCTCCACCGTCGCCGGGGAACGCGGCGCGGCCGATGCCGAACGGGATATCCGGGGAGTTGCCCTAAAATTCTACACCGAAGAGGGCAACTGGGATCTTGTGGGCAACAACACCCCTGTTTTCTTCATCCGGGACGTACATAACTTTGCCGATCTGAACCGGGCGGTAAAACGTGACCCCAGAACCGGCATGCGCTCACCCCAGAACATGTGGGACTTCTGGACCCTGCTTCCCGAAAGCTTCCACCAGCGCACCATTACCATGTCCGACCGGGGCATTCCCGCCTCTTTTCGGCATATGCATTTCTATGGGGAGCACACCTTCTCCTTTTATAATGAAAAGAACGAGCGGGTCTGGTGCAAGTTCCACTTCCATACCCAGCAGGGCATAAAGAACCTGACCAACGAGGAAGCCGCGGAGCTCTGCGGCAGGGACCGTGACAGCCATGGCCGGGACCTCTTTGAGGCTATCGAGCGGGGCGATTACCCCAGATGGACCATGTACGTCCAGATAATGACCGAGGAGCAGGCCAGAAACCACTACGAAAACCCCTTTGATGTTACAAAGGTCTGGCGCCATGGGGAGTTCCCGCTTATTGAAGTGGGCGTTCTGGAATTGAACCGCAATCCCGAAAACTACTTTGCCGAGGTGGAACAGGCGGCCTTTAATCCCGCCCATGTGGTTCCCGGCATTGGTTTTTCGCCGGACAAGCTGCTTCAGGGACGCCTTTTCGCCTATGGCGACGCCCAGAGATACAGGCTGGGAGTGAACCACAACCTGATACCCGTAAACAAAGCCAAATGCGAAGTTAACCAGTACCACCGCGACGGCGCCATGCGCGTTGACGGCAACTATGGACGCACGCCTGCCTACACGCCCAACAGCTACGGTTATTGGACGGCACAGCCCCAGGTGGCGGAGCCTCCCCTGGACCTTGAGGGCGCAATGTGGCGCTACGACCCCAAGGACGACCCCACAGACGACAATTTCCGTGCCGTCGGAAACCTCTACCGGTTAATGACCGAGGATAAGCGCCGGCTCCTTATCAAGAACACCGCAGAGGATATGGCAACCGTAACCGAAAACATCAAGTACCGTCATGCAGTCCACTGCTACCTGGCAGACCCCGAATACGGCGAACGCATGGCAGAGGCTTTGGGTCTGAGTTTTGAAAGAGTAAAAGAGCTTTCCAAGCTGGATAATGACGGCTTGATTCAGGCAACCTTGAAACCATAGCTGTTAAACGGCTCAAAAAAACGTTCCCGCGGCTTCGCGGGAACGTTTTTTTCCTTTAGCCACATGCTAAACCAATCCGGCTCTTCTCTGCCGGGGGCACCGTTTTATTGTTGTGCCCTCCGGGCGGGGCTACTTTCTGCCCGAACAGATAATAGCCCCCTCTGACAAGCAAATCTGCCTATGTGCCCCCAAAAATTACGGCACTTTTTGAATTATCAGCAAATATATGTCTTGTAATCCTATAATTCCTATAGTAAAATAGGACTAAATCGGAGGTGCCATTATGAGAATTTCAACCAAGGGGCGATATGCCCTGCACATTATGGTGGATCTTGCCCAGAACCAGACCGACGGTTACGTGGCTCTGAAGGACATTTCCGAAAGACTGGGAATTTCCATGAAATACCTGGAGATGATTGCAGGCCTGCTGAATAAGGCCGGCCTCATCATCAGCGCCCGGGGAAGGGACGGAGGCTACAAGCTGTCAAAAAAGCCTGAGGAATACAGTGTTGCATCCATCTTGAAGGCGGCGGAAGGCAGCCTTTCCCCCGTTTCATGCCTGGACACGCCCGAAAACAGGTGCCCCCAGGCGGATTTGTGCATTACCCTCCCCCTGTGGGAAGAACTGGACAGGCGCATTGACGAGTACCTGGAAAGCGTAACCGTTGCCGACCTGATTTCCCAAAGCCGGCAAAAGGGCGGCCCTTGCGCCCTTTAATCTCAAACGAATTTAAATTAAAAAAATCCTGTAATTTTTATAGGGAATATATTGACAATGGAATAAAACAAATATATAATATCCTATAGGAATAGTAGGATTTTTTTGAGCAAACTTCGCGTATTGATACGAAAGGATCTTGATTATGAAAGTATATGCTGACAACGCCGCCACTACGGCACTCAGTCCTGCGGCAAAAGCCGCAATGCTGCCATACTTTGACAGCTTCTACGGAAACCCCTCAAGCCTCCACAGCTTTGGCCAGGAAGCCGCCAGGGCCTTGAACCAGGCGAGAAGCACCATAGCGAAATATTTGAACGCCGATCCGAAAGAGATAATATTTACCTCCGGCGGCAGCGAGGCGGACAATCAGGCGATTATTTCCGCAGCTATGCTGGGAGCCAGAAAGGGCAAAAAGCATATCATTTCCACAAAGTTTGAGCACCACGCCGTTTTACATACCCTGGACAAACTGAAAAAGCAGGGCTTTGAAATAGAGCTGCTGGAGGTTTATTCCGACGGGATAGTGCATCCCGAGGATTTGGAAAAGGCCATCCGCAGCGACACCGCCCTGGTCACCATCATGTACGCCAACAACGAAATCGGGACCATCCAGCCCATTGCCGAACTGGGCAGAATCTGCCGGGAAAAGGGCGTCATATTCCACACCGACGCGGTGCAGGCGGCGGGACACATTCCCATTGACGTAAAGGCGGAAAACATCGACATGCTCTCCATTTCCGCCCACAAGTTCCACGGCCCCAAAGGCGTGGGGGCGCTTTACTGCCGACGGGGCATACCTTTGACGAACCTCATAGAGGGCGGCGCCCAGGAGAGCGGCAAAAGGGCAGGAACTGAAAACGTGCCCGGAATTGTGGGCATGGCCGCGGCCTTTGAGGAGGCCTGCGCCAACATGGAAGCCAACGCCGCCAAAGTTTCCGCCATGCGGGATAGGCTTATCGACGGTCTCCTGGAAATTCCAGAGTCGATTCTCAACGGCCACAGGACGAAGCGCCTGCCTGGAAACGTCAATTTCTGCTTCAAGGGCATTGAGGGAGAGTCCATGCTGCTGCTTCTGAATTCCATGGGAATCGCGGCCTCATCGGGCTCCGCCTGTACTTCCGGCTCCCTGGACCCCAGCCACGTGCTGCTGGCCATAGGTCTCCCCCACGAAATCGCCCACGGCTCCTTGAGGCTCAGCCTGTCGGAATACAACACCGACGAAGAGATAGATTATATACTGACCGCGGTACCTCAGGTAGTCGCAAGACTGCGGGAGATGTCGCCGGTTTGGAAAAAGATGCAGGAGGCGAAATAGCCATGATGTACAGCGAAAAAGTAATGGACCA
>JBMNQG010000088.1:0-4748 GCA_050944015.1 Oscillospiraceae bacterium
GTCCTTCACCACATAGTCTATGTCCCTCTTCATGACGCCGTGGGCCTTGATGGCCTGGTTGATGTGGTGCGAAAGGGTGGAGTTTTCAAGGTCCGCCAGGTTTTCAATGCCGAAATACTTCTCAGCCTTGGCTATACCCCTGGCGGTGAGGGTGGCGGTGCGGGCCTTTTCGTCCACCACGTAGTCCGAGTCCAGGTCCTCGTCCTCCTGGGATTTCTCGTCAATGGAGGCAAAAACCGCCCTCTTCAGCCCCCGGACGAAATCGTCCACCTGGCGGTAAAGGTCAGTAGACTGGTCTCCCTGCCCGGATATTATTAGCGGCGTCCTGGCCTCGTCTATGAGTATGGAGTCCACCTCGTCCACTATGGCAAAGGCGTGGCCCCTCTGCACCATCTGATGCTTGTATAGGGCCATGTTGTCCCGGAGGTAGTCGAAGCCCATCTCGTTGTTGGTGCCGTAGGTGACGTCTGCGGCGTAGGCCTCCCTGCGCTGGTCGCTGGTGAGGCCGTGGATAATCAGCCCCACTTTGAGTCCAAGAAATCTGTAGACCTTCCCCATCCACTCGCTGTCGCGCTTTGCCAGGTAGTCGTTCACCGTCACGATATGGACGCCTTTGCCCGTCAGAGCGTTTAGGTAGGCGGGCAGCACCGCCACAAGGGTTTTTCCCTCGCCGGTTTTCATTTCGGCAATGCGGCCCTGGTGCAGGACTATGCCGCCGATAAGCTGCACCCGGTACGGCCGCAGCCCCAGAACCCGCCAGGCGGCCTCCCGCACGGTGGCGAAGGCCTCGGGGAGTATGTCGTCCAGAGCCTCACCCGCCGCCAGCCGGGCTTTAAACTCATCGGTCTTTGCCCGGAGCTGCTCGCTGGTCATAACCTCATATTTGGGGGCCAAAGCCTCTATTTTATCAACTATAGGGGTAATCTTCTTCAATTCCCTTTCGCTGTAGGTACCGAATAATTTAGTAATTAAGCCCATTATACGTTCTGCCTTTCAGTAATAAACAAGCTGCAAATAACTCGCTATAGCAAATTATTATAGCACACAAATGTTGATAATAAAAGTTTAAATATTATCTATAATAATTTATTAACAATGCTTGAAAATGTTTGAAGTCCGCCGAAAACTGTTGTATAATGAAATTTGATTTTATACGAGGAGTCTGCGTTATGAAAGGAAGAAGGCGCCACCTAATTGTATGGAAGCTGTTCAGATGGGCGGCTTCGCCCTGGCTCAGACGAAAATTCAATTTCGAGCCCATTCCGGCCGACGTCGAAGGCCCATACCTTATACTTGCCAACCACAACACCGACTGGGACCCCTTTCTGGTGGCGTTGAGCTTCAGGCAGCACATGTATTTTGTGGCCAGCGAGCATATCTTCCGCTGGGGGCTGCTGTCGCGGCTCATCCGCTGGCTGTTCGACCCCATTTCCCGCCTGAAGGGGACCCTTGCCACGGATACGGTTATGGCTGTCATGCGGCGGCTGCGGAGGTCCTTCAACGTGTGCCTTTTTGCGGAAGGGAACAGGTCCTGGAACGGAGTAACCTGCGACATCCTCCCCTCCACCGGCAAGCTGGCCCGGATCTGCGGCGCCACTCTCGTCACCTACAAGCTGGAGGGCGGCTATTTCACCAGCCCCCGCTGGGGCGTCAGCCTTCGCCGGGGCAAAATGCGGGGCTACGTGGTGGGCGTCTATCCCCCGGAAGTGATGTCCAAAATGACGGTTGAGGAAATAAACGCCCTGATTAAAAGGGACCTTTTCGAGGACGCCTATGCCCGCCAGCAGGAAAACCCCGTCCCCTTCAAGGGCAAGAGAATCGTGGAGGCACTGGAGACCACCCTTTTCATCTGCCCCAAATGCAGGAAAATAGGCACGCTGAAAAGCCGGGACGACCGCATTTCCTGCGACTGCGGCCTAAACCTCCGCTTTACGGAGTACGGCTTTTTCGAGGGGGATTACTTGCCTTTCGACAACATAACAGACTGGGACAGGTGGCAGGCGCAACAGCTTTGCCAGCTGGTTCAAAGCGGCGGCGACGAGCCCCTTTTCACAGACAACAATATAGACATCGTAGAAATACTGGATAAACACAAATATGTCAGGTTGGGCAGAGGCCAGCTGAAACTTTGGCGGGACCGCCTGGAATTTGCCGGCCAGGCTTTCCCGCTGAAAGATATCACAGGCATTTCCATCCATGGCGCTCAGGCAATCAATCTGGGCGTTGGCAGCCGCAACTTTGAGCTTAACTGCCGCTCCCGCTTCTGCGGCAGAAAATATATGATGGCCTATGAAGTCTTGAAAAACCAAATTCTTCGCTCTAAAGCCTAATCATACTTAACATACTGGAGGTAAGCCATGGACTATTCAGCCGCAAACACCAGCCTGTGGAACATAGTTGTCCAGCTTGGCATCATAGCGTCGTCAATCCTTGCGGGAAACCTGTTGAGGCGCAAGGTTTCCCTTATTCGGAACAGCCTTCTGCCCACCTCGGCGCTGGCGGGATTCCTCTTTTTAATTCTGCGCAGCATTGGCGTTCTGAAGATGGACGGGGCCATGCTGGAGATGATTACCTACCACGGCATAGCACTTGGATTTATCGCCATGTCCCTGAGGGTGAACAATAAGAAGGAGGAAAACAAGGGCTACCTTGTGGGGGCCAAAAGCGGCGCCATCATTGTAGGCTCCTATCTTATCCAGGCAATTTTCGGCCTGATAGTTTCCCTGGGGCTTGCCTACACCGTAATGCCCGGCCTGTTCAAGGCCGCGGGTATACTTTTGCCCATGGGCTACGGCCAGGGGCCGGGCCAGGCCAACAACGTGGGAGGCACATATGAGTCCCTTGGCTTTGTGGGCGGGCGCTCCTTCGGGCTCTCTATTGCCGCCTCGGGCTACCTCTGCGCCTGCATTGTGGGCATAATCGCGTTAAACATACTTGTCCGCAAGGGCAGGCTGAAAAAAGTCGTCCACGAAGATCTGTCCGGCTCCGTAACTGTCGACACTTTTCAGGATGAAGGCGAAATCCCCATTTCCGAATCCATAGACAAGCTGTCCATCCAGGTGGCCCTGGTAGTTATAGTGTATCTGCTTACATACCTGGCCACCAAGGGGCTGACGGAGCTTTTCAGCGCCCTGTCCTCGGCTTTGGCGGAAACCGTTAACTCCCTGCTCTGGGGATTTAACTTTATCATAGGCTCCGTTCTGGCCATATTTGTCCGGGTAATCCTCCAAAAGCTGAGGAAGTCGAAGGTTATGACAAGGCAGTACCAGAACAACTACCTTTTGAGCCGCATTTCAGGGCTGGCCTTCGACCTTATGATAGTGGCGGGCATAGCCTCAATTGAACTCCGGGAGCTTACCGGGCTGTGGGTTCCCTTCATACTCATGTCTGTTGCGGGGGGTGCCGTCACCTGGTTCTATCTGGTCTGGGTGTGCAGGCATGTCTATAAGGACTATTTCTACGAAGGCCTCATGTCCATGTACGGAATGATGACAGGCACCATTTCTTCCGGCATCCTCCTGCTCCGGGAGATTGACCCCAACTACGAAACGCCGGCGGCAAACAACCTGATTGTGGGCAGCAGCTTCGCCATAGTTTTTGGAGCGCCAATGCTTATATTCATAGGCCTTGCTCCCAAATCCGACCTGATGTGTTTTGTGACACTAGGCCTGTGTTTAATATACTTTTTCATACTAATGATGTTCATTTTCAATGTTAACCGGAGGAAAAAATGAAAATCGGCTTTGACAACAAAAAATACGTAAAACTGCAGTCCAGCAAGATTATGGAGCGCATTTCCAGCTTCGGCGGCAAGCTTTACCTGGAATTCGGCGGCAAGCTTTTCGATGACTACCACGCCGCCCGCGTTTTGCCGGGCTTCAAGCCCGACAGCAAGGTGCGCATGCTCATGGAAATAATGGACTCCGCCGAGATAGTCATAGTCATAAGCGCCAACGACATTGAGCGCAACAAGCAAAGAGGCGACCTGGGCATTACATACGATGCCGACACCCTGCGGCTCATTGACGCCTTTCGGGACTGCGGTCTTTACGTAGGCAGCGTGGTGCTGACCCACTATCAGGGCCAGCCAGCCGCCGACCAGTTCCAGAAGCGCCTGGAACACCTGGGGGTGAAGGTTTTCAGGCATTATGTGATTCCCGACTATCCCTCCAACATTTCCTTCGTTGTCAGCGAGGACGGCTTTGGGAAGAACGAATACATCGAAACCACCAGGAGCCTTGTGGTGGTAACCGCCCCCGGCCCCGGAAGCGGCAAGATGGCCACCTGCCTGTCCCAGCTCTACCACGAGCACAAGAGGGGAATCCCGGCGGGCTACGCGAAATTCGAGACCTTCCCCATCTGGAACCTTCCCCTGACCCACCCCATCAACCTGGCTTACGAGGCCGCAACCGCCGACCTGGACGACGTTAACATGATAGACCCCTACCATCTGGAAGCCTACGGGGTGACAACGGTAAACTACAACAGGGACATTGAAATCTTCCCGATTCTCAACAGGACTCTGGAGCAGATTTGGGGAAAATCCTCTTATAAAAGCCCTACGGATATGGGCGTCAACATGGCGGGATACTGCATAATTGACGACGAAGTCTGCTGCGAAGCGGCCAAGCAGGAGATAGTTAGACGATATTACGCCACCGCATGTTCCTACCGCCAGGGGATGGCGGAAATGTCCGAGGTCTACAAGGTGGAGCTGCTCATGAACAAGGCCGGCGTCTCCCCCAAAG
>JBMNQG010000089.1:0-4620 GCA_050944015.1 Oscillospiraceae bacterium
GACTTCAGCTTTGTTAGCTGGCGGTAATTAAGTATTTCGTCTATTATGGGATGCTTGTCCCTGAGCTTCTCCAGCACTTCCACATTGGTGCTCCAGCCGGTCTTTGTCTTTTTCCCCGAAGGAAGCATCAGCTTGTCAAAGAGCACGGTCCCCAGCTGCTTGGGGGAATTGATGTTGAACTCCTCCCCGGCATGCTGCCAGATGCTCCCCTGCAGCTGCTCAATGTGGTAATTTAAGCTTTCCCCAAAGTCATACAGGGCCTTTTTGTCCACCGCGAAACCCACTATCTCCATGTCCGCCAGCACCCGGCACAGGGGCAGCTCAATTTTATAAAACAGCTCGGACATGCCAAGCTCCGACAGCCTGTCGTCCAGTATGGAATAAAGGTTATAAACGGCCTCTGCGCCGTCCTGCCGCCGGTCAAGGTATTTTTGGCTGAGCCGGGGCAGATTGTAATTGCTCTCCGTGGCCTCCAGCAGGTAGGCCGCCAGGGCGGTATCGAAAATAAAGCCCTCCGCGGGCAGGCCTTCCTTAAGCAGCATGCCCATCAGGTCTTTTACATTGTGGGAGACCTTTTTTATGTCCCCGGAAAAAAGTTCGCGGAGGAAATCGTTATAGCCATCCCCTGCCAGGGACCAGTGCACCGTAGCGGTGCATTTTCCGTCGCATATCTGCACCGCGTCCAAATCTTCCATGGGCAGCAGGGAGACATACTCCGTGCTGCGTATGCTCTCCATCAGGTCGGCCAGAGAATCAGGCCCGTCGATTTCCACTTCCGGCAAAGTGGGGTTTTCCCGGGTTTCTGGGCCTTTCCCGGGCTTTATTCCCCAGTTTTCTATGAAGCGCTTGAAACCCAGCCGAATAAAAATATCGTAAAGCTCCGGTCCGAAGTCAAAGCTGCATTTTGTATCCTCCGGGTCGAATTTCAGGGGCGCGTCCTTGTCTATGGCCGCCAGCTCATAGGAAAGTTTTGCGTTCTCGGCCCCTTCCGCCAGCTTTTTTCTGACATGTTCCTTAATGTCCAGCTCCTGGAGCCTGGCGTATATCTCCTCCACGGTGCCGAAGCGGCGGACAAGGTCCAGAGCGGTCTTCTCCCCTATCCCCGGGACTCCCGGGATATTATCGGAGGCGTCGCCCATCAGGGCTTTCAAATCCACCATTTTGGCAGGCTCGAAACCGTATTCCTCATAAAACCTGGCGGGGTCGTACTCTATGGTTTCCGTCGCGCCCATTCTTGTCTTTACGTATTTGACATGAGTCAGGTCGGTGATAAGCTGAAAGCTGTCCCTGTCTCCGGTGACTATGAGGCATTCCCAGCCCCTGCTCTCGCAGTGCCGGCTGACTGTTCCTATAAGGTCGTCCGCCTCGTACCCCGGCTCCTCGCAGCGGCAGATGCCCATCGCGTCCAGCACTTCCTTGAGTAAGGGAATCTGGACGGCCAGCTCGTCGGGCATGCCCTTCCTTTTTGCCTTGTAGCCCTCAAACTGCTCATGCCGGAAGGTGGGCCCGGGCAGGTCGAAGGCCACGCAAAGGGCATCCGGCTTTTCCTCCTCAAGGAGCTTGTGAAGTATGGTCAGGAAGCCGTATATCCCGTTGGTGAGAGTGCCGTCCGGGGCGCTGAGCATGCGTATGCCGTAAAAGGCCCGGTTCACTATGCTGTTCCCGTCAAGTATCATCACTTTCATAGTTTTTCCCCCATGTAAATGCCGGCGCGGGTAAATAAGTCTATTTTTCTCCCCTGAGTTTGATTATCCTCTCCCTAAGCAGCGCCGCATACTCGAATTCCAGCATTTGAGCAGCCTTCTTCATTTCCTTTTCCAGCCTTGCAATCTCCTGCTGGCGCTCCCGGGCGGTCATTTTGACGCCGCCCTCGGTGATAGCATCCCGGCTCAGAGCGCTGTCGGATATTTCTATGATATCCCGGACGCTCTTGATTATGGTCCTAGGCGTTATGCCCATGCGGCGGTTATACTCCATCTGCTTTTTCCTGCGGCGGTTGGTCTCCTTAATGGCCGCCTCCATGGAGCGGGTAATCGTGTCCGCGTACATGATAACGAGCCCGTCAGCATTCCGGGCGGCCCTGCCTATGGTCTGGATTAGGCTGGTCTCGCTACGCAGGAAGCCCTCCTTGTCTGCGTCCAGGATGGCCACCAATGACACCTCCGGTAGGTCCAGGCCCTCACGCAGCAGGTTTATGCCCACCAGTACGTCGAATTCGCCCAGGCGCAGGTCGCGGATTATCTCCATGCGCTCTATCGCCCCGATATCGTGGTGCATGTACCGGCACTTGATACCGGCCTCCGTCAGGTAGGCCGTCAGGTCCTCCGCCATCTTTTTGGTAAGGGTTGTGACGAGCGTACGATGCCCCTTTTCTATACGGGCATGGATTTCCGCAATAAGGTCGTCTATCTGGCCCTCCACCGGGCGCACCTCCACCTTGGGGTCCAAAAGCCCCGTGGGCCTTATTACCTGTTCCACAACCTGGGCGGAACGCTCCTTTTCAAACTCGCTCGGGGTGGCGGAAACGTATATTACCTGATTAACCCGCTCCAGGAACTCTTCAAATTTCAACGGGCGGTTGTCAAAGGCTGAAGGCAGCCGAAAACCAAATTCCACCAGGGTCTCCTTCCGGGAGCGGTCGCCGGCATACATTGCCCGGAGCTGGGGCAGCGTCACGTGGCTCTCGTCTATAAACATTACAAAGTCCTTGGGGAAATAGTCCAGCAGCGTCATGGGCGGGCTGCCCGGCGGGCGCCCGCTGATTATCCGGCTGTAATTTTCTATGCCGGAGCAGTAGCCCAGCTCCTGCATCATCTCAATGTCAAAGGCAGTTCGCTGTGCTATGCGCTGGGCTTCTATCAGCTTGCCGTTCTCTTCAAAGTATTTTACCCGCTCCTCACACTCCCGCCTTATTTCCTCAATGGCCCTCGCCATTTTTTCCTTGGTGGTTACGTAGTGGGAGGCGGGATATATGGCCACATGGTTTAGGTAGCGCACGGGAACTCCAGTAACCACGTTTATTTCGCTGATGCGGTCGATCTCGTCGCCGAAAAACTCAATTCTTATGGCCTGGTCCCTGGCGTAGGCCGGGAACACCTCCACCGTGTCTCCCCTCACCCGGAAGCAGTTGCGCTCAAAGGCAATATCGTTTCGCTCATAGCGGATGTCAATCAGCCGGTGCAATAGCTCGTCCAGGCTGCGGGTCTGCCCGGGACGCAGGGATATAACCATATTGGCATAATCTATGGGGTCTCCCAGGCCGTAAATACATGAAACGGAGGCCACAACAATCACGTCCCTCCGCTCAAAAAGGCTGGAGGTGGCGCTGTGCCGCAGGCGCTCTATCTCGTCGTTTATGCTGCTGTCCTTTTCAATATATGTGTCGGTCTGCGGCAGATAGGCCTCCGGCTGGTAGTAATCGTAGTAGGACACGAAGTATTCCACGGCGTTTTCAGGGAAGAATTCCTTAAACTCCGAGCATAGCTGGGCGGCCAGGATCTTGTTGTGGGCAAGAACTAGAGTGGGCCTTTGCACCCGCTCTATAATCTTTGCCATGGTATAGGTTTTTCCGCTGCCGGTCACGCCCAGTAAAGTCTGCTCCTGAAGGCCAATCTCTATCCCTTTTGAAAGGGCATCAATGGCCTCCGGCTGGTCTCCCGCCGGGGAATATTCACTTACCACCTTAAACTCCGCCATTAACAGGACCTCCGCAGATTATGGCAATACCAAAGAAAAACTACATTATTTATTGTACCATAAAATAGCGGCAAATCAACCAAATGGGAAATATAAATTAGCTGCCTCCTGTAATGGAGGCAGCTAACTGCTATGATAATGTTACTTTTTAACGGGCCTGGTACCTTTCGTATGCGGCCTGCTTGGCTTCCAGACAAGCCGGCGCTCCAAGCTGGTTCATCATGTTAATGAACTGTTCCCAGTTGGCGTCTATGTCCAGTTCACCGCTGATGAATCTGGGCACAGTTTCGGCAACATAGGTGTACAGGTCATTAAACTTGGTGGCGAAGATCTCGCTCTCTTCGGCACTGAGTTTGGCGCCGTTGGGATATGTCCACTCGCCGGTCCGTACGCTCATCCATGTTTCGCTGGCAACGCGCTCCTCATCGGTGTACATTGTCAGGAACTTGTCGGCATAGTTGAGGAACGGTCCGTCGTCAATGATGTAAATGGTGCTGAGAGCCTTAATGTCAAGGCCGTCGGGGTTATTGGTCATCAGTTCGGTCCATACCCGCTCGCCGTTGACCCATTCAAAGGCCTCGCCTTCAATACCCCAGTTGGCCAGCTCGGCGCCTACATCCGTATACCAGAAGTTCACGTAGCGGATAGCCAGCTCCACTTTTTCGCAGGAAGTGGTAACACCCCATGTGCCCTGGATGCCCGGATTATTTGTTGTTATCTTGGTCTTGTCGCCCTTCTTCATGACGGGATTGGGCATACCAACCAGAACCATATCGGGGTCGTTGGAAGCCTTGGGCTTGGCCTTAATGTCGCCCATCTCGCCAAATACGGCGCCAAGTTTGCCGTTCAGGAAATCGGAGAGGGCAGCATCGCTTTGAGCAAAGCTCATAACCGTGGGTTGGGTGGGGAAGTCCTTCCATACCA
>JBMNQG010000090.1:0-4432 GCA_050944015.1 Oscillospiraceae bacterium
GTCCTCGTCATGCTCCACGACTATAAGCGTATTGCCCAAATCACGCAGGCGGAACAGAGTCTGCAGAAGCTTGTCGTTGTCCCTCTGGTGCAGGCCGATGGACGGCTCGTCAAGAATATACAAAACTCCCATAAGGGAGGAGCCTATCTGGGTCGCAAGGCGTATTCTCTGGCTTTCGCCGCCGGATAGGGTGGCCGCAGAGCGGGAAAGGGTCAGGTACTGCAGGCCGACGCTTTTCAAGAATCCCAGGCGCTCCTTTATTTCCTTAAGGATGCGCTCGGAAATCATGGCCTCCTTTGGGGTAAGCTTGAGATTATTTGAAAACTCCAATGCCTCAGTTACTGACAGGGAAGTAAACTCAGCTATGTTCAGCCCGCCGACGGTAACAGCCAGAACTTCCTTTTTCAGTCGCTTTCCGCCGCAGTCCGGGCAGGGATGCTCGCTCATGCACTGCTCAAGCTCCATCCGCATGGCGGGGCTTTGTGTCTCCCTGTATCGGCGGGTTAGATTGTTCACTATCCCCTCGAAGGGCTGCTCAAATACTCCCTTGCCCCGGGGCTGATTATAATATAAGGTGAGCTTTTCCCCCTTGGTGCCGTACAAAATGACATCGATTACCTTCTTGGGCAGGTCTCGGATGGGCTGCTCCAGGCTGAAGTTGTATTTTCTCGCAAGAGCCTCAAAATACATTTTGGATATGCTGTCTTTCTTCACATTCCCCCAGCCCGAGGCCTGTATTGCCCCATCCATTATGGACAGCGCCGGGTTGGGAATTATAAGCTGCGGATCCACCAGCAGCTGAGTGCCCAGGCCGGTGCAGGTGGGGCATGCGCCGTAGGGATTATTGAAGGAGAACATTCGGGGCGTCAGTTCCTCTATCGAAATGCCGCATTCGTCGCAGGCATAGTTCTGCGAGAAGAGCATTTCCCTGCCCTCGTCCACTATGTCTATGATTACGATTCCGCCGGCCAGGCTTGAGGCCGTCTCAACGGAATCCGTCAGTCTCCTGTTTATGCCCGGGCGAATAACAAGCCTGTCCACCACAATTTCAATATTGTGCTTCTTGTTTTTGTCAAGCTTTATCTCTTCGCCCAGATCGTACAGGCTTCCGTCAACCCGTACCCTGACATAGCCGGACTTGCGGGCGTCCTCAAAAATCTTCTGGTATTCGCCCTTCCTGGCCCGCACAACAGGCGCCAGCACCTGTATGCGGGTGGATTCCGGCAGCGTCAGGATTTGGTCGATTATCTGATCCACCGTCTGCTGCTTAATCTCCTTGCCGCAATTTGGGCAGTGGGGTATACCTATATTTGCCCACAGCAGCCGGAGATAGTCGTAAATCTCCGTCACAGTGCCCACCGTGGACCTGGGGTTTCTTGAGGAAGTCTTCTGGTCTATAGATATGGCAGGGGAAAGCCCTTCGATAAAGTCCAAATCGGGCTTTTCCACCTGCCCGAGAAACTGTCTGGCGTAGGAGGATAGGGATTCCACATACCGGCGCTGGCCCTCTGCGTATATCGTGTCGAAAGCCAGGGATGTTTTTCCCGAACCGGAGATTCCCGTAAATACAACCAGCTTTTCCCGTGGAATCTCCAGGTCTATGTTCTTAAGATTGTTTTCACGGGCGCCTTTAATAACTATACTTTTTCGCATTTTCTATTTGCCTTTCGTTTGGCCAAGGCCCTTTGGTATCTTGTTGGTCACAATTGCTGTGATGATTATTTTCAGGAAATCACCAGGCAGGAATATCAGCATGCCTGCGTAAAGCACATAGCCGATTGTAAGGTTACGCTTCATATAAAAGTTAAGAATAATATACATATAGGGCAACCCTATGGCGTAGAGAACCCCAAGCCCGGCCAGGCAGGCAATGCAGACACTTCTTATGCTTCTGCTGCTTTCGGCCATCCTGCCGATAAGCCAGGCGGAAGGTATAAGCCCCAAAAGGAAGCCAAAGGTGGGGTTGAGCACGTAGGAAAACCCTCCCCCGGCCGTAAAAACGGGGAGCCCCAACAGACCCAAAAGCACGTAAATAAGCTGGGATAAGGCGCCGCTGCGCGCCCCCAGCAACGTACCCGACAGAGCCGTGAACATGAACTGAAGGGTTACGCTTGATATGCCTGTGGGTATTCTTATGAAAGCTCCCACTGCGGTAAGCACGGCAAACAGCGAGGCAAGGACAAGCTCCCTTAAATCAATCTTCTTCTGCATCCTGTCCTAACCCCCGCCACCCCGCACTGAGACTTTCAATTCGCCAAATCGCTTGATAAATCATAAGATGTATAAATAATTCTTGCCATTTTGAGAGTTCCTAAAAATATGTTTCCTGCAGATAATAAGCACAGTTTATCGCCGCAGGGCGAAATACTACAAAAAACTACTCTATTAGCATTAAATGAGGAAATATATCATATTATTATACATTAATACTGCCCCCATTTCAAGATAATCGAGTGTTTCTTTAATATATCCTGAGTATATTTTCTCATGTAGAGGATAAAACCCGTTGACAATCGCCGAAGCTTATGCTAACATTACTAAGCGACCTTTAATGGAGAGATGTCCGAGTGGTCGATGGTGACGGTCTTGAAAACCGTTGTGCGAAAGCACCGGGGGTTCGAATCCCTCTCTCTCCGCCAGAAGCTCCGCCGTGGGGCGGTGTACTCACGGCGGAGACTTTTAAATTTAATATCAATTCGGCATGGAGAAGTACCCAAGAGGCCGAAGGGGCTCCCCTGCTAAGGGAGTAGTGCGTGTTGAGCGCAGCGCGGGTTCAAATCCCGCCTTCTCCGCCAAAGAGAAAGTCCTGATGCAAAACAGCATCAGGACTTTTTTGCTTTGTAGATTTGGATGTTTTCCCTTATTTTTTCCGTTATCGGATAAAAGATTCCATATAAAGCCTTCCATTCGTTTCGAGCTCTCTCTTTGTAATATTGTAATATTCTGTGTTGTGATCGGGCCATATTTATTTCTTTGACAAAACTATTAGTCAGGGTTAGTAATTTTAATGCATACTTTCAAAAATTGCAAACATTTTTTTACCTCGCACATCAAAAACTGTAAGTATTACCTCTTAGGGAATGTGCGGGGCTTGTATAATTCCGTTGAAAAGTTTAAAAATTATTTTTGCAACCACGTTACTACCAACATAAATAAAGATAAAGGTGAAATAATTGCGGCAGTTGCATTAGGGATACCCCGCTGAATTTCCATCTGAACGTCCAAGAAAAGATTTTAAAAAAGTATCGAATTCCAAGAGATCTTATCACATGTAGCAGTGATATAAATGCGAAAATATTATAGGAGAATCTGATCAGAAACCTCCAGCATGGTAGAATATACCATTCCGGAGGTTTTTTCTATGTCCAAATATCCAGAGTTTACGAAAAGAGAAACCTGCAAAGTGTTGGTATTCAACGCTTTGCGGGTTTTTATTTCAAGCTTTTTATATGTGTTATTTCTATTATAAAGTTAATGTAGCGCTAATACTTATTAAAAGCCGCTCTGCTGACAACGCTATCAACAACATTTTTTGCCCCAGAAATCATTTCTTTGAATATTTTTTATGCCCGAGGCGAACCTATAAACCAATAACACCACAAACAAAATAACAACAAGGATATTTACAGCACAGCCATTATAGTTTATGCCCAGCAACTAAATGCTTTCGGGACGTTCAATATATGGCAAAGCCCGTACATATGTGCTAAAATGGCCTAAAGAAGGACATGAACGCGAATTCAAATCCGAATGCTTTTGTGTCGAATAATAGGGGGGTTATCATGGCCATCGTGTTTGCTATGGCGGTTCCTCATCCGCCAATCATAATACCCGAAATAGGATGCGGAGAAGAACGCAGGATTCAAAGCACTATCGACGGTTATATGGAAGTTGCGCGCCGGGCTGCCGAATTCGACCCGGACACCGTCGTGATCCTATCTCCGCATTCTACGGTGTACAGCGACTATTTCCACATCTCCCCCGGGCAGGCGGCAAGGGGCGACTTCGGACAGTTCGGGGCGCGAAAGGTGTCGGTGGAAATGGAATATGACACCGAGTTTGTGCGCGAGCTTGCAACCCTGGCGGAAACGGAAGGATTGCCGGCGGGAACTCTGGGCGAAAGATATCCCAAACTCGACCACGGCACGCTTGTGCCGCTGTATTTCCTGACGCAGTTCCATCTTCGGGCGAAGCTGGTGCGGATTGGGATATCCGGGCTGTCTTTTCTCGACCATTACAGACTCGGCAAACTGATAGCGCGGGCGTCCGACAACCTTGGAAGGAAGACGGTTTTTGTCGCCAGCGGCGACCTGTCCCACAAGCTCAAGGAGGACGGACCTTACGGTTTTGCCGAGGAAGGGCCCGAGTTTGACAGGAGGATAATGGACATCCTAAGCGGCGGCGATTTCATAAGGATGTTCGACTTCACGCC
>JBMNQG010000091.1:0-4405 GCA_050944015.1 Oscillospiraceae bacterium
GAAGAGATAGATTATATACTGACCGCGGTACCTCAGGTAGTCGCAAGACTGCGGGAGATGTCGCCGGTTTGGAAAAAGATGCAGGAGGCGAAATAGCCATGATGTACAGCGAAAAAGTAATGGACCATTTCATGAACCCCAGAAACGTGGGAGAAATAGAGGACGCGGACGGTATCGGCGAAGTCGGAAACCCCAGATGCGGCGATATTATGAGAATCTACATCAAGGTGGACAACGGCATCATCACCGACGTAAAGTTTAAAACCTTCGGCTGCGGAAGCGCCATTGCCTCCAGTTCCATGGCCACGGAAATGATTAAGGGCAAGCCTATCGAAGAGGCCCTTACTCTCACCAATAAGGCCGTGGCGGAGGCCCTGGACGGGCTGCCGCCGGTAAAAATGCACTGCTCAGTCCTTGCGGAGGAGGCAGTAAAGGCGGCGGTGAAGAACTACTATGATAAAAACGGCATTCCATATGACCCGAAGCAGTTCCCCGACTGCGAAAACTGCGGCCATTGCGAAATGGACAGGTGCGGTTAACTTCTCCGTGGGAACATGATTGCTTATCTATTACAAAAACTGCATGCGCCGTAAATATCAAAGCGGAGGTACCTGATAAGCAGGCCTCTTGACGAAAGGCTCGCTATCGAGCTTCTAAGGAAAGCATAATAAGAACCGCCTCTGATATATCGTCAGAGGCGGCATTTTTTATTTCTTTATGGTGATTGCACCCGTTTCAAAGTCCTCATAGGTCTCTACATCGTAGAAGAGCAAGCAAAATTCTACGGACTTAATGGAGGAAACGTTTATATAATCAAGCGCATAATCGGGAATAACCAAATCGGTATAGGCGCTCTTACCTCCAGTAATCTCGCAGCCCAGCCATACATCTTCAGTCATGATGTCATTGATGGAGGCGTAGCTGGCAAATATTTGGTACCTATTCGGCGTTGAGTTTTCAATGAACAACTTAACATATTCCACATATTCCTCATCACCGTATTCCGACTCAAATTTCTCAAACCCCAAATAGGTAATTTTAATTCCGCCCTTATCGTATACGACGGTGCCGGCAGGAGATGATGGAGCCTTATTTGTCAGCTTTACGGTGTTGGTGTTCTGGTCCCACTCGACGCCCAGCCCCAGGGCGCTGGATATGGCCCGGACGGGGAGGTATGTGGTGCCGTCAATAATAAAGGGCTCCACAATGTTGCCGTTTGCGTCTTTTGGAATAAGGGTCTTTCCATTGAGAGTAATTTTAATGTCGTTGTAATACAGTGTTGCGGTCTTTTTTTGGATAGCCGCATATGCCGGAATCATGAGCACAATTACAAGGAGCGCGGCCAGAAATCCCCGAAGAAAATCCTTTAGCTGCTTTTTCAAATCAAAATCCTCCTTTCATCTTATTCGCCGAAGCTGTTGGTTTTATTTTTGTGCCTGGCGGTATTAAGTTGAATTGAAATCCCGCCAAACATCAAAACCTTAATAGTAAAAGCGAAAGGTGAAACTCAAAACCGGCTTAATCAAAAGGTTTATCGGCCGTCAAATAAAATAAAAGCGCCTGTTCCCCGCCCCAGGCGCTTTTTCCGTAATCTCCTCCATAATTGCCGAGGGCTGGCTGCAGATGTTTGCCGTCGTCACGGTATGCGGCTTATTTATAACGCTTTGCAAGTTCTGCTAGAACCATAATTGGCAGTATAATTGCAAACAGTAAACACATGGCCAATCCCTTACCTGTCCGGCTTTTCCGGCCGGCTACGTTAATATCTTCGGGTAACGTTTGGGATAAGCTTTTGTTATAACCGAGGAAAAGCAATTGGAAATTCTTTACTTAAACACTATCATATTCATTGCGTGGTTACAAGTGTTTTTTGTCCGCATAGTGAAAAAACAGCAAATATAATCGCCGGCTTCTGGTCGTAAATAATACAGCCGCTCCCCAGACCTCAACCATTACGGGCATCCGAATCTCACCTTTCGCTTATGCGTAGCAGAAAATCATAACTTTGGCGATAATCGGCAAAAAGAAAAGCCCTGTACCATGCGGTACAAGGCTTTTAACCTGGTGCCGGTGGTGGGACTCGAACCCACACGCCATTGCTGGCAACGGATTTTGAGTCCGCCCCGTCTACCAATTCCAGCACACCGGCATACTGTTCCCCGATTGGCGGAACAAGTTGATTATACAATATCCACTGTTGTTTTTCAAGAGCAAATATGCGGAGGTATCGGCTACCGCCTGACATCATTTTTCAAAGTCTCAATGCGCTTTGCAATAAGGTCGGGGTGCGTGGCGTAAAGCAGGGCAGTCTCCTCGGATATCACGCCTTCCTTCAAAAGATGCAGCAGGTGATTGTCCATGCTCTGCATGCCCTCTTCCCCGCCGGAAGCCACCACCGCTTCAATCTGATGCGTTTTTGCCTCCCTTATCAGGTTCCTAACAGCCTTGTTGACCCTGAGCACCTCAAAGACCGGAATCACGCCCCCGTCCACTGTGGGCACCAGCTGCTGGGACACCACGGCTTCAAGAAGCATGGCAAGCTGTATCCTGACGTGGTGCTGCTGGTTCGGCGGGAATATGTCTATAATCCGCTCCACGCAGTTGGCCGTTCCCAGGGTGTGCATGGTGGAATAGACTATATGCCCGGTTTCAACAGCCGTCAGGGCAGTTTTGATTGTTTCATAGTCCCGCATTTCCCCCAGTAGGATTACGTCCGGCGACTGCCTCAGGCTGGCCCTGAGGGCGGTAACAAAGTCTTCGGTATCAAGGTTTATTTCCCTCTGGCTGATGATGCAGTTAATATTGCGGTACAGGAACTCTATAGGGTCCTCAAGAGTGATTATGTGGCCGCTGCGGGTTTTGTTTATGCGGTCAATGATACAGGAAAGGGTGGTAGACTTGCCGCTTCCCGCCGTGCCCGTAACTAGCACCAGCCCCCTGTTTATGTTGGCAAGGCTCATTACGCTCTCGGGGATGTTTATTTTCCTGTAATCGGGTATCGAAAAGGAGATAATGCGCACAACCGCAGCCCAGGAGCCCCTCTGCTTGAACGCGCTCAAGCGGAGGCGGGTAAGCCCCGGTATGGATATGGCGAAATCATCGTCGCCGGTTTCAATAAAACGGGTAATGTTTCTTCCGGCCACGGAATATGCCTGCTCCAGGAACGCCCTGGTATCCTCGGGCATCATTATGCGGTCGTCCACTTTTGCGATTTCCTTGCCCACCTTATATGACAGGGGTTGTCCGGCTATTACAAAAACGTCAGAGGCGCCGGCCTCCACCGCCCTGGCTATTATCTCTCTAAAATCCCTCATTGCGTCCCGCCGGCAGATGCCGTACGGTTATTCACCCTCCCACACATTCAGTTTTTCATCCGGCGTCCAATCTCCCCTGCCGGCCGTCTGCCATTTAAATATCTCAAAGGAGGAGGCGCTTATTTCAAAGCTTATATCAAGCTGCCGGGCATTGTCAATTATGGCCGTATAGCTTACCGTCAGCACATCCCCCTCTTTTTGGCAGGTCCCGCCAAGCTCTTCCGCCCTGGCTTTCAATTCCTGAATGTCAGAACCGGACTTCCAGAGGCGGTGGAGCTTTCTTGTGAAAGTGGCGCACTGCCCGTCGGCCTCGTAATAGTCAACCAACGCCGCCGCTTCCTTCTCCGCCTGTTTCGCCTGGCTCTTTGCCGTCATGAGAGACAGGACCGCGAACACCGTAAGGCAAAGGACTGCAAATATCACAGTAACGGACATTATACCGGGCCTTATCCCGGTTATCTCTCTTTTAGTCTCCATAAAGAGCCACCCACGCCTCAAGGCAGATTAGAATTTCCCCGTCCCTGGCGACGGATATTTGCGCCCGGCCGTCACCGGGCTCCACCTTTAAAATATACGCGCCGCCTTCAGCGCCGGAGGTCTGCCAGTCAGAGTTGCGCCAGGCCGTGTAGTTGCCCTTGCCGTCATCCTCCAGGCGTAAAAAAGAGGCAGTCTCTTTCGGGTCGCCCCCCAGGGCCTTAAAGCACTCCGCCGCAGACTGGGCCCACTCCGCCGCCCTGTGCAAATCGTTGCTCTCCCGGGCAATTTCCCTGGCGGCCGCAAAAATACGTAAGCAGCCCGCGGCAAAAACCGCAAACACCAACAGGACTATGGCCAGTTCCAGCAAGACAAGGGTTTCCCTGTTTCTGCCCCTCATCAGCCGCCACCTCCCGCACTGCGGAGGGCCACATATACCTCCGCCCTGCTGGCTCCGGAGCTGCAGGCAAGCCTGATGAGGCCCGCGCCGGCCTTTTCAATCTCAAGTCTATCGATATCCAGCAGAGCCATCCCGTCCTCAGGCGAAAACCGGGCGCAGCGCTGACAAAAAAGCTCATAGAGCTTGCCCTCATGGCAGTAAATGTAACTTGTGTACT
>JBMNQG010000092.1:0-4332 GCA_050944015.1 Oscillospiraceae bacterium
GTAAAAAGTTTACCTACCTTATCGTCCCCGGCTGGGAACGGGACTATATAGAAACCATCGTTTTCAGCAAGCAGGAAATCATGGGGCTTGAAATCCCTCTGACAAAAGTCAGGTATGTGCCCAACCTCGCTTCCATGCGCCTGTGCATGGAAAAGCTGAAATACCTGGCCATCTCCGACCGGCGTTTCGGCTACATGAACGACATTGACGGCCTTGGCAGCGAACCCTTAAATTCCGACACGTATATTTACTGCTGCATACGCACAAACAACGAAAACGAGAATGTTTATGGCTTTATAGACTATTTGAAAAGCTTCCTGTCCCGCAAATCGTAAGTAAAGAAGATGCAAGCCCGTCTGGACGGCAGCGTTCAGACGGGCTTTTCAGTTATCTAGGCGAAAACTACCGTGCTAGGCCAGATTCACGGCGGCCCAAAAGCCCTCGTGTATGGCTTGGGTGGTTTTTCGGGCCTTTACGCAGTCTCCCACAGCGACGACGGTCGGAGCGCAGTCCCGCAGAGCGTCGAATACCTCGGCGTTTCCGCGCATTCCAAAGGCATATACCACGCTGTCGCATTCTATCAGGTGCTGGCCTCCATCCCTGTCCACAGCGGTCACCCGGTTGGGTTCCACTCTGCATACTTTAAGTCCGGTCCTCTGGGTGATGTCCGCCCCGGCGAAGGCCTGCATCATTCCCTCCCTGTGCATCCAGTTTGCCTCCGGCGCCAGCTGATCCATCATCTCCACGATGGTGACGCTGTGGCCTCGCCCCGCCAGGTATAGTGCGGTTTCGCAGCCCACAAGGCCGCCACCAAGCAAGGCAATATTCTTGCCCAGTTCTTCAGTAGAGTCATATATTTGCAGGGCATGAATCACTTTGGGGTCTGTGAGACCAGGTATCGGAGGAACAAGCGGAGACGAGCCCGCCGCGACTATGATGGCGTCATAACCGCCCGATTTGGCAAACTCGGGCGTCACCTGGGCGTTCAGCAGCACCGTCGCACCCGATTTATAGGTCATATGTATCAGCCAGTCTTTCAGGCGCCTCAAGTCGATTTTCAGGTCATCATGGTCGGTGAATTTCAAGAGTCCGCCAAGGGAACCGTTTTTTTCCGCCAGCGTCACCTCATGGCCCCGCTCCGCCGCTGTCATTGCCGCCATCATGCCGCCGGGGCCACCGCCCACCACCAGAACTCTCTTTTTTTCACGGGCAGGCTGTATGTAGTTTCTGTACCTGAATTCCCGGCCGGTCCGGGGATTTACCGAGCACTGGAAATGCTGCCCCGTGTGCATCCCGGTCAGGCAATCCAGGCAGCGCAGGCAGGGGCGAATTTCCTTTGCCCTTCCCGTTCTGGCCTTCTCCGGAAACTCAGGGTCTGCAATAAGGGCCCTGGCCATGGCGACGATGTCGGCCTTGCCAGATTCCAGTATTTCTTCCGCCATTTCAGGGTCGCTAATGGCGCCCACCGCAATTACCGGGGACTTCACGCCAGCGGCTTTTACGGCCTGGGCGTAATGCACGTTTACGCCATGGGGCAAAAACATGGTGGGATGAAGGCGGACCGCCTGCGCGTCTTCAATATCCAGCCCGCAGGACACATGAAGGATGTCCACCTTGTCGTCAATCATTTTGGCAAAGGCAATGCCCTCTTCCTTCGTCAGGCCGCCTTCGATCTCCTCGCTGCAGCTGAAGCGGTATTCTATCAGAAAATCGGGACCTACCTTCTGCCTCACCCGGTCTATGACCATGATGGGAAACCTTGCCCGGTTTTCCAAACTTCCACCGTATTCATCGGTACGCCTATTGTACAGGGGTGACAGGAACTGCCCCAGCAGCCAGCCATGTCCTCCATGTATAAGGCACATGTCGTACCCTGCGGTTTTAAGGAGCCACGCAGCCTCGGCAAACCGGTCTGCAATAATTTCCATGTCCTCTTCGGTCATGGCCCGCACGCGCACTCCGTCTTCTCTGACCATATCCACCGGGCCGATGGGCTCGTTGCCGTTGTTGGCCTCGGGCACGGCCACCATGCCGCCGTGGTTCAGCTCATGGGAAGCCTTGGCGCCGTATTCATGTATTGCCATGGCAATTTCGGACAAAAATGGCAGGCTTTCATAGCTGAGATTGAAGCTCCGGGGATTTGTGGCGGCATGTTCCCGGTCCACCGGAGTATCCCCAAGGGTGACAACGGCGGCTCCGCCCCTGGCCTTCTCGGCATAATAGGCTATCATATACTCCGTCGGGAATCCGGCGGCGTCCATATGGCACATCATGTTGGGCGCAGACCAGATTCTGTTTCTGAACGTTACTCCTTTTATGGTGATCGGCTCAAAAAGTTTGGGATAATATTGATTCATCGCTTTCTTCCTTAATCTTTTAATCTAGGCATTATAACGTTTATATTAAGATTTTCTTAACAGGTATGCGAGCGGGTCTGAAGTGCCTTGTCTTTTAAATAAAACTATCTCATACTGCTATCCCATTTCAATCACCGCACGGCGCGCCGCCAAAACCGCATCTCCTATCGAGGCGGCGTTTACGCAGTCTCCGATTGCACGGACAAAGTCCGCAGTTCCATTAAAGGCAGAGGCCCCCTCGGCATCGTGTGTCATACCCGTAGCATTTATCACTGTATCAACCATAATGAAAACTTCACCTTCGTTCCCTCTTGCATAGAGGCCGTCTTGTGTAATTCTTTCACATGCGAAACCTTTAAAAATATCTATCGGCAGCGTATGTAACCAAACTAAATGTGTATCTGCGCTACCATTGGCGGGGCGGCGGGGTACTACTTTGCGCATGAGCTCCTTGGAACGGCTGATAAGTGCCACCTTTTTTCCGCGGTGCGCCCAGAATATTGCCGCTTCGCAGCCTGTCAGACCACCGCCCACAACGGCGATTCTTTCGCCCACGCGTTCCGGCTCGAGATACGCCGTCACAGCGTCCAGGACATTTTCCTTATCCCCTCCGGGAACCTGCAGCGCCAAAGGCTTGCCTCCCGTGGCCACCAGTACCGCATCGGGTGCCTCAGCTTTTACAAGTTCCGGCGTTGCCTCCGTCCTGAGGCGAATATCCACATTATCCATTGACTCAAGGCGTTTAATCATACTGTCCCTGAAACGCCGTATATCGCTTTTAAAGGGATCGTTGTCCGAATACCGGAGAATACCGCCCAGCCTGTCGCTTTTTTCAAACAACACAACCTTATGCCCTGCCTGGTGCGCATACTCCGCCGCCTTCATGCCGGCTATGCCGCCGCCTACTATAACTACTTTTTTGGGGTCTTTGCTCTTCTTGATGTATAGGGGATCATCTTGACCCATCAAAATGTTCGCCGGATTAACTGCGCAGTGGTCGTTGTTATGGCATATTGTACACCTAAGGCAATTGTCGATTAACTCGTCTCTGCCGGATTTGGCCTTATTGGGGAATTCCGGGTCGGCCATCAGGAGCTGCCTGCACAATATTACAAAGTCTGCTTTGCCCGTTGCTATTATCTCCTCACACAGGGCTGGATCAGAAAGGGATCCCACAACGCCCACCTTGATATTTTTTACCGCTGCCTTAACGGCGGCGGCTCCCCTAACATTCACCCCCATGGGGAAAAATGAATTGGCCACCACCCTCGTGTTGTAAATCGGTACGGTGTGCAAGCCTCCGGTAATATGGGCAATGTCCAGAAGCCCAGGATATTTATCAAGTTCCTTAAAAAATTCCACTGTTTCGTCAATCGTAACAACATCTTTAATAAATTGCTTTGACGTGATCGGGGATATATCTTCCTCAGCGGAAAACCTCATCTCAATCAAAAAATCATCTCCTACGGCCTCTCGGATACGTTTCAGGCACATGATGGGAAAACGAGCGCGGTTTTCCATGCTGCCTCCGTATTTGTCAGTGCGCTTGTTAAACCGGCGTGAAATCAATTGTGAAAACAAAAAGCCGTGACCGGAATGTATGACTACCCCGTCCAAATCGCAGTTTTTCGCTACCAAAGCGCAGTGAGCAAAGGCGTCGGCAATTTCATTCATCATGTTCTCTGTCATTTCATAGACATGCCTGCCGTTGCAATCATCCATGGTCAGCTTTTGGCTGGTAATCCCGTCCCAGGGCTCGTTTATGACCAGCTTGCTGGGGCCGTACGCCTTTGTGGGCAACTGATATTGAGTTCCATCAGCTTTAAAAGGTGCCGCATTCTGCATCATTTCACGAATGGGAGACGGTTTGCTGAAATCGTGGATATATACGCCCATGTGATTGAAGGAAGTAAAAGCCAGTGCGCCATGGTCATGACAAATCTTTGCATACCGTTTGATGCTGTCTACCATCCGC
>JBMNQG010000093.1:0-3932 GCA_050944015.1 Oscillospiraceae bacterium
TGCCCTTAAGAATCCCGTTAATAAAAAAGACGCTTCGCTTTGCCTCCCGCCGGCGTCAAGCGCCGGAAAATACGGCTGCACGACTTCGTGCGTTCGCTTGTACCGGCCAAGGCTTTGTGGAAATAGTCCCCAAATTACCACAGCACCAGCGTCCAGCGGAAACAGAAGCGCGCACCTTTAAAGTCTGTTCCCTCGAGTATAGCACAATCGTCAAATTAGCCGTACAGACCTGCCGACAAAGGGGGGAGTTCCGCAAGAGGGGGGCGGCTTAGTCGTAGCCCCCCTCTTGTGCGGCTCTTTTGCTGCTTTCTGGCCGAGCAGAAAGCCCCGCCCGGAGGGCACACCGGCTATAGATTATAGCCAGCAGTAATTTCAATCGCATCCTGCCGGAAACGGCAGCTTTTCTAATAAAAGGCCGCCTCAGTCAGTTGGTCTCCACCCAAGTGTTCCCCATCCTGAACAGGTTGTCCAGCAGGGCCTCCCGGTCCTTGCTTCCATAATATTCCAATTCTATTTTTCCCTTTTTCTTGGTCTCATAAATGCGAACTCTCCGGCCCAGGTTGCGCTCCAGGTCGTGCTTCACCTCTTCCAGATAGTCCACGGTGACGCCGCCCTGCAGCTGCGGCCGCTCCTTAACCCTGTCCTTCCTGTTTATTTTAGTGGCCAGGGACTCCGTCTGCCGGACGGAAAGCCTCTGCTCCACCACCTTCTTGGCAACGGCCACCTGCTCCTGCGGGCTCCTGATGGACAGCAGGGCCCTGGCGTGGCCCGAGGAAAGGCGCCCGTCCTCCAGCATGTCCAGCACCTGGGGCGGCAGGCTCAGAAGCCGCAAGGCGTTTGCCACGGCGGAGCGGGATTTCCCCACGCTCCTGGCGGCCTCCTCCTGTGTGAGGCCGTACTCGTCCATAAGGGTCTGGTAGCCCCGGGCCTCCTCAATGGGGTTTAGGTCTTCCCGATGGAGGTTTTCCACCAGCGCCAGCTCCATGGCCTTCCGGTCGTCCGCCTCGATGATGCGGACAGGCACCTCCGTCAGTCCCGCCTTGCGTGCGGCCCGCCAACGCCTTTCCCCGGCGATTATCTGATAAAAGCCGTTATCCAGCTTCCTAACCGTGATAGGCTGTATCATGCCGTGCTGGCGCAGCGATTCCGCAAGTTCCTCAAGAGATATCTCGTCGAAAGCGGATCTGGGCTGGTCAGCCCTGGGCTCCACCTTGGATATGGGCAGGGTTTGAACGTCCGAATCCTCCCTTTCCAGCATGTCCTCGCCGAAAAGGGCTCCCAACCCGGTTCCCAGACCCTTCTTATGGCCTTTTTCAGTCATAGCTCTCCTCCTTGATTACCTTGCCGTTTCCTTCTGTCGTTTCAGGAATTCGTTTGCCAGCCTCAGATATGCCCTGGAGCCTTTCGACATCCGGTCATAGTAAATGGCGGGCTTCCCGTGGCTGGGCGCCTCCGACAGCCTGACGTTTCTCGGTATACGTGTTTTGTAGGTTTTCTCCTTGAAATAGCTTTCCACTTCGCTGCTTACCTGCTCCGAGAGATTCGTGCGGCTGTCGTACATGGTCATGACCAGGCCTTCAATTTCCAGGCCGGGATTGAGGCGTTTTTTGGTAATCCTGATGCTGGTCATCAGGTCCGTCAGACCTTCCATGGCGAAATACTCGCACTGGACTGGTATCAGGACGCTGTCGGCGGCGACAAGCGCGTTCACTGTCAGAAGCTCAAGAGAAGGCGGGCAGTCGATCAATATGTAGTCGAAGCCGTCCCGGATGGGCTCCAGGGCTTTTTTCAGCACGAACTCCCTGTCCTCCATGCCTACCAGCTCTACCGTGGCGCCAGACAGCTCCCTGTTTGCCGGTATAATGCTTCCGTATTTGGTTTTTACTATGGCCTCCGCTGCGGGCCTGCCCTCAACCATCACGTCGTAAATGTTGGGCCTGGTGGCCTTGTCCACGCCCATGCCGGAGGTGCAGTTGCCCTGCGGGTCAACGTCGCATATTAGAACGTTTTTCCCTCGGCCGGTCAGGGCACTGCACAGGTTTATGCAGGTTGTGGTCTTGCCCACACCGCCTTTCTGGTTCGCCAGAGCGATAATTTTGCCCATATTCTCTCTCCCACCTGTTTTTCTCTGCATATTATACCAACATTCGCCATGCTTTTCAATGCAAATGTTTCACGTGAAACAATTTGCATGTGCTGGCGTCCCTACTTCGCTTGAAGCAAACAGTGCGGAAAGCGGCTAATGTTTCATGTGAAACATTGATGTCGAATTGTGCGGAAAAGTAGAATTGTTTCACGTGAAACATTTTGCTTAAGCGAGCGCCGGCATTTGCGTGAACAAACTGTGCGGAAAGCGGCGAATGTTTCACGTGAAACATTTTTGTCGAATCAAGCGAAAATTTTAAATTGTTTCACGTGAAACATCAGCTTAAGAACATATCTATATCGGGTATGGTCAGTCCTTTGTGGAGGGCAAGGTTAAGGCCGTAGCCAATCAGCTTGGAAATGTCCTTGACGCACCTGTCAATGTCCCTGGGCGTGACTATCATGGTGCCGTCGTCTCCGAAGTTGGCGGACTCGAGAGACACGCCCGCACGCTGAGCCATGTCTATGGCGAGAGTGGCGGCGTCCACCACCGTGGGCACGCCAACGGCGATAACCGGTATTCCCAGAGTCTCGGTGTTGAGGGCCATGCGGCTGTTGCCCACGCCGGAGCCGGGCACAATGCCGGTGTCGGCAATCTGGATTGTGCGGCAAAGCCTGTCCATGCGCCTGGAGGCCAGGGCGTCCACCGCTATAACGCAGTCGGGGGAGAGGCGCTCGCACACGGCGGAAATCATGTCCGCGCTCTCAATACCTGTGGTTCCAAGCACGCCGGACTGGATTGCGGAAACGCGCCGGAAGGCGGCGAACTCCAGCGGCATGTGCTGCTTCAAGTGCCTTGTGACCATTACGCAGTTGACTGTCTCCGGGCCTATAGCGTCGGGAGTTATCGCGTCGTTGCCCAAACCTGCCACAAGAACGCTGGCAGATTCTTCCAGTTTCAGGATTTTCTTCAGCTCATCCGCAAGTATGTTGGCGGAGTCCTCGAAGGCGTTTTCCTCCCGGCGGATAAGGCCGTCCAGCTCGATGGTGACATAGGTGCCCCTGGGCTTGCCCAGCTGCCTTTCGCCCTCTTCGTCCAGGATTTTTACCGTGTTGATTTTAAAGCTGCCCCGGGTTTCGTCATATGCCTCCACGCCGGACAGCTTGGTGGTCTCGTCCGCGCTTTCGCGCCATAATTCCTTTGCTTCCAGAGCAAGGTCGGTTCTAATCTTGCCTATCACAACAGCTTTCCTCCAGAAAAGATAATTTCAAAATGTATTTTGCGCCGGAGGGACGGCTATATGCAGATAAATATGGGAATAATGAAAATAATCCTTGATTTTTTGCCCAACCAATGGTAGAATGACTACCTGCGGGTGTAGGCATTAGCTCTTGACACGACTTTTATAGGAGGAGGTGGCGAAAGTAGATGCCCAATATTAAATCTTCAGCCAAAAGAGCCAGAATTGAAAGGATCAGAAGAGCAAGGAACAAGGCGGCCAAATCCGCTCTTAGGACAACTATAAAGAAATTCAACGTGGCGGTGGCCGGGGGCGACTGTGAAGCAGCCGCAAACGCCTATAAGGTTGCTGTCAAGTCTGTCGATCAGGCTGCCGCAAAGGGTCTCATCCACAAGAACAACGCGGCGCGTAAAAAGTCAAAGATGGCCCTTAGGCTCAACTCCATGGTTCAGGCTCAGTAACGGCAGACTGAAATTTGATAATTGGAGACGGATTACCGTCATTAATATAAAGGGGCGGCGCTTAAATTGCGCCGCCACTTTATTTTTTTTGCTTTACACTGGGACTGGCGCCCTCCGGGGGGGGGCTGCTTTCTGCTCGGCCAGA
>JBMNQG010000094.1:0-3894 GCA_050944015.1 Oscillospiraceae bacterium
TAAGGTTTTCGCGCAGGTCCTTTCTTTCATAATAGCCCACCGGTGTAATCGCAGGAATAAATGCTCTTTCCGATTCGCCCAGAGCCCTCCAAATCTCGCTGCGCTTGAAGGTTCCGCCGAGCCAACATGTGCCGAGATTAAGTGTCGTCAAGAACAAAATCAGCTTTTCAAGTTCGTACCCAAGGGCTTCGATAGCATAGGGCTCATCTGTAACTTGGGAAACAATATATGGGAAACAATATAATAGGATGCGTTCTTAATCATCCCATAGGTACCCAGCCTCGCTCCGCCCTCCGAGAGATCCGTCTCAATCAGTTTGAACGAGGGTTTTGCAGGAAATGGGCTGGATAGTGACTTGATATATTCCACAATTTCCTCTTGCACCTGCTTCTGGATAGGCTTTCCATTATAGGTGCGCACCGAGTACCTACGCCTGATGATCTCCTCTAGCGGCTCCCGAAAAACCATGGCTCTCCCTCCAAAAGAAATCGCCAAAAAATCTGCCATAGAAACCAGATCTGAACACTTGCTTATAGATTATTCTGCATAGGTTAATAAAATGAAAATGATATGTAGACGCGTCCACGCCGCGGGCCGTTGTAATTTATGATTTTTTCTGTTTTTTCGACTTGTCCAGCACCCCGCCGATAGCCATCACCACCGCAAAGACGATAAGATACCAGAAGCATGCCCACTTGTGACTGATAATGCAGGCCACCACCATAAACACCGAGCCGCAGAAAGCTAAGATAGGCAGCACAAAGCGCCGTACTACCGACTGATCTTTCTCCTTTCTCATCCACTGGATGAACATTGGCAGGTACATCAGATAGATGGTGATGATGGGCAGTTCCGTTGAATCGAAAACAAAGGGACCTGTCCAAGTACCGGCAAGGTTGGACAGATAAAAATAAAGGAACCACGCCGCGGTAATCAGCAGAGCAAACACCGCTGAATTGTTTGGCATATTGGTGCGGCTGTCTACCTGAGAAAAGGCATCGGGTGCAGGACCTCGGCCGCGGACAGCTAAGGAATACATGCCTCGGCAGCAGCCCAGCATCAGGCCGTTCATAGTACCGATGCAGGAAATGGCTATAAACAGGTTGAGAATGTTGCCAAGCACTTTACCGAAAATATTGGTAAAGGCCACTGTGGCGCCCTGATCGATGAGTTGCTGGTTGGTCGCGCCACCAGCCACGCCGACATAGTAGAGAATATAAACCGCAATAATGATAATTCCGCCCAACGTCAGCGCCCGGGGCAGGTTTCGTTTGGAGTCTTTTAGTTCGGAATTGATTGAGGTGGCAATGATCCAACCCTCATACGCGAAGGCAGTAGCGGTCACCGCTGCGAACAGTGGGTTTGATGAGAAGCCTTCCGTCTGAGCTATCGTAGAGAAATTATTAGTCAGTGTTCCGCTGGCCAATCCGTAGATTATTCCCACCACTGCCATCAATCCCAAGGGAATCAGCTTAATGACAGTTGTACTGGTCTGCAGCTTGCCGGCCAGTCGGGGGGACAGAGCATTTACCGCATATGCAGCGCACAGATAGAATAAGGTCAGGGCCATACACTCCGGGCCAATGATACAGCCGCCCTCGGCGGCGGGAATTGTCATTGGAAAATTGGGATTAACTGATGTGATGAACACTAATGTATATCGGGCAGATAACCAGCCCAAGGCTGAAGTCATGGCGGGGTAGTAGATGGTTGTAGCAAACCAGCCCATATAATATCCGTACCGCGATCCCATGGTGGCTTCGGCATAGTCCACTAAACCGTTGACCAGTTCATATTTCTGCGCCATAAACGCGAAGGTCAGCAGACACACCAGCATAATAGCGCCGCCAACTGCCCAAGCCAGGATGCCCAGAGGCATATTGCCGCTGGTCTTAGTCAGGATGGTCTGAGCCTTGAAAAAGACACCTGAACCTATGACGATGCCTACCACCATGCATATAGCCGTAAACAGGCCGTATTTGCGTTCCAGTTTGTTATCCATAGAATCTCTCTCCTGCCTCACTTTGTAATGGACGACTCAACACTTTCATAATATAAATCCATATTTACCTTATGTCAATCAGAAGATAAGGTATATTGATATTCTCTCGTCATTTAAGTCGAGTAACAGCCCCATTTCCCGGAGTGGAGTGGCATCCGCATTAACTCATCTCAAGTATATCAGCGCAATTAATCACAACCGCAAAGGCGGCATCGATCAATTTTAATCGCAGTCATAAGGTTAATTTATAAATCTGCCCAAAGGACCCATTAAATACAGAAAACGCCTCATTCTAACGACAATGAGGCTCCATTACGTAAACATCGGGTCTTCTAGTTCTATTTTCTACTTCGCATTTGGTTTATTGGTGTACATGTACTTAACAGATGATTTGATTCAATCCTTGTTAATCAGCCGTTTCGCTTCCCCCAAAGCGTCACGAGCAGGAACCTGTATATCCGGAATAAGCGGCAACTTGGATTTAGAGGCGTCAGGCCGTGTAAAATATTTATAAGACACGGTGAAGGCAAGCAGTGCATTCGGTGTCTGAAAACACAGTATATCACCATAGGAAGAAGGCATATTGCCAGGAATCTCTCCAACCACTGTACATAGCCTGTTGTCTGAAAGCAGCGTCGCAAAGTCCATAGCTGCACTAAAGCTGTCCGTGCTGGTCAGTACATATACGTTTCCTGAAAACACACACTCCGCTTGCTGATTTTTCTGTCGCCTGGGCTGGTTTTCCCAAATAACCGGGCCAAAGCGGACTGCGGAGCTTCCAACCTGATAGCTCTCCACTGGAAGGTAACGAAGAAACTCGTTAGCGACCAGTGAATTTCCGCCTGGATTGCCTCGCAAGTCTACGATAACGCTGTTGACTCCCTCATCACACACAGATGTAAAGAAATCCTTCAGCGCAGTCTTATATGTGCTGTCAAAGATACATTCCCGAAGCGTGAAAATGCCGACACCGTATTTCCTGTCCACCGAATAGTCGCAGAAAGTCTCCGTTTCAAGCGGCAAAGCTATCTCATTTTCCTGCAGTTCAAAAGCTTTGTTGACGGTACTCTCGCCATTTTGCCGTTTCAGAGAAATCTCGACCCCCTGTCCGATATCTATGCCTACGAAAGCCAGATAATCGCTGCGATTGATGCGTGAAGCAAAGGCATGACGGGCCCAGGCGTCAAGTTCATAGGAAAACTTCTCCCGGAACCGTTCATAAAGCTGAGTAACCGGAACGCCGCCTATCTTATTAACAGTATATCCATCATATTCGCCGCCCGAGCAGATCAAGTGCTGTCCTTCCCATGAAAACAATAAAGGAAGAAGCTTTGTATCCTCATAGTACACACGTACCGTGGTGTGGGCATCATCAAGGCATGAAAGAACTCGAGATGCACTTTGCCACAGAGACAGGACAGTAACTTCTGCCGATTCGGAAAGCTCTGCATACTCCCGCTCATATGCATTCCGAACTGCTTCAGGCAGATCGGATACGCAAGCCGGGTGACGCTCCTGCAGCCGCTTCACGATATACTCTAAATCCTCCGCAGCATTCATTCCGGTGAGGACGGTATCCAGCTTTTCGGATTGCCTAAAGGCGCTCACCGTCCCCCGGTAGGGATTAAACCATACCCGCCATGCACCATATAATGCGATAGTACATATAGCAAAAACGCAGAGAAAAACCTTTATATGCTTGATCCATTTCTTTTTCATACTCAGACTCTGCCTTTTTGTGTCGATTCCCCTTACCGAACAGCATTGACGCAATAGAGCCGAACTATAAACCCAAAGCTGCGCCGCCGATTATAGCAATCAAGATATGTAAGCTGCTTAAAAAAGAAGCTAGCATTCCAACTCCACAACCGAATGCAATGTATATGGGTATC
>JBMNQG010000095.1:0-3499 GCA_050944015.1 Oscillospiraceae bacterium
ACTTCATCTGCGGCGGCAAGGCCACGGACATCACATGGAGCCGGGAGGCGGAAGGCGAGAAATTCAAGTACACCCTTTCCGACGGTTCCGACCTGCTGCTGGGCGTGGGCAAAACCTACATCTGTATTGTGCCCACAGGCAGCACCATTACAATAAGCTGAACATATTTGTCTGGCAGAAGAAAAAGGAATCCCGGTTTTTTCCGGGATTCCTTTTTTCACGTGAAACATTGGTGTTTCGCGTGAAACATCAACCGGGGGAAAGCTGGCGCTCTACCCCGGTTCAATGTTTTTTTATCGGTTTTTAGACGGGAAAGCATATCATTGGCCGCTTCATGGTTTTTGCCTTTTCCACAAGCTCCTCCATGGTGCCGTATTCCATGCACCTGGCCTGGCAGTGGCGCACGCAGGCGGGAACGGTGTCCTCGCCTTTGGCTATGCGCTCGGCACAGAGATTGCACATGGTGGTGGGGAAAGGCACAAAATCCACTTGGACCCTGTCCTTGCGGCCGGGGTAAACATGCTCCGTAACCTTGATACCGAACACGCCCTCCGGATAGCCGTTTTCCTGCTTGCAGGCGACCGTGCAGGTAAAGCAGCCCGTGCAGTATTCTATGTCAATGAGTAAACCCTTCTTAGCCATCAAATCATTCCTTTCTAAACCGTAAGGGGCTGGCCGGCTCCGTAACCCACCTCGGGACCGCCCAAATCCTCGCCCGGCTCCAGCTTGCGGATGCGGACCGGCACGGTCTTATACGCCCCTCCGCCGTAACCGCTGCTGCTGCCCGGCTGGGAAAGCACCAGCTTGTTGCAGTTGTACTTCCATGCGCCGAAATAGCTGGGGCCTTTACCCTCCTCTTCCGGAGGCCACCATCCGTGAGGCACGGAAACGCATTTTTCGTTCATGGCGAGATTGTATTTCACCTTGCGCATGCACTTGCCCCTGTCGTTTTCGATTACGCACCAGTCGCCGTTTTTCAGCCCCAGCCCTTTCGCCACCTTGGGGTTAATTTCCATAATGGGGTCCGGGTCGTTTTCACGCAGCCAGGGTATGTTCCGGTGCTCGGAATGGAAGTAGAGGGGGCTGCGGCGTCCGGAAATCATAACGAGCGGGTACTTTTTCATGAGTTCCGGCGTGGCGTTTTCGCTCTCGGGCGGCTCGGCGTAGTAAGGCAGCGGGTCGAGGCCCCAGGCCTCCTGCTGGGTGGAATAGAGCTCCACCTTCCCGGTGGGGGTGGCAAAACCGGGCTTGCCGTCGGTACGGAGAAGCCCCTTCTCGTGGCGGTAATAGGGTACGGAGACTCCTTCCTTCTCAAAGACCCAGCCGCCGTGCTCGATGAGCTCCTCAAAGGTGTAGCCTGTGGGCTTCAGCTTCTCGTCGAAGAAATCCTCCACCTTAGAGTATTTCTTGCGCAGCTCGGAATTGAAGCGCAGCGCCAGCTCGAAGTTGATTTCCCAGTCGTTCCTTGCCTCTCCCAGAGGCTCCGACAGCTTGCGGATGGCCTGGGCGGGAGTGTGCCAGACGCGTATGCTGTTGCGCTCCGTAAAGCAGGCGGCGGGCAGCACAATATCCGCGATGGCCATCGTGGTGGGGTTGTGGAACACGTCCACCACCACGTTGAATTCCATGTTCATCAGCGCCCTGTGGTGCTTGTTCAGGTCGGCGGCGTTGCCTCCCAGCAGGTTGGAGGTCTGGATGTACGTGCCCTTAATGGGATAGGGCTCGCCGGTGAGCATCTGCTCCACCGCCAGGTCTGGCTGGATGTACAGCCTGGTGTTGGCTATGTAGGGGTATTCCTTTGCACCGATGCGCTTCTCGTTTATCTTCTTGACAAACTCCTCTCCGTACGTTTCCAGCACCTGAGAGGCGTTTATGGGCCACATGGCGATGCCGAAGGCTCCTCTGGCCGCCACGTTGCCGCCCGGAACGTCGAAGTTGCCAGTGATGCACCAAAGGGCGGATATGGCCTGGGCGGTGTAGGTTGCCTCTGGGTTCATGTCTATGGGCATGCCCCAGTGGATGGCCGAGGGCCTGCTGGTGGCGTAGGCCTTTGTGGCCTGGTACAGGATTTCCCTGGGAACCCACGTCAGCTGTTCCACACGCTCGGGAGTATACTCTGCGGCCCGTTCCTTCAGCTTGTCAAATCCGTAGCACCACTTCTCCACGAATTCCTTGTCGTACCATTCGTTCTGGATGATAAGGTTTATCATACCCAGGGCTATTGCGCCGTCGCTTCCCGGGCGGCACTGCAGGAAATACTCGGCGCGGCTGGACAGCCATGTGGCTCTTGGGTCTATGACAATGAGCTTGCTGCCCCGCTTCATGCAGTCCACTATCCAGTGGCCGTAAAAGCCGTCGGGACAGCCGGTGGTTGGATTCTGGGCCCAGACTATTATGTATTTGGGGCAGACCCAGCGGGGATCTTCGTACCTGTCCTCAAAGAACTGGCTGCAGTCCGCCACGGTCAGGGTACCGTCAGTAATGCAGGAACCGGTAATGCGGGGCGTGTAGCAGCTCTGCCCGGAAAGCCCAAGCTGCGAAAGGTTGGGGCTCCCGTACGCGTAGGCCAGGAAAGTAAGCGGCGCGTTTATGTCCCTTCCAGTGCCCTGGACAAAAATAACGGACTCGGGCCCGTACTTGTCTTTGAACTCCTTAAACTTGTATTCAATGGTGTCGAGGGCCTCATCCCAGCTAATCCTCTGGAATTTCCCCTCGCCCCGTTCCCCCACGCGCTTGAGGGGGTAAAGTATGCGTTCCGGGTGGTTGACAAACTGGGTATACGCCAATAGCCGCGGACATGCCCTCCCCTGCGACCATGGATGGCAGGGGTCCCCCTCCACCTTGACCACCTTATCGCCCTTGAAATAGACTAAGGCTCCGCATCCGCCATGGCAGCCAGGACCGGGAGACCATACGGTGGTTCTTTCTACACGGTCATATTCTATGGACATATTAAGCCTCCTTAATCCGTTTGATACAAACAAAAACACTAAATACATGCCCTCGTCTTATGGATATAGTCCCGCGGGGGAAATGGGTGTTTTTTTATTAATTACAATATAACATTTTATATCCTAAATGTAAAGTTTTTTGGCATCCAACCCTTGACTTTGGTATTGTTCTAAGGTTTATTATTATGTAGATACTTAATTAACAAACGAGTATACTGGCAATACTTGCATAGGAAAGGAGCAACTGCTTTGGAGAAGGTCTACACCAACCTAACAACCGGCGGACCGATCTCTGTGTACGTCAAGGACGGTCGGATAACCCGCATTCGTCCTCTTCAGGTGCCCGAAGAGGATTGGCCAAAGCCATGGACCATTGTTGACAAGAACGGCAAAAAGTACTCTCCGCCCAAGGCAATGCGCCTGGCGCAAAACGTTTTGGCCGAACGCAACAGAGTTTATTCCAAGGACCGCATCCTCTACCCCATGAAACGGGTAGACTTTGACCCCAACGGCGAGCGCAATCCCCAGAACCGCGGCAAGAGCGGATA
>JBMNQG010000096.1:0-3332 GCA_050944015.1 Oscillospiraceae bacterium
TTATCTTTATTTTTTAATTTTTAGCAATACATTCAAACAGGTAAATCACGATAATATCAGGCATAGTTTGCATGACGCTATGGATGGTCAAAAGCGATTTTAAGGAGACTTACTGTGAAAAAGAAGCAATGGCTCATAATAGCAATAGCAGTTTGGATTACATTTCTTACGCGGCCTGTTTATGCAACCATTTGCACTCCGGAAAAAGAAGCAAATATTGCCGGTACATCGATTCAAGCCGTGGCAGAGCCAATATATTCCTTTACAGCACCGCCAAATGCAACAATTATCTATCCTGATACAGAAGTGGTAATTGGAGATTTCGTCGTGGGAGATTTGTTTCTTGCAAGCGGGGAATGGCTTACAGTAACGGTTATCCCCGGAAGAATGACAAAGACAAACGACTCCGGTTTAAGACTACCTTATGATATATATTGTTATCCGCCGATAATACTTAACGCATCCAACAGCGGGGACGCTTACAGCGTAACGGTAAAGATTAGTGCTGACGAATTTGCGGATGCCGCTGCGGGAAGATATAAAGCTTCTCTGCTTTTTCAGGTAACATCCCATCCGGATGAAAAGGTCGTATGGGAAGGCACTACTGTCGTAACTGCGAAGATGCCGGGCGGAGCGGAAGAGACGGAAGAACCGGGCGAAACCACAAGTCCGGGCGAAACCACAAGTCCGGGCGAAACCACAAGTCCGGGTGAAACGACAAGCCCGAGCGCAACGGTAAGCCCTGGCGAGACGACAGGCCCCGGAGAAACAGCAAGCCCGGAAACGACGCCTTCACCTGGTGGAGAAACATTAAATCCCAATACAGGGGATATCATTATCTGGTGTGGACTGGCAGTTGTCGCTTTGGGGCTTTTATTGTTGCTGTTGCTATTTTGGCCTGCTGTGGTGCCAATGGTATATGAAATAATAAAAAACGGAGATGGTACATATACCATCATATGGGGCTACAATAATAGAAAGCGGCGTAAATACAAAGTCAGCCATGACGATTCTAAAATGACTGTATTGGCGGGTGCCATTCTTAGAACCGAATTAATCAAGCCCAGTGAGGATATGGCGATTCCTCCAATAGAGTTTGAAAAGGGCAAAATTCAGGCAGTTTTCAAGACAGTGGTTCAGGAAGATTCAATTATTGAATGGGAGATCAAGAGCCGCAAGAAAAAAATTGATCTAAATAAAATTAGAAAGTAAATATAAAATAGCAAAGGCCGGGACATTTCTGATCACAGATTGTGTACCGGTCTTTGTTTAGATAAGGATATGAACAAAAAATGTAAGATATTTTTAGACGGTATTTGTGTTATCTTATTTTGTAGATTGGCCGTTATTCCGGCCTGTTTTGCAAAAGCGCGTCAACCATCGTCTTGATGATATTGATTTCACGGTCGTCAAGACGGCGGATCGCCCTGAATAAAGTCGCCAATTTGGGATTGGTATGTTCGCTTTGAGGATAGAAAATTTCGTCGGGGGATAACTCCAATGCGTATATCAATTTCCGCAAAACACTATAACTCGGGTTGCCTCCTTCATGCTCTATTGCATAGATATGTCGTTCCCCCACTCCAATTTGCTCGGAAAGCTTTGATCGAGAGAGAACCTTTCTTAACCTTGCAGCTTCAACCATCTCGCCAAGCAATTCAACTTCATTATGCACTGTCACTTCACCTCCTTGTATAGTTGGCACTTAATACACAAATTTTGAAAGGTTGTGATACTACAAAATTTCATTGCTATATAGTGCGTAACATGAGAGCTTAACCGTAGTCTGTTCTACGGAAAAACATAAAGCTCGCTTAATAAAACTGAAAAAGATAGCTCGCGCCCAAACCCGGAAAAACCTCGTTTTGGTCGCTTATATTAAAGTTACGCCTTTTTCATCTCAAAGCGGTTTTTGAGGGTCGTCTATATGTTTGGTTTACGATGTAAGGTACTGTCAAGATTTATGCGCAAAAAGGAACGAGGCCGTAGGTTTGACGCTCAGCTGACGGCAGAATCGAGGTCTGCCTGATTCTCCAGGTGCTTCATGTTCAGATACTTCTTGTTGCCCCATTGTGTGCCTGCGACATGTCGCAGGCGGGCGCAAACCAGCATGAGGGCGGAATTACCGTCCGGGAAAGTGCCGACTACTCGTGTCCGGCGGCGAATCTCCCGGTTCAGCCGTTCGATCACATTGTTGGTGCGGATGCGCAGCCAGTGCTCATAGGGGAATTCCATATAGGTCAAGGTGTCCTCGATGCTGTCCTCCACCTTTTTGGCCGCTTCCCTGAGCTTCATAGTCCGTAAAGCCTCAGCGACCTGCAAGGCCTTTTCACGGGCAGCGGATTTACTCTCCTGAGCATGGATAGCTTTGAGCATTTTAGCAACCAGTTTCATTCGGCTGCGTGGCGTGGCAGAGAACACATTGCGATAGAAATGGACAGTGCAGCGTTGGTACTTAGCCTGTGGAAACACTTCGGCAGCAGCGTCCAGCATGCCCAGGCATTTATCGCCAACGATCAGGCGCACGCCGTCCAGTCCGCGTCCTTTGAGCCACTGCAGGAACGCCAGCCAACTGGCCTTGTCTTCTTTCATTCCCTCGGCAGCGCCAATCACCTCGCGGTATCCATCCTCATTGACGCCCAGCGCCACGAGTATACTCACGTTCTCAAATTCACCGCCCCAGTTTCGTTTCAGGTAGATACCGTCCACGTAGACATACGGGTATTTACCACCCTGCAGCGGCCGATTTCGCCACTGCTCGATATGAACGTAAGCTTTCTTGTTCAACTCACTGACGGTAGCCGGGGACACCTTGGTGCCCCACAACGCCTCGGTAATATCCTCTACCCGGCGTACCGATACCCCCGCCAAATACATCTCAATTAAAGCTTCTTCCACGCTGCTTTCCCGTCGGCGGTATCGCTCAATAATGGCGGTTTCAAACGGGATACCTTTCAGCCTCGGCATTTTTAACCTCACATCTCCGCTGGTGGTGGTCAGGTTTCGGTTATAGTGTCCGCTGCGGTAGCCCTGTCGCGCCTCTGTGCGTTCATACCTGGCAGCCTGGGTTAATTCCTGGGCTTCTTTTTCCAGCAGGTCGTTCAGTGTTTCTTCTACGCTGCCGCGTACCAGCTCTTTTAATTCCTCCTTGATTGCGCCTTCGTTTAACTGTATGATTTTCTTGGACATATGGTTGGCCTCCTTTGTACGAATGGTTCTTGCAAGCCTATTCTATCATTTGGCCTCTATATGTCCCTTTTTAATTTGCGCAACTTATTGTACGTTACCTCACTGTGTTTTACACAAGGCATTACAACAGGCCGTGGAACTGG
>JBMNQG010000097.1:0-3308 GCA_050944015.1 Oscillospiraceae bacterium
CTAATTGCCATAACAGTCTTTGCGCCGTTGGCGGCACAATTAACGAGGACGACCATGCCTTCGGCCTGTCCGCCGCCATCAAATACGGGGGCATTTACGTGCCTGCAAACCAGGCCGTAATCCACCAGTATGCTCGGGAGAGGATGACCAGGTGCGGTGGTATGATACTGGGCAGCGACTCCCACACGCGCTATGGTTGCTACGGTACCCTGGGTGTGGGAGAAGGCGGCGGCGAGCTTACAAAGCAGCTTCTGGAGAACACCTGGGATATCCCTGAGCCTGAGGTGGTCCTGGTTTGGCTAACCGGCAAACCCAGGCGGGGCGTGGGCCCCCACGATGTGGCCATTGCCCTTATAGCCGAGACCTTCCCCGGCGGCAAGGTTAAAAACAAGGTTCTGGAATTCGCAGGTCCGGGTGCGGCGGCCCTTTCCATGGACTATAGAGCCGGCATAGACGTAATGACCACGGAGACAGGCTGTCTGTCCTCCATTTGGGAGACGGACGACAAAGTGCGCCGTTTTTATGAGATGGTGGGCAGGAAAGAGGACTACAGAGAACTTAAAATACCCGACGGCGCCTGCTATGACGCCGTAGTTTATGTGGAACTGGACAAGGTGGAATGCATGGTGGCCCTGCCCTTCCACCCCTCCAAGGCAGTGACTGTTCATGAACTTCAGAAGGACCCGAAGGGCATCCTGTCCGAAGTGGAGCAGGAGTGCCGCAAAATCATGGGGGATAAAGTACAGCCAAATCTTATGAATTGCATAAAGGATGGAAAGATAGTTGCAGACCAGGGGATAATTGTGGGCTGCGCCGGCGGCATGTACGAGAACATTGTCGAGGCTTCTTCCATACTGCAGGGGGACTCCATAGGAGACAGCTATTTTAACCTGTCGGTCTACCCGGCCTCCGCCCCCATTTCCCTTGCCATCACCAGAGACGGAACCGCCGCCCGGCTCATGGAGACTGGAGCCGTCATAAAGCCCGCTTTCTGCGGCCCCTGCTTCGGCGCGGGAGATACCCCCGCCAATAACGGTTTTTCCATCCGCCACGCCACCAGGAACTTCCCCAACAGGGAGGGTTCCAAGCCCGGGGATGGACAGGCGGCTTTTGTCGCCCTGATGGATGCCCGTTCCATTGCCGCCACTGCGAGAAACAAGGGAGTGCTGACCGCAGCAACGGACATTGAATATAACGTGCCCGTATTCGATTATAAATATGACGGCAGTATTTACGAAAAACGGGTTTACAACGGTTATAAAAAGGCAAGGCCGGATTACGAGCTGCGCCTCGGACCCAACATTGCCGATTGGCCGGAGATGCCGGCACTTGAGGAAAACCTGCTTCTGCGGCTCTGCTCCGTAATCCATGACGAGGTCACCACCACCGATGAGCTTATTCCTTCCGGTGAGACTTCCAGCTACCGCTCAAATCCCATAGGCCTGGCTGAGCATACCCTGTCCCGCAGAGACCCCGAATACGTAGGCAGAAGCAAAACCGTAAAGGCCATGGAGGACCGACGGAGAAGCGGCGAGGTGCCCGCCCCGGCCCTTGAGATTCTCTCCGCCGTGGGCGGAGACGCGAAAAACACCACCATTGGCTCATGTATTTTTGCCAGGAAGCCCGGCGACGGTTCCGCCCGAGAGCAGGCCGCCTCCTGCCAGAAGGTTCTGGGTGGCTTTGCCAACATTTCCTGCGAATATGCCACTAAACGTTACCGCTCCAACTGCATCAACTGGGGCATAATTCCCTTTACTCTGGATGCCGGAACGGACTTTACATACAATGTGGGAGACTGGATATATGTACCCGGAATAAGACAGGCCATACTCTCAGGTCAGGAAACCATACCCGCAAAAGTTATTTCCGGCGGGGAAGTATACAGCCTCAATCTACACTGCTTAGGCCTTACGGAAGAAGAAAGGCAGATATTGACGGAGGGCTGCCTGATTAACTATTATGCGAGGCAGGGAAAATGCGAAAAATCGAAATGACAACCCCCCTGGTTGAGATGGACGGGGACGAGATGACCCGCATCTTATGGGCCATGATAAAGGAAAAGCTTATTCTTCCCTATGTGGACCTTAGGACGGTATATTTTGATTTAAGCCTGCGCAGCCGCAACGACACCGACGACCAAATTACCGTGGACGCGGCGCTGGCCACCAAAAAGTACGGCGTGGCAGTAAAGTGCGCCACCATTACTCCCAACAAACAGCGGATGAAGGAATATCCCGAGCTGAAAATGGAGTGGCCCAGCCCCAACGGCACCATTAGGGCCATACTGGACGGCACCACTTTCAGAACGCCCATTATCGTCAGAAACATAGAGCCGGCGGTGAAAAACTGGAAAAAGCCCATTACTGTGGCCAGGCACGCCTACGGCGACATGTATAAGGCTTCCGAAATCAGGACCGGGGAGGGGGGCGCCGCCATCCTGCGCTTTACAGGAAACAGCGGCAAGGTAACCGAAGTTCCCGTGGCCACCACCACCGGCCCCGCCCTGTTTCAGGGCATGCACAATACCGAGGCCTCCGTCGCCGGATTTGCCCGGTCCTGCTTCCAGTATGCGGTGGATACCAGGCAGGACCTGTGGTTTTCCGCCAAGGACACCATCTCCAAGACCTATGACGCCACTTTCAAGGAGATTTTTGACATGGAATTTGAAGCGTACAGGGCAAAGTTTGAGGAGCTGGGCCTTGTGTACTTCTATACCCTCATTGACGACGCGGTGGCCAGGGTCATCCGCTCCGAGGGCGGGATGATTTGGGCCCTTAAGAACTACGACGGGGACGTTATGAGCGACATGATAAGCACCGCCTTCGGCTCCCTTGCAATGATGACCTCCGTCCTTGTCTCACCGGAGGGCAAATACGAATACGAGGCGGCCCACGGCACCGTCACCCGCCACTATTACCGTTACCTGAAAGGGGAGGAGACCTCCACCAATCCGGTGGCCACCATTTTCGCCTGGACGGGCGCCCTCCGCAAGCGGGGCGAGCTGGACGGCCTGCCCCGGCTCATGGAATTTGCAGATTCGCTGGAGCGGGCCTGCCTGGACACAATTGAAGCCGGAGAGATGACCGGGGACCTTGCCGCCCTGGCGGTAGGAGAAAAGAAGGTGCTGACTTCCGGCCGGTTTATGGACGCAATAGCCCTTCGTCTGGAATATTCATAATATATAATGGTATTGGAAATGAGTTCCGCTTGGGGCCGGTATGCCGCAAGGGTGATGGAATGAAGATATTGGCTGTATCCGATGTGGAGAGCAAGTATATATGGGACTTTTTCGACCCGGCCATCTTTCG
>JBMNQG010000098.1:0-2969 GCA_050944015.1 Oscillospiraceae bacterium
GAGAAAACCAAGTCCAAACAAAGCCAATAAGATACTTGACCCTCATCCCGCTGGACAGCTCGTCAACCCGCTTGTTTTCGTCAAGCTCAAAAACTTTGCAGTAATGACGGTATTTTTCAAAATCCCAGGCAGGGTAAAAGGCTGATGTGACTTTCGTAATTGTGCGCAGCTTCTTCTTTGGATAAAAATCTGTTCCGCCGAGGACCACGCCTGTGTTTTCCTTGAAAAACCTTTCGTCTTCCCGGACATCTTTTCCGAGAAACCTTACTTCCCCGCCGTCGGCGTGAACAAGCCCGAGGATCGATTTCAATGTGGTGGTTTTCCCTGCGCCGTTTCGCCCGATAAAGCCCATGATTGCGCCCTTTGGCACATTGAAGCTGACGTCTTTCAGCTCAAATGAAGGGTAATGTTTCGACAGGCCTTGAACCTCCAGCACGTTCATTATTCCTCGTCCCCCAGAGCGTCAAATGTCTTTTTCAGAAACGGGTGGAGTTTATCAATTCTCTGGAGAGCTATCCCTTTCTTACTGTCGGCAAGGAGAACTATCGTATCCCCGGGCTCAAGGCCGAACATTTCCCGCGCCTCTTTTGGAATTACAATCTGTCCCTTGGGCCCTATTTTGACGCTGGTCATAAAATAGCGCTCGCCCTTTTTTGAACTTCCCATGGCACAGCCTCTCTTCATAATAGTATTACTTTTCTTACTTTTCATATTAATACTATTATTTTTACATGTCAATATGATGATAAAAAATAGCGGCCGCAGTCACGGCCGCTATTTACATTTATTATGCTGTTTTTACGCTATTGGTTTGAAACGCTTTCGCCTTTTTTCTTCTCGCCGATGCTCAGAACCAGGTTGAGCAGGATTCCGAAGATGGCGGCTCCCGCGATGCAGGGCACGTTGATTCCGAAGAAGGGGATGGTTCCGCCGAAGGCGTACTGTCCGCCGATGCCTATGACCATGATGGTGGCTATTACAGCGATATTCTTGGCGCTGAACATGTCCACCTGCTTATCTATCATGATGGCGATGCCCTGAGCGGCGATTGCGCCGAAGAGGTATACCTCAAGCCCGCCTATAACGGCCAGGGGAATGCCGTATATGACTCGGATAAGAGGAGTGAAGAAGGAGATTACCATTGCGATTATTCCCGAAACCAGCAGCACAGGCACGGAAAACACCTTTGTAATCGCCATTGTGCTGATATTCTCTCCGTAGTTGGTTCCCGCGGGGCCTCCCACAAAGCCGGATATCATGTCGCAGAGGCCGTCGCCTATCAGGTTCATATCCAGCATATCCGCCAGTCTGTAGTTCATTTTCCTGCCCTTCTGCTCGGCCAGGTTGTTCACATATATGTCAAGCTGGTACACATGGGCGGTGGATTCCGGTATGGTGGCTATGGCGATGGGCATGATTGCGGCAACCGCGGCCCAGGAGACTTTAGGCAGGGAGAAGGCGGGCAGGGCGAAAATGCTTCCGTCTCCCAGCTTCCAGGCCGACGCTTCCAGAACCTCGGGGGGCAGGCTGCGGAACAGGTTCATTTCCTCGCCTCCCGCCAGATATATGATTCCGGCGACCGCGCAGCCGACGGCGGCGCCCAGCAGGAGGGGAAGCTGTCCCAGGAAGCCTTTCAGGTACTTGGAGAAAAACACTGTGGACAGAAGCGTGGCCAGCGAGACCACCCATACCCAGCCGGAGCCCTGGACTCCCGCCGCGCCGGTCACCGGGGCCGCGTCCATGAGCGCGTTGCCCGCCAGGGTAAGTCCGATAATCATGGCTATGGAGCCTGTAATGGAGGCCGGCAGGATTTTTTCAACCACGTCCCTGCCGGAAACCCTCACCAGCAGGCCTGCGGCGATGGACACAAGGCCGGAGGCCACAATTCCGAACTGGGCAATCTGTATGGCCTCCGTCGGAAGTATGCCGTTTACCTTGGCAAAACCCTGTGCGGCGGTAAGGCCCGATATGGCCGAGAGGTATGAAAAGCTGGAACCGTAGTACATGGGAATTTTCTTGCCGGTTATGAACACGAAGCAGATCGTCGCCAAACCGCTGGCGAATATGGTGGTGGATACCTGGAAGCCGGTAATCAGAGCCACCGTCACCGTTGCCGGGAACATGACGATAACCTGCTGCAGGGCGTACAGGAACAATCTCCATGGTGTAGGCCGCTCGTCGGGCAAGTAGCCGATAACGTTGCTTGTCTTAATCATTCTTAACTCCCCTTTTCTTTAAATTAATCTATTCTTTTTCAAGAATTACCACTTCAGTTTTGCCGTCCTGTTCCGTCAGGCGCACCGCAACCACTTCCTTCAGTGAGGTCGGAATATTTTTGCCCACATAGGTGGCCTTTATGGGCAGCTCCAGGTGCCCCCTGTCGATAAGGACCGCCAGCTGTATTTTGGCCGGCCGGCCTATGGCCATAACCGCGTCCATGGCGGCCCGGGCGGTTCTGCCGGTAAATATTACGTCGTCCACCAGAACAACGGTCCTGTCCACGACGGAAAACGGGACATTAGTTTCGTTCACTACAGGGTCCAGACTTAGTTTGTCCAAATCGTCCCTGTATAGGGTAATATCCAGCTCGCCCACATCAACATCCACGTTTTCGATTGCCTTGATGTTCTGGGCGATTCTGCGGGCCAGGGGCGCTCCTCTGGTCTTGATGCCGATAAGGCACAAGTTTTCAGTCCCGTGGTTTTTTTCGATAATCTGGTGCGAAATGCGCAGGAGAGCCCGCCTCACGTCGTCCTCGTTCATTATCCGGGCTTTGAACTTCATCCGTCCTTCTTCTCCTCCTTTCAGGCATAAAAAAACCTTGTCTTTGAATGCAAGACAAGGCGCAACTATACGGCCGAAAAGCGCAGAACGCATATTCAGACACCATATAATCAAACCTTGCCAGCATCTCTGTACTGTCTTAAAGATTTGATGTTTTTAATTCATATTTGAAATTTTTTAAATAC
>JBMNQG010000099.1:0-2807 GCA_050944015.1 Oscillospiraceae bacterium
GACGAAGGTTTTGTGCTGGATTTTCTCAGGAGCAAAAGGGTGCTTCTGGTGCACGGAACCGGCTTTAACTGGCCATCTCCCGACCACTTCAGGATAGTCTATCTGCCTGAAATCGGAACTCTCCGCGAGGCGATGACAAGGCTGGAAGATTTTCTTTCTACTTACCGGCAGTAACCTAAACCTTTCACAGATGTATAAGTATCATTTTATTAATATGTTAAAATGGGCGTCCCATTGTCGGAACGCCCGCTTTGTCTATCAAATTAACCCGTAAAACTCATCGACCACCGCCATAAGCGGGGGGTCAAGATATTTCGCCGCCTGCCGCCATATGCCGTCCGGAACTCCATAATAGGATTCCGCTATGCTTCCTGCAATTGCGGCGATGGTGTCGCTGTCTCCGCCGGCAGATACTGCCCTGCGTATAGCGCCTTCAAAGGAAGTGCTTTCAAAGAATGCGGAAAGGGCGACGGGCATGGTACCTTGGCTGGACACGTCGAACCTGTATGTACTGCGGATTTTATCAATCTCAGGCAGGTTGTACTCCCGGGCTGCCCGCTCCCGGAGGGCTGTCATATCCACTCCCTTTCTGGCAAGAAAAATAAGCTCCGCAGTCAGTGCGGCCGCCTTGACCCCCTCGGGGTGGTTATGGGTCGGCATGGCGGTCAGGCTCCCCAAGCGCCTTGCCTCCTCTACGGACGAGGCAAGCCAGCCCGCCGCGGAGCAGCGCATGGGTGCCCCATTTCCCCAGGAGCTGTAAGGCTTCGGATTGTCTCCGACAAGCCATTTGGCAAACCTTCCGCCGTATCCCGCGTCGGGATACAGCCGGCCATAATACTGCATTTTTTCGGTTAATGCGGCGAGAATTTCCTCGTCAGAAGCTCCCATGGTGCTCATAAGGGCGTCCGCCACAGCAATTGTCATTACGGTGTCGTCGGTGAAAAAACATTCCTCTCTGAAAAAAGGGAAGTCCTCGGCCCGGTAATTGTCAAATTCGTAAATGGACCCGATAATATCTCCTATTATTGCGCCTTTCATAGGCAAGCCTCCCTAAAAAGCTTTTGTACTGAAGCAACAGTTTCCATTTAAGCTTAACGCGATTTAGGAATTTATGCAATAGGTCAGCATCCTCATAGTTTCAGCACAGCAAAAGGGGCATGGCCGGATAGCCATGCCCGTTTGCTGTCCCGTTGGGATTATTGATCATTTCGCCGGCGGCACTACTATCTCTAGGTCGGACAAGGGGAAGGAACAGCAGGGATGAATATAGCCGTATTTTTCGTCTGCAAGCCGGCGGTAATCCATCTGCTTTGGTATATATACCTTTCCGCTGGCCAGATACGAGTGGCACCATCCGCATTCGCCGCTCCGGCAGCGGGCAGGGGCTTCAATCCCGTTGTTCTCCAGAATCCTCAGCACCGAATCATTTGTACTGCCGACAACGGTTCTCGTCTCGTCGCAAACCGATACAGTTATATTCACGGTCTCGGGTACTTCGGAGGGGTAATCCGGCTGTGATTTGGGGTTGAAGAACTCCCCGTACAAATCTCGGCGTATGTACTTTCCTTCCAGATTGAGCTTTTTCAGCTCCTTTTCCACGAAATCGTAGCCTGGGGCCCGCACAGGAAGACCGAATACTTGCCCTCCGGCGCGTATTTGCGTATCAGCTCGGCGGTGATGAATCCGTGCTCGAAGCCTTCCCTCTCCTCATCGCTTAACACATGGACAACCTTTATTCTTTCGCACCGGGCGGCCAGATCATCAAACTCTTCCCTGAAAATAATGCCGTCCTCGGTGCGGCTGCCGTAAAGCAGGGTCAGGTTAAAATCCTCTTCCCCATCCACAATGGCTTTTGCGAAGGACAGGAAAGGCGTAATTCCGCTTCCTCCCGCTATACCGATTACGGTCCTGGCGTCGCGAAGGGGCTGATAGTCGAACTCACCAACAGGTCCGGAAACCTCCACCTTAGTGCCAACCTGCCAGTTGTCCAGTATATACTGGGAGGCGATTCCTCCAGGTACAAGCTTAACGGCCAGTTCGTATTTCCCTTCCAAGGACTCCCTGGGGGATGAGCAGATTGAATAGGGGCGGTTAATCCTGCGGCCGTCAACATCCAAAAACACGCTGACATACTGGCCGGCAGAAAAATACGCCAGTTTGTCGGTTCCCCTGGAAGGATCGGGTCGCAGTTCATAGCACTTGCAGTCGTCGCTGAGCTGGCGCACCGCTGAAACCACAAGATACTGCCTGCAGGGATGGAGGGCCTGGGCAAGCGCGTTAACTGGGAAATCATCCGGCTGCGGAAGGGGAGCCGCCGGCGCCTGGGCGATAACCGCCTCTCTGGTGGGAATTAGCGTGGTAAACTTCATGGGGTCAAGGGTACTGAGATTGTAGTTTGCCATATTACTTGCCCTCCTTTGCATCTTTAACAGTCAGCATACCGGCAGTGTTGCCCTGTATGTAAGTCTCACTGTAGCCGTCGGCCCTTTCACCGTGGGCACCGCAGAAACGCAGCCCGGGCATAACCTGCTCGTTGTTCATGTTCATAATGCGGACTATCATGGTGTCCCAGGGCGCAATCTGATAGCCGTATGGCGTTCCATGTGGCGTATTCAGGTAGCGCGCGAAGGTTATAGGCGTGGCGACGGAGATTTCCTCAATATAAGGCTTAATTGTGATGCCGAGGGTTTCTTCATATAAGGTAATCATTTTTTCCGCAATCTCGTTTTTCTTCTTTTTGTATTCCTCAGGCTTGACATTTACCCACGTCTCGGGTGGGAAGCCGGCCGTAAAGAACAGCGTGCATG
>JBMNQG010000100.1:0-2528 GCA_050944015.1 Oscillospiraceae bacterium
GCGTACCTGTCATTGGAACTATATGATCTCTTTTTCAAGTATGATTGGCCCGGAAACATCCGAGAACTTAAAAACCTCATGGAGAAGCTGATAATATTTTCTTCCGGGGATAGGATAGGCATAGACGATCTTCGTGTGGCCGAAAAGTTTTTGGGCCATTCCGAAACAAGAATACTGGATCTCCTCCCTGCTGAAGGAAAGGAATCCAGGCCCAGAGGGTTAAAAGAGATGGTGGCTGCGTATGAAAAGAATATAATTGAGACGGCGTTGAGGGATAAACGGACCCTTCAGGAAGCGGCCCAGTACCTGGGCATCGACATATCCACCCTGGTAAGGAAAAAGAGCAAATACAGTATTTGAAATTACAGGCCCCGCGGCAATTTCGCGGGGTCTTGGCATACCAATGCGCTTTTTGCAGGGGCGGGGTATGCGCAATTTTGCATATTCAGAAGCAATCAAGCGCCTCGGTTAGGCGAGAACTGTATATAATATGACGGCCCTAGCCGTATGCTGCAATTTGGCATGCCGGTTGCTATACTTATTTGGTCGGTTACCGTATTTTACCGTATTTGTTTATAAAGGAGGATGCCTTGCCTAAATGGAACTAGAGGGGAAGACGGCGTTTATTACAGGCGCTGCAAGCGGTATCGGGCGCGCTCTCGCGCTGAATTTCGCAAAAGCAGGGGCGGACGTAGCCATAGCCGACATAGATATGGTGCGCAGCGAGGAAGTTCGTCGGTCGATAGAGGAAATGGGCAGGAGAGCCATAGCCGTGTACTGCGACGTTTCTCATGACTCAAGCGTTATTGAAGCTGTTGCAGTAGCGATTTTCGCTTTCGGCAGAATAGACATTCTTGCCTGCAACGCGGGAATCGGTTCCCATGGTTTTTTTGAAGACCATTCGGTGGACGACTGGCAGGCTGTTTTTAATATCAATCTATTTGGGACAATAAAGTGCATTAATGCCATACTTCCTCATTTTTATAAAAACGGTGGCGGTTATGTGCTGATAACCTCATCTCAGTCAGGGCTGATGCTTCCGACACCTGAAGAGACGGCAAACTGCCTGCCTTACATATCCTCCCAATTTAGCGTCACAGGACTGGCCGAAGGCCTGAGAAGTTACCTTAAACCAAAGGGCGTAGCCGTCTCGCTCCTTTGTCCGGGGCTTGTGGCAACAAACTTTTTCTCAAATCTCCGCCATGCCGGGGATAGAGGGCGCGAAATGCCCGTAAATGTGTGCTCTCAGGCTATGCAGTCTCCCGACGAGGTGGCGCAGATTGCAGTCGCCGCGATGAAAAAGGAAAAGTTTCTGATACTTATAAATCCTAAACATGAAGCTCTATTGTTGAACAGAGGAAAATATCTGCTAAATTTATGACCGCTGCTTAAGCTATCCATCTGCAAAAAAAGGGGGACTGGCCTATGGAACTTGAGATAAAAAAGCAGATTCTTCATCCTGAGGGGATCAACAATGGTGTAATGGTATGCGATACGGAAAAATGCATATCTTGCGGTCTGTGCGTTAAAAACTGCCCTTTTAAATGCTGGGAGTTGGACCAGGAGTGCCATCCACGCCTGAAGCAGGATTATAGGTGTTTTTCCTGCTTTAACTGCATGGTTGCGTGCCCTCAGGGGGCCATATCAATAGGCAGCCAGTACAGCGTGGAGAGCGGGAATTATTTTGACACCGGTTTTCCGGAACTCAAAGAACCGGCGGAAGCCAAAGATGCCAGCGGGGAACCGGTCGGGTGGAATGAACTTGAAAGGCTGATTTTCAATCGGAGAAGTGTTCGGAATTTCAGCAAGAAGGAGGTGCCCAAACCTTTAATTGAACGCATCCTGGAGGCTGGACGCTTTTGCCCCAGCGGGGGCAACCACCAGCCCTGGAAATTCACGGTCGTTACAAACAGGGAGTATATCCGGCAGCTTGATGAGCGGCTTTATGAGTTCTGGCGCTCCATTTACCATTTGTATACGGAAGAAGAGCATGCCATGAAGCTGCTGGATACCGAACCCGTGGGCGTCTTCGACCCGCGGGTCCAGGGAGGCATGAAAAGCATAGTAAGCCGGGAACTCCCCGTGCTTTTCGATGCGCCGCTGATTATCTTCATTGCCTGCAATAATAAGTTTACGGACCCCGAAATCCACGCGGGAATATGTGGCCAGACAATGAGCCTTGTGGCCGCCTCCCTGGGCCTGGGGTCGTGCTGGTGCGGTTTTTCCAGGGTCATTAACGCCATACCAGAAATTAAGAAAGAACTGGGCTTTGAAGGCGACTGGCAGCTTTACGCCGCCTTGTGCATAGGTTATCCCGCTTTTAAGCAGTTCGGGCAGGTGCCGAGACACGCCAGGCCGGTTCGCTGGATTACATAGACATGGCTAATCGTTATTGAATATTAAAAAAATCAGGAGGTTGTCCGATGAGTGGGACCAATTTGAAAGACGGGGTATATTTCGCCTCGTCCCGCGGTTTTTTAGGCGACGTACCGGTTAAAGTGACTATTGAAAACGGCAGGATTGAAGAA
>JBMNQG010000101.1:0-2509 GCA_050944015.1 Oscillospiraceae bacterium
CCAATACCTTACGCATGGCGAAAAGGCGGGAGAACCCGTCTTTTTCCTAGTGCCCCGTACGTTAAGAAATATACAGTATCGGCATGGTGCCTAATTTGTCCGCCAATTCCTGGCGGAAAAAGGCCTCGGCTTCTTCGCGCAAATCATTTCGGTAGCTGTATTTGCCGCGCCCGCGCCCCACCATGGCCTCCCTGTCGTAGAGCTGCACGGCTCCGGGAAAGGTCTCTTTATTGATGGCGTTATGCACGAAGCTGTAGGTCATCAATATTATCTCAATAAAACCCGTTTTCCTGACCTTTTCACTGAGTTCATCGGCAAGCTGCGCTATCAGTTCACTGTACTGCCGTTTCCAGTCCTTAAGCAGAATTACCGGCGCTATCAACAGCCCCACCGGGTACCCTGCTTCCGCCACGTTGTTCAAGGCCTGAATACGGGAGTGCAAGGGCGAGGTGCCAAGCTCTATGCGGCGAATGATATCCTGAGGGTTTACGCTCATTCGGAATATTGTCTTACCCCCGTGTTCAAGATTAAGCAAGGGCTCGACCATATCAAATTTCGTCGGAAAAGTTAAATGCCCCCTGCCTTCCCGCCCAAAGCGCTCAATAGTATAGCGCAGATTGTTCGTTACCATGTTTTCCAGCACCAAATCGCTGTTGCTGCCAATCTCAAAGCATTGGGGCACAGTGGCGGCATTTGCCTTTTTAAGCAGCCTGTCCATCATCTGCTCACGGTTTACAAACAGCCGAAGATAGGAGCATTTGTTGAAATTGCATACCAAATAGCAGTACAGGCACATAGCCCTGCAGCCTGAAGACGTAAACGGCACAAGCCAGTCGGAAACCTTATGGTTCGGCACGTATTTGTGCGTCTTTCTCACTCCAATGATGAGAAGGCTTTTTAACTTTGGAAATCCCCGGTTTTCCGCTGCCGTCAGTTCCGGTATATAGTTATGGTTTTCAATTTCAACCCAGGGCAGGTCCGCATATTTTGTTCTGAGCATTTTTCCCAGCTCGTAGTTAAGCGTATTCGGCTCGTAATACACGGTCTCAAAGCGCAACTGCATTTTTATCTCTCCTTACGGCCTGCATTAAGCTCAAATGACAATGCTATGATAGTATGCTTGCCTGGCTTTTTTATTATCCTTATAAGCCTTTAACTTCGTATAATATTTACTGTAAGGAGCCCCATAAAATAGGCCCGCGCCAAAACAGTTTGGTACGGGCCTTTACTAAAAACATTATATTTTCATTTTTTAACCTAACTTATCTTGCGGGTCCAAGGCATATTTCACCCTTATAGAAGTAAAATGAGGAGAATTGCAATGGCTCATTGACGTTATACTTATCGTTCCCGATAACTATTTCCGTGCCGGGATAAATTGTGCCGGTGCAAATGACTTTGCCATAACCTTTGGCAGATTGGTAATTGATAATCTCGTCCAGCTTTCTTTTGACTTCTTCCAACTTGTTAATGGTGGTATTATGTTGCTTGGAGACATTATCATAAATCTCCCGTTTTTCAGGAGTAAGCCGATTGGCCAACTCCATCTGCTTCAGCAGATTGTACAGGGGTTTCAGGCTTTCTATCTGTTTTTCCAGAACCGGCACCAGTTCCGAGAGTTCCTGATAATGCCCCAGAATGGCCTGTTCATTTGTAATTACAAGCTTTGTTTTGACGTTTGAGGGGGAGCCGATGGTGGCGGCTTCAATATTACTCCCAACCAGACAGCTGCCGCCAATAATCCTGGCCCTCCTCCCGGTAATCTTGAGGTCCTTTGCGCATTTTATTTCGCTGTTCAAAATGTATTCTGCGCTGACCTCGCCTTTGGCAAAAACCTTGCAGTTTTCAATAAACTTGCACTTGATGTTTCCCCCGGCGCTAATCTCGCTTCCGGTAATGCCGCTTTTTATCCAAATATTCCCGCCTGCTATAACAGTAGCAGATTCTATCGTGCCGCTGACCTCGATATCTTCCGCGGCTTCAATTGTAAAGCCCTGGGTTACCATGCCCCGGACAATCAGGCTTCCCGCTACCTTTATGTTGCCGGTGGAAACATCCACATTCCCTCTGACAATGTAGATATTGCTGACGTTTATCTTTCCGCCTACAAAATCCACCTGACCATCTATCTTGGAAATAATAGCGGTGCCGTCCTCGCTGAGCATGGTGTTTTTTCCTGAAAGGGCTGGGGCTGGCTTGCCCTTTTTCTGTTTCAGCTCCATACCCAGGACGGACATGCCCGGCTTTCCCTCCGTGGGGTGCGTAATCCTGCAAAGCACCTGCCCTTTGGTAACATTTTGTATTTGGTCAAGGTCCCGGAAGTCTACCGTGCCGTCCTCGTTTTCCTTTGGCTTAAAGCTGTCCTTTTTTACATCAAAAAGGAATTCCGCCTTCCCGTCTTCACCGTTTACCGGGGGAATCCCCGTAGCCACTACCACATCCTTATAAAAAACAGGCTTAGCCTCCAGCTCCTTGAGCTTTTCCATGTCAATGTTATACGTCACCCCCG